>CAZSGN010000051.1:5878-13899 GCA_964606415.1 uncultured Bacteroidales bacterium
CATCCGGCATCCGCCGGGCATCATTATCAGTCAGCTCAACAAGAACTATTTCAAAAACATGCCATACATAAACGCCTTTACGAATACATCCTGTCAGACTATTACTGCCACGGCCACATGAAAGATGCATATGCACCCGGGCATTCCCTTCAGAATCAGGAAAAACCGTTCCGTTCCCTGTCGCTTCGTGTACCTCGCTCAGCAGTACTTCCATAGGCTTGATTTGCTGTGAACGGCCTTGCTCAGGCCCACAAATTAAATTACTCCCCTTATCAACCCCGCCAATACCATAAAAATAAGCTGAAGCAATGTTTTTCTCCGCAACAAACCGCTCAATGCATTCATGAATTACATCCCCATCTTCTAATCTAATTACAAAAGTTCGACCCTGCTTCGCATATGTATATTGCATAATCATATATTTATTTACAGTTATAAAATTGTACTTTTGTCAAAGTTCGTTTTTTTTATAAAAAAAGCTGAAATTCATGATTAAAAAACAAGAGGCAAAACAATATAACAAATTCATATTAACGTCCAAAGACCTGCTGAAGGATCCGGTCAGTCAATTTGATAAATGGTTTAATGAAGCCATTGCAGAAAATATAAGCATACCAGAGGCCATGACATTAAGCACAGCCGACCATGAAGGAAAAGTTAGTTCGAGGATAGTCCTTCTAAAAGATGTTATTGAAGAAGATTTTATCTTTTTCTCTAATTACAAAAGTCGCAAAGGACAGCAGCTCGAGCAAAACCAGTATGCGTCTCTTTTATTTTTCTGGCCTGATTTTGAGAGACAAATAAGAATTGAAGGATTAATAAATAAAACAGACTCATCGATTTCCGATCACTATTTTCACTCCCGTCCTTATGAAAGTCAAGCTGCCGCATGTATTTCTCCCCAAAGCGAACCTATCGCCGAAAGAGTGGAACTTGAACAAAAAATGAGTGAAATTTTAACCAATAACACCCCCATTGAAAGACCCAAAAACTGGGGTGGCTATAAACTCACCCCGGAGTTATTTGAATTCTGGCAAGGTAGAAAACACCGCCTGCACGACCGCTTTCAATATACAAGGAAAGATGGCTTCTGGGAACATATTCGCCTGGCTCCCTGATCAGATCAGGGCTTGAATTGAATCGTCATCGCAGCAACTTCAGAAGGATTCAAAGGCGAATGATTGGTCAATCCTGAAGCCAAATCATCAAAAACAAGTGAATCAAGGGACGGAGGTGTTTCCGCCCGGATAAATCCATCAGCATCAAAATAAGCAGGTGCCCCGGCATTAATAAGGTAACTGTCAAGTTTCGATGAGTCAACAGTCTGTCCATCATTTTCAAGAAAAGTAACAACCTCGTTGGTAAGCACACCTTTAACGGAATACAACCCTAATAATGTATCCCGGTTTTCACTATTCAGATCATCCGGAGGCAGGCCCAATTCAGCAACTCCTATATTTAACGAAGAATTGGCAGAACCCACAAAAGCATAATTAAAGCCCACATATTCAGGCACAAGAATAACAGCCCTGGGATGAACAGAATTACCATAAAGTGTAATCGCATCCTGCAATTCCCCGGCAAATAAATATAAAGCACTCATGGCCTTTGTCTCACTCACATCAGGCACAGGCAAACCTGTCATTTTTATCTCCATAGCCTTTTCAAAACCCATATTCAACGCCATTGCTGCCTCACTATAACGAACCCGGAAAAAAGCATCAGGGTAATCCTTATAAAAATTCCGGTGAAGATTATAAGGCTTAAGAACAGCCAACCCATCGGATGGTTCTTTATCCCAGAAAAATTGAATCGCTTTTCCCCCATCCGTATTACTCTCAGAATTAGCGTCTGTAATACTCATCATATACTCCCATGTCTTTCCGGCAAAAGAAATATTCCTGAAAACAGATAAATTTTTTGTTCGTCCATCTTTCGGTCCCATAAAAGGGTAAGATTTCATATCGTCATCAAGATCAAGCTCTTCAAGATTATCAAGCAATTCATCAACCACTACCGCAGCATTCTTACCAAGAAATATAATCTCACGCAAATGATTGTAAATGGAATCACCACTAATAATAGCACTATCCTCAGCAGTTAAGCTCTTCTGCTGAATATTTACACTAAGCGCACCCGGAATATCTACGACAAAGTTTGACGGGAAAAATCCATTAACTTCCTGATCATCCTTGTCATCATAATCTTTCCGGCATCCACTTATCAATATAAATGCTATAAGCAAACCAAAATAAAAATGAATATGTCGTTGATTAAACATAAAAATGAGTTATAAAACAATACACTTAAGTAAAACAAAACCCCCTCTTTTTCAGAAAAATTGCGCTTTTCTCCTCATGGAAATTCATAATATGCCTAATAAATAACAGTATCCATAACCTGTACAGTTGCCGCACCAAAATACCCCATCGCCCCATCACTCAAATTGGAACGGACATTTGACTGATACACGTCAAAAACAGAGCCTCGCCAGACTGTCTCAATCAATAAAGAGCGGTAAAAATCTGCATAATCAGGGCCCAGTGCATATATCCGCTGCTCCATGCGTGTACCTTCCGGAAACTTAACCTTTTGTTGATCGGGTTTAAGTTGGTGATTAATATCGAAATTCTCAAGTGCAAAAAATAACATCCTGGCTTTTTGAAGACTATCGGGCAACAGATAATGACTCCTGGTATGTGACCAATCAAGATTCACCTGTAACATGGCTGATCCGGAATAATCAAACACCCCAGACATATAAAAAGATTCCGTATCATCTTCATCCCGCTGGTAACTCATAAAGTTATAATGCCTGAGCGGCACCATTGAAGTGCTGGCAGAATAATTTTCCCCTTTGTATCTAACCCGAAGATGATAAGTTGTCCCTATATTACCTGTTATCATTGAATCGGAAAGATAAAGACCACTCCCGTTCTGATATTCAAATAGTTCATAATTTTTTTGGTCACTATAAATAGTTACATCAGCACCCGAGATAGGCTCTGGAAAACCATTCAAATCTGTTACCGGATGAGAAAGCCGAACATAATGAGATGTAACAATAGTATCAAGCCGAACTCCATTCACCTTATTGGTTAACATCCCCTCTACCACAATAAAATCAGCATCCGAACCCTCCATTTCCCAGTCAATCCGCTCCTCAATACCACAAGAATAAAATGTGATAATCAAAATCAAACCCATCAATCGTTCCCCCAACCGCCACCTGCATTTGGGAAAGTACAATGGACATTGAAAAAACAGATGTTGAATATTCTTTTCCTGCATAAATAATTAAAATTTAATTGAATAAGTTAATGAAGGAACAATTCCAAAAAACACCATCTGGGTAGTCACATATTCCGGTGATCTGTATAAATTAGAAGGGATAACAAGAGAGCCATCCTGCAATTGAATTTTATTGTAATTAATATAAACTGGATTTTTCCTGTTATATGCATTATAAAAAGATAAAGTCAAATGATGTTCAAATAATTCACCATCCGGATTAAGATTCAAACTTGCACTTAAATCCAGGCGATGATAATCAGGCAGGCGATCATTATTTTTGGATGAATAATATGGGATTTTATAGCCATTAACAAAATAAAATGCGGTGGGGGCTGTAATAGCAGCACCCGTAGAATAAGTCCAGCTAGCAGAGATATCCCAGCTTCTGGATAACTGGTAAGCAAAAAACAACGAAAAATCATGCGGCTTATCATACAAAGCCGGATAGGGTTTGTTATTATTCACCCCTTGTGTCTGTTTTCGAGCCCGTGACCAGGTATAACTCAACCATCCCTCCATTTTCCCAATATGCTTTTTAAGCATGAACTCCAATCCATACGAGTAGGCTTTCCCAAATCGCAATTCTCCTTCTATATGCGCATTAAGAAGCATTTGAGCATGGTCACGATAATCAATCTGTTCTTCCATGGTTTTATAGAAAGACTCCAGGCTAACATGCATATCCCAATCTGGTATTTCCCGAAAGTAACCTGCTGCAAATTGCTCGGACCTCTGCATGGGGATATTAGGCCCACTGGGAAACCATACCTCTATGTTTGAAAAAGGGCTAATTGAATTGGATAAAAGCTGAATGGGCTGATGAATCAGATTATAGCTGGCTTTGAAGGATGAAAGTGAATCAATAAGAAACTTAGCCGATATCCTTGGCTCCAAATTAACAAAAGTATTATATATTTCACCCCTTTCCTGAAAATTAGTGTCAGTCACCTTGTAATCCTGGTCAAACTCAAACTCGGTCGCAGGCCCCATATTCATCCATACCGGCGCTCTGATTCCTGCCCTGACAGAAAGCCGGTCAGTAATGTTTCGTTTATTACTCAAATAAACAGCTCCCCCAATTGCCTGGCGGGTAGGAACCACAGGGAGATCAAAAAAAGCTATTTCATCATCAAAATAAATATTACCCGGATCAAATGTATGTTGATTGGCCTCAAACCCAAAACGCCATGTATTTGACGGGTTAAGAAACCAGGTAAAATCATTTTTAAATGAGATGTTTGCAATATAAGACTTCCAGTGCTGCTGAGTCTCCCGGTCATACACAATATTATAATCGTATTTACTGGTATAGAGCGTTGTATTGGAAAATAATTTATCATTAAAAATATGATTCCATCTCAATGTAGCAATTCCATTCATCCACTTAAACCCGGTATTCGCATCTTCGGGAAAAAATATATCCTGCCCGGCATAAGCTGTTAAATAAATTCTGTTATTGTCATTGATTTTAAAATTAATTTTCCCGTTAAGATCATAAAAATACACGTCCAACTCAGGATTATTCCATTTAAAAAAATATTCAATATTACTTCGCCTGGCAGAGACAAAGAAAGAACTCTTTCCTTCCTCAATCGGTCCTTCCAATGCAATCTTGCTAAGATAAAAGCCAATCCCTGCCGTACCATGAAACTCATTTAAATTACCTTCTTTGGTCTTGATATCAATTAAAGAAGAAAGACGTCCGCCATATCTCGCTGGGATATCTCCTTTGTAAATTTTAATATCATTGATTGCATCAGGCATGAAGCTGCTGAAAAAACCAAGAAAATGAGAAGGATTGAAAATAGGAGCCTCATCAACAAGGATCAAATTTTGATCTCTTGAGCCACCACGAACAAAAAAGGCATTGGATCCTTCGCCGTAAAAATCAATCCCTGGAAGCGTTTGCAAAGACTTGAGCACATCATTCTCCCCAAAATATTCAGGCATTTTCTCAAAAGTCCCGGGATTAACATCAATTTCGCTCATCTGCGTCTGACGGATAATATCTCCTCTGTTTAAAGAATTAACAACCACCTCTTTAATTTTTTCTGACGCAGGAAGCAAATCCATATTCACACGTTTATTTTCAGTCAAGTGGACTTTCAATATTTGCTTCTGATAACCCAGAAAAGAATAATTCAGTTCATAAACACCTGCCGGCAGGGTTATCGAATAAAAACCATAATCATTCGTTGCCACACCCCGCGGTGAATTTTTAAGGCTTACTGTTGCTCCTATCAGGGCTTCACCAGAAAAATCATCCCGGACAAACCCACTCAAGGTAAAATATTTCATGCCACCAGCATGATTCTTTACAGATTTGGGTTTAATAACAACCTGGTCTTCCACCACAAAAAAAGTCATATCCGTATGCCTGAAAAGTTCTTTAAGAATGGCTTTGATCTTTTTCCCCTCGGATTTTACAGAGAAACTTCCCTTGGGTAAACTCTCTTTGACGTAAGAAAAATGAATATTTGAGTGTTGAGAAATCTCTTCAAGAATATCGGCGATTTCCTCCTGATTAATATCAATAAAAACTTTTTTGTCCAATATCGTTTCCTGGGCTTGCAAAGAACCAAAAAGAAAACAATAAGACAAACAACAAAAATAGATATGAACAATTTTGATTTTCATTGATCAGCAACCTTCACCAAGGATCTCAATACATTCTCCATCCCGGTTAATCTCCACCTCAAGCGTGGATTCCAAGACTTTTAGAATGGCATCAAGGGATTGATCCTCAAAGGTAGCTGAATAACGGCAATTATTCAAATCTTTGCTCTTAATTATCACAGAAGCATTGTATATTTCATTCAAATCCTTCACAACCTGGAGAAGGGGAGTATTACGAAAAGTAATTTTCTTGGTCATCCAGGCCAAATAATTGCGCTCATCATTATGCTGTTTGCTGAAACGTCTGTATGCTTTTTCAAAAGATGCTTTCTCCCCGCTTTTCACGATTATTTTACTGCTTCCCTTCTTTGCCTGAAGGGCAACTTTCCCTTCCTCAACGATCACTTTATCAAACTCATTCTTTGCAGCGGCATCAACATAAAAAGAAGTTCCAAGCACCCGTATGGTCATGTCCCCTGCCTCAATTAAAAAAGGTTTTTTATTTTTTTTTATATCAAAATGGGCATCTCCTTTAAGAATTACTTTCCGTTCCTGCGTCTTTCCAAAATCATCAGGATACTGAACACTTGCATGACGATTCAATGTAATACTTGATCCATCAGGCAAAAGCATGCTCTGTGGCTCGTCTTTTACAGCAAATTGTTCATAAGTTGTTTGTTCGAAAAACCTGAATATCCCTGCCAAAAAAAGCATCAATAAAACAATAACAGCAGCATATTTCAACATTCGGGAAGTAAATCTTTTGGTGACTGCCTTATCTGAATCCGGCTGTGCTTTTTGATAATCCAGCCTGTTTTTCAAACGTGTCCACTCGACATCAAGGTCAATGCGCTTATGAATGGTATCATTTTTTGCATGCTCCCATATTTTCAGATAATCCAAAAACAACGCTTCCACCTCAGCATTTTGCGCCCGGAGCAAACGGAGCATTTTCTTCTCATCTTCCGTAGCCTCTCCTGTTAAGACCCGGACAATCAATTGCTCTTGCTGATTTAGTTGCTTTGTATTTTTCATTTTTTTACTTCTCAAATATGTTTACACCTCAAAAAATCATTACCCTGATAAAAAATTAAAAAAAGAGCAACAAAATCATCATTAAGAAGACCAGACCAGCAAGTTCTTTTCGAAGTGTTTTCAAAGCTTTTGATATTTGTGTTTCTACAGTTTTAACAGATATCCCCAACTCTTCAGCAATCTCTGTGTATTTCATTTCCTGGAACCTGCTCATCATAAAAATATTTTTGCATTTTAAAGGAAGTTTATCTATTGCTTTATGAACTTTTTGCTTAAGCTCCCTTTCATGATCACTATTGTTTTGCTCCTCAATTTCTGAGGACTCCGCCAAAGCTTCCAGGTCCGATGGGTTACTGCTGAATTTTTTATTATCACGAATAAAATTAAGAGAGCGATTATGGACAGAAGTGAAGAGGTAAGATTTAATAGGCCTTTGAGGATCAATAGAGTCACGTTTCTCCCATAGCCTGATAAATACATCATGCACAATTTCGTTTGCCGAATCCTGATCCTTTACAAACTGATATGAAAAAGCCACCAGCGCTTTGAAATGTTCCCGGAACAACCATTCAAAATGCTCAAGATCAAAAGCTCCTTCTATATTTTTTTTATCGTGGGATGTCACAATTGGTTTTTACATTGTACTGACCCAAAAATACAGATTAAGCGCCTGACAAACAAGAAAGAGTAGAAAAAATAATATACCGTCACGATTAATCCTGGAGAAGAAACTGGTAAACTTCAGATATCACATCCGGATGCTGATGGTAAAACTGATCTTTAATCCATTTTCTCAGGACAAAAAATTCATAGGTTGATATCCAGTCGAAAGCATTGATCAATGTTGCTCTGAATCTTTCTTTGTCATGCGCGGATGCAGCAAGCAATTCCTTCTGATGGTCAAGCATATCGTCAAATTTTGATTTATTTCATTTTGCAAAAAAAGGCCTTCTCCGGATTCAAAAAATCTGTTAAACATATTACTCCCGATGATGATATTCATCATCATTTTTTTTTGTTAGTTCTACCACTAATTTAATGAAAGCTTGCAATTTGTTTATATGTAGATAAAATAT
>CAZSGN010000052.1:0-13818 GCA_964606415.1 uncultured Bacteroidales bacterium
AAATGCAGAAGGACATAGCCGTGTACTGATAAACCCCGTGTATGGTTACAGGTCTGTATTGTACAAGAACCTGCCAAAGGGAAAATACAAGTATTACATCAGGTATAAATGGGACAATAGCCTGAATTCTTCAAATGACGAAAGGGCTAAATACAAGCGAAAAGAACCCGCGATAAAAACCGGGGTATTTGAAGTGAAATAAAAACGTAAAAAAACAATGAGTAATTACCAAAACATCTGCATCTCCTCCGATTTCGACGGCATAACAGACCCCGTTGACCTCTTTGCCAGCCCCCGCATGTTGCCGGTTATGGCACTGTACGTGGCCAATAGGTTAAAGTGGGATTTGTACAGGAGGTATTGTGTTGAGGAATATGACGAACTTTACCCTGATAATCCTTGGGCAATAAAAGGGAATGATACCATTGGGCCGGAAAAAGGCCAAACCCTTAATGTAAACGAAGGAATTATAAATACATTGAACTATTTTGTTAGCTTAAGAAATACGCCGGATGAACTTAATAATAAACTAAATGAGATTGTGAAAGAAGTTATGATACAAATATTGAGTACAAATTTTATTAATATGGTTGCTAAAGCAAGAGGATGGGAAAATTGATTAGAAATATTATGTTATTATGTTTTATAATTATGGTTGAGAACTTGGGGTTTACCCAAATATCAAATACCAATAGAAATTGATTTAAATACAGTCGGGTTGATTAATAATTGTCTTTATCAAATGGAGTTTATTAGGATTAGTCCAACTATAAACTCTACATTGAATCCTATATTATTGTCAAATTTGGAATTAATACTGGAATAAATTAAAGCAGCAGTGGATTTTCTCGTGGGTAGAAATAAAGTGTATAGCCACGAAGCGATGTTTGTGTGAAGGGTGGCTATACTCTTGCTTTTACCCGGTGTGGCAATTAACGTATTTTATCAAGCGGGTCAGGACAACAAAAATTTTGAATTTCGAAGTTAGGTGTCAATTAGCTTTGCGTACAAAATATCTATAAATCCTATAGGATTTATTAATTTAAAGAATTTTTTGTATTTTTGTAATGATCGTTTAATTGTTAAATTTTAAAGTGAAAGTTATGAAAACAACTATTTTTAAAGGTATATCATTGGTAATGACATTCTTATTGTTTTATTCATGTAATAAGGATGAAACAAGCGGAGATAACATTGGGGCTGATTCTTCAAGTGATTTTGAAATTTTGTCTGCAGATATTGATTTAGTCGGGAAGGATGAAGTGAAGGCTGTGTACTCAGATCCTTCATTGGATAGTTTATATCAATTATCTGAACCTGGTGAAGATCAGGTATGGGATTTTTCGAATTTACCTGCTTCTCCTGATCATTATGATACTTTACCCTGGTTAGATCCCGCGAGCCTTGCTCTTTCGGATACATTTCCCCAGGCTGACCTCGCTTCGTATGATGGATCTTCTTTCTCTGTTTTTAAGTTAACAAGTGATAAAATGGAAGTGGTGGGACATTATGATTCTGTTAACCAACGAGAAACGATTATGGATGATCCCCTGACAATTCTCACTTTTCCGGTCCGGCAAGGTGGTTCTTTTCGGGATGAAGGAAAAGTTGAATTAGAGCCAGGCTATTACATGACACAGATTCGTGATGTGGTTTATGATGCATCAGGTGAATTGATTCTTCCTTCTGGGAGTTATGATTGTGTAAGGGCGAAAATCATGGATATTACAACCTATGATACTTCTTATGCTTACGATTATATTTCTAAATCTCTTGGTATGCCGGTGATGACGATTGATGTTAATAAGAATGACAGCATTGAACGTGTGAAATACCTGAATTGAATCTCAATATAGGCTGTCTTCTGTAAATCTGAATATTGAGCTATAATATTCAACTTCTTCGAGGTTTACCATTTTTGAAATAATAGGAATTCCGTTTTTTGTGCTCACAAGTTTTGTGGCATTCTGTCCGCTTTACGCACCTTTTGGTTTAAAAACAACTTGTAGCAAAAAAGAAAGTTGAGCCTATGAACCGGATGCTTTAAAAGTATCCGGTTTTATTTTGAGGATTCCTGAAACCTCAAAATAACCAATAACAGCCAGAATAAAATATAAGCTGGAACAGACTATAACAAAAATTTGAAGCATGTCTGTCATCTCATTGTCTTTCTTTATGAAAATGACCATAATAGCTGCCAATAGATAGATGGATTGCCAGATTAAAAGAATTTGATTTTTTCTTTTGACAGAAAAAACCTGGGAAATACTGCGGGTTGAATAAGAAGCAATAGATAGAGGTACCAGCAGTACGGCTATTTCCCCGGCAGGCTTCCATGACTCACCCAGGACAAAGGAGAATATTTCTGGTCCCCATAATAATACAGGCAACAATAAAATGGTGGCAATAAACAGGTTGATAAAATAGGAGAGGAGATAGAGTTTTTTTTGCTGCCGGGTTTCGGACATTTTACGGTAAAAAACGGTCGTGAATGCTCTTGATAATAGGTCAAGAGGATAATTAATTACTTTAAATGCATTATGATACCAACCGACAATCGTTGAGGAATAAATAATATTTAATGCATAGATCAGGATATCTACCGAGAAGGTGTTTAGAAAACTCATGGGGGTCAGGTACCAAAAAAAATTCTGGTTTAGTTTTAGTTCAGTCCGGATGATTGATGAAGACAGCGATCTGATCTTTGGGAAAAGGTGTGGGTTTTTTATTATTAAATAAGATAATCCGGCTATTTGTCCGGTAATACTTCCAATGATCAGACCTGTTTTTTGAAGGCACAAAATAACTCCGGATAATAGTTTTACTCCGGCAGTAACAACGCTCTGGGTTATCATTGACAAGGATAATCCTCTATATTGCTGATAGCGATTGAACCATTGTTGATAAACCCGGTTACTTCCCATGGTGAAGATCATTACCGGTAGCAGATAGAATATGCCCGGCATATTTTGAAAGCCGGCCAGTGAAACCCAGGTTTGATGTCCGGACAGGATGATTACAAAGGAGAGAATGGAGATAAGCAATACTGAGGATAAGCAAAATATAAATAAATGAACTGCTTTCTCCTGGTTTTCTGCAAGAACAATCCCCTTTTCTATATTCCCGGTGGATATATTAGCAATAATACGGCTGATACTCATGAAAAGAGCCAGTTGACCGAATTGTTCAGGGGCAAAAAAACGGGTTAAAAAAGGAAGCGCTGCCAGGGTGATTATTTGGGATAGTGATGTTCCGGAAAGGAGGGTGATCACTTGCCGGACAAAAGTATGCCGAAAAAAATGGCCAATCGCTTTAATCATGGAAGGAATGGTTTATTCATCCTTAAGTGTGTTGAAGTCAATCTCAGAAGGGCCGCCAATTTCAATAAGTTTGCCTTTGTCACAGCGGTAAGTGCGTTCAGGATATTTTCGGAGGATCTCGTAATTGTGTGTAGCCATTAATACGGCTCGCCCATTTCTTTTAATATCCATTAGCAAATCCATAATGTTGGCTGAGGTTTCAGGATCCAGGTTTCCCGTGGGCTCATCGGCAAGAATAATTTGGGGGTCATTGAGCAGAGCACGGCTAATAACAACGCGTTGTTGTTCTCCGCCACTTAGCTGGTGGGGCATTTTATATCCTTTATAGCTAAGTTCTACCCGTTCAAGCACTTCTTCGATCCGTGCGCGTATTTCGTTTTTATTTTTCCACCCGGTAGCCCGCAAAACAAATTCAAGGTTCCCGTATATAGACCGGTCACTTAATAGTTTGAAATCCTGGAATACAATGCCTAATTTTCTTCGCAGAAGAGGAATTTGTTTTTTTTTGAGTTTATTCAGGGAAATGTTATCTATACTGCCATATCCTCCCTGCAATGGAATCTCTGCATTTAAAATCTTGATAAGACTGGTTTTTCCACTACCAACTTTACCGATAAGGTAGACAAATTCTCCCTTTTTTATTTCAAAATTAACATTAGACAGGATGAGATTGTCATGCTGAAAAACAGAAACTTCTTTAAGGTCAACCAGTGTGTCTAAGGCCATAATAATATGAATGGTTTAAATAATGAAAAAATAGTTGAATTGATCAAAGGTAAGCTTTTCACTTTTTTTTTACAACATTCGGACTGATTCTGTTTAAGATAAAATAAGCATTGTCCTTATTATTTTAACTTTTTACAGAAAATAAGGATGTTCTTGCTTAAGAAAAATTTGACAGGCTCAAATTAAAATGCCATTTTTGCGTTTTATAAATGATTATATTTACTTGATCGTTTTTAAAACTATACGCTTAGTTTGGTTTTAATCTCGTTTAAAAGATCAGTTTAATGTATTACAGATTTTTCTTATTATTGATTACCGGGGTGTTTGTAAGCACCTTATTGTCTGTAGATGCTCAGAGATCTGCTGAGTATCATTCACTGCATAATGATCTTCAGAAGGGTATAGAATTGTTTGACCAAAATAGATTTAGTGCCGCTCAATACCATTTTGAACAAGCATTGGAGAAATATGATTCCCGTTTTGCTACTTTAAAGGCCGAGGCAAGCTATTACCAGGCGCTTTGTGCTGTGAGGCTTTTTCATCAAAATGCCGATTATCTCATTAATAAGTTTATCGAAGAACATCCGTGGAGCCCGAGGTTGAATAGTGTGAATCTTGAAATGGCAAGACATAAATTCCAGAATGAGGATTATGCTAAAGCGGTGGAGTGGTTTTTAAATGTTGATGTTTATAAAATAGATCCGGATGAAGCTGCGGAGAAGTATTTTAAAACCGGATTTGCTTATTTTAAAATGGATAGCTTTGCAAAAGCCAGGGTTGAATTTTATCAGATCATTGATGAGGATACTAAATATACTGATCCGGCCCTTTATTATTACTCGCATACTGCTTATCGTCAAAAGAATTTTGAAACGGCTTTAAATGGCTTTAACCGCCTTAAAAATAGCCGGAATTTTGGCCCGATTGTTCCGTATTATATTATTCAGGTATTGTATGAACAGGAAAAATACCAGCAGATTATTGATTATGCACCAGTGCTTATGGATGAGGTCACTGATAGCCGTAAGGCTGAGTTTGCCAGGATAACCGGGGAGGCTTTTTACCACGAAGGGAAGTATGATTCTGCTTCTTTATTTCTTTCTGTTTTTCAGGATAAAGCTGATACCATTACAAAAGACGATTATTATCGGTTAGGGTATGTGCGCTATCGCTTAAATGAATATGATTCAGCTGCTTTTTATTTTGAAAAATTATCAAATGATACTTCTTTACAGAGTCAGAATGCACTTTATCATTTGGGTGATTGTTATCTCCAGATGGAAGAAAAAGAAAAGGCTCAGCTTGCCTTTTATGCTGCTTCAAGCCAGGATGCAGATACTTTGATCCAGCGCGATGCTTTGTTTAATTATGCAATGCTGACTTATGAATTGTCTTCTTCTCCTTTTCATGATGAAGTTGAAGCCTTTACCGAATATATTAATCGTTACCCTAATTCCGGGAAGTCTGATGTCGCGTTTAAGTATTTGATGCTGTCTTATATGAGTACAAATAATTACAAGGGGGCATTGTCTTCGATTGACCGCATAAAAGAAAAAAGTGAGGAGATAAAAAAAGCTTATCAACGTGTTGCCTTTTACCGGGCACAGGAATTATTTACCAATCTTCAGTTTAAAGAGGCTATTGAGTTATATGATAAGTCGCTTACTTATCAGGAATATGATCCGGATATTGCTGGAAAAGCTCATTATTGGAGAGCCGAAGCATATTACAGGTTAAAAGAGTTCGATAAGGCTGCTGATGATTATAATCTTTTCCTGAAGACCCATGGAGCTCTCCATTTGCCAAATTATTTTGAAGCTCATTATGGTTTGGGGTATGCCTTGTTTAAGCAGCAAGACTACCAAAAGGCTGTTGATTGGTTTCGAAAATATATTGATTTCAAAAAAGGAGAAGAAACCGATAAACGGGCTGATGCATGCAACAGGGCCGCTGATTGTTACTTTGTTACAGGTGGATACAGACAAGCTGTTAATTATTATGAAAAAGCGGCTGAGATGAATAGAATTGATGTTGATTATGCGCTTTTTCAAAAAGGCTTTGCCTTGGGGTTACTGGGAAAACATCAGGAAAAAGTGGCGGTCCTTAAGCAACTGCTGGAGGAATCTGAGCAGTCAACATACAAAGATGACGCGATGTTCCAGTTAGGTAGAGCCTTTGTTGAATTAAACCGGTACGATTCGGCTGAATATTATTACCAGGTAATTGTTCAAAAACATGATAAAGTTTCTTATATAAGTAAAGCATTGGTTAATCTTGGGTTAATCTATTATAGTCAAGATAATAATGACCAGGCATTGGCTGTTTATGAGCGGGTTGTAGAAGAATACGAAGGAACAGAAGATGCTAAAAATGCATTACTGGGAATTAAAAATATTTACATGGATCAGAATGATATTGATGCTTATTTTGATTATGTAGAAGCTCTTGATGGAAAAGTTAAAGTTACCCGTACCCAAAAAGATTCTTTGCTTTATTCCTCAGCCGAAGATGTGTATATGAAAGGAGATTGTGAAAATGCGCTGGATAAATTTGAGCGCTACATTAAACAATATCCTGATGGTGGATTTCTTATTAATACTTATTATTATATGGCTGATTGTTATGCCAAAATGAATGAGTACGAAAAGGCATTAGAGGCTTATCAATTTGTAACCAGTAAGCCACATAATATATTCACCGAAGAGGCCTTGCTCGGTGAAGCCCGCATGTTGTACAAGGAGAAGAATTATAAGGAGGCTGTTGATATTTATAAGCGAGTGGAGCAGGAAGCTGAAGTGAAAAGTAATATCCAGGAGGCCAGGATTCGAAAAATGAGAGCATGGCACGAATTGAATGAATATGACAGCACAATTAAAGCAGCTAATATGGTGCTTGAGCAACCAAAAATTGACGAGGAAATCCGGCGGGAAGCATGGTATGTTAAAGCCAAAGCTTATCTGATGAAAGAGGAAAAAGCATCTGCGCTTGATTATTTTGAAAAGATTAATGATGATGTAAGGAGTGAGCAGGGGGCGGAGGCCATGTACTGGACTATTAAAATTAATGATGAACAGGGGAATAAGAGTGAAGCCAAAAAAATGGTCTATGAGTTTGTCGATAAAAATACACCGCAACGATATTGGTTGGGGAAAGCATTTATTTTGTTAGCTGATATTTTTGATGAAGAAGGACAGGATTTTCAGGCGATTAAAACTTTAAAAAGCCTGATCGATAATTATGACAATGAAAATGATGGTATTATTGAGGAAGCTCGCAAAAAACATGATATGCTGGTGGATAAAGAAAATCAAATAGATGAGTAGAACAGGGTCAATATATTATTTTGTTATTGTTCTGGTTTTGAGCGCTTTGTCTCAAAGCCTGGATATTCAGGCACAGGATATTGATAAGGATGTGCATGTGGTTAAGCCTTACGAACCTTCTATTTCCGATGCTTTTAAAATTAATGAACTTCCAGGATTGGATGATTCAACATCCATAAAACCTGAAGCAAACTATTACCTGGTACCACATGAACTTAGTACAGAATTTACACCCAGGCACATCAATCCCGCTAAAATGCTGGGAGTACCTTTGTCAAAATTGTATCCTAACTTTTTCAGGTTTGGCATGGGTAACTACACAACGCCTATGGTAGAGGCCAGGGTGAATAGCTTACGAAATGAAGAATATTCATGGGGCGCCCATTTTATACATGAATCCAGCTTTGGTAAAATTAAAAAGGCCGATGATGAAAGGGTTGAGGCGCCTTATCATGATACCCGGCTGGATCTTTTTGGGAAAAAAATGTGGGAGCAAAATGAATTGAAGGGGAGTATAAATTTTGACCGATTTGGGTTTAACTATTATGGCTATGATACGGCTGTTAGAAATCAACTTGATAAGGATGTTTTTTCGGAGAATTATAAAACAAATAATAGCCGCCAGCATTATACTGATTTAAAAACCAATTTTGAATTTCAGTCTGTTCGTTTTCAGGATACATCTTCTTTGGATTATCAGGTAGTTGCCGGATATCGGGATTTTAGGGATCGCTTTAATAATCGGGCTAATCATATACAGGTGAAGGCAAAAGCGCAAAAGTATATCTGGGAAAACCAAATAGGATTAGAACTGGGATGG
Source organism: uncultured Bacteroidales bacterium (assembly GCA_964606415.1). GTDB lineage: Bacteria > Bacteroidota > Bacteroidia > Bacteroidales > JBBRXJ01 > CAZSGN01. Next base: position 8,190 of record CAZSGN010000052.1, read on the forward strand.
GAGAAGTTCTTGCATGATTATTCAAAACAAGATCACACTATTGTTAATATACAGCCTTATTTGGAACGGTACGGGGAGGTGTGGAATGTCTTTGCTGGTATTGATTTTTATCATAATAAAACAGATTCCAATACCACGTATCACTATTACCCAACGGGTAAGATTGAACTAAATGTGATTAACTATTTTCTTAAACCATATATTGGTGTTAAAGGAAAATATGATGTAAATTCACTTTATGATGTTGTTGCAGAGAATCCATATATCAGGCCGGGCCTTAATGTGCAATCATCAGAGCATGAATTGACCTTCTTTGGCGGGGCTAAAGGTACACTTACCCCAAAATTAAGTTTTAATGTGAATTATCTTTATTCTATTATTGATGATGAACATTTCTTCGTGATTGATCAATCTTCTGTTCTCAATAATCAGTATACTGTCGTTTATGATGATGTGGAGCTTTCTGAATATACTGCCGAGTTAACTTATAATCATAATGACCGGCTGGAGTTTATGGCTACCGGTCAGTTAAGAAATTACCTTTTGTATTCTATTGATTATGCTTACCATGTGCCCAAATGGCAGTTGAATTTTGCAGCCCGGTACAATATACAGAATAAAATTGTTTCTGAATTTGAGGTTATTGGTTATGGTAAGCGTTTTGCTAGCGATAATAATGCTTCTGATCCGGTATCCTTAAATCCTTATTTGGATTTTAATTGGAAAATTAATTACAAGTATTCTTCTGTAATGTCTTTCTACCTCGATTTGCGGAATTTTACCGCTACAAAATACAGTCACTGGCATCAATATCCTGCCCAGCGTTTTAATTTTATGCTTGGAATGACTTATGCGCTTTAAAATGAAACATTTTAAATATTTTATTTCTGAAAGATTGGTGTTTGCCGTTTTGTTTATTGGCTTTTGGGTACCAGGGAAGTCTCTTTTCGCACAATATGATTCAATACCTGCCAGAAATAATGTCATTAAAACAAATCCTTATGGATACTTGATTGATGCCTACACTTTTGGATATGAACGTATGGTTGCTCCTTCGCTATCGCTACAGTTAATATATGCCCGTCAGGAATATACCATGGACGAGTTGCGTGTTGCACCGGATAAAAGCCATGAGTATGATTATCATCTGGAGTATGGTTCCAATGTTGTCATAATGGCGATGAGACATTATATGTTTAATTCGGCTTACCAGCCACATGGTCTCTTTATTGGTGTGAATTTTTTGTATGAGGCCGATAAAGAATATGCAACTTTTCTGAATAATGATCCCAATGGTATTGGTTATTATTTTACCCAACGCACAATCAGCAGAAAGTTTGGTCCCGGAATTTCCCTGGGCTATCAACTGCTTTTATTTAACAGGGTTACGGTGGAATTAAACTCTTACCTTGTTTATGCTTTTTCAGTTATTGAATCGGATCGTAAGGTAATTGAAAATGATGATTATGACCTCCCCGGAATTACAAATTCAAAACCTGCTTTGCCTGCAGTAGGTATCCATATTGGATACGCCTTTTTTTAAATATGATAAGCAATTATTAGTCAGGTTGTTAATGATGGATGTTTGTTAACTCAATGTTAATAAATAGATGGGTATTATCTGTTAAAAAACATGGTTGAACGGGTATAATTGATTAATTTTGTAAGGCTTAAAAAAAGCATATTTTAGTTATTAAAAAAAATATTAATCAAAATCCACTTAATTAAAAATTAAATAGATGGTTGACGAAACAATAAACACAGATTCCCCGGAAAAATCTATGGAGTATTCTGCTGAGAGTATTCAAATTTTAGAAGGTCTGGAGGCAGTAAGGAAAAGGCCGGCGATGTATATTGGAGACGTGAGTGTAAAGGGATTGCATCATCTTGTTTACGAGGTAGTGGATAATTCCATTGATGAAGCCCTGGCGGGCCATTGTGATAACATCTCGGTCATTATTAATGAGGATAATTCCATTACCGTGGAAGATGATGGAAGAGGCATTCCGGTTGATTATCATGAAAAAGAACAAAAATCTGCACTTGAAGTTGTTATGACAGTGCTTCATGCCGGGGGGAAATTTAACAAAGATAGTTATAAGGTTTCCGGGGGGCTTCATGGTGTTGGCGTTTCTTGTGTTAATGCCTTGTCTTCAACCTTAAAAGCTGAGGTTTTTAAAAAAGGTGAGGTGTGGATGCAGGAATATCGAAAAGGAACGCCTGTCACAGATATTAAATCGATTGGTAAATCTGATAAAACAGGTACCCGAATCACTTTTAAGCCTGACGAGGATATTTTTAATGAAAAAGTTTACAACTTTGAAATTCTGGCTTCCCGTTTAAGAGAATTGGCTTTCCTTAATAAGGGAATACGTTTGCATATTGTTGATAAACGCGAATTAATTGATAATAACGGGGAAGGTGAGGCATACCGCGAGGCTGAATTTTATTCGGAAGAAGGACTGAAAGAGTTTGTTAAATTCCTTGATGATTCACGTGAATCACTTGTTGATGAAGTAATTCATGTTTCCACGGAAAAAAATAATTTGCCTGTGGAGATTGCTATGCAGTATAATACTTCTTACAGTGAAAATGTTTTTTCTTATGTGAATAATATTAATACGATCGAGGGAGGTACGCATCTCTCCGGATTCCGAAGGGGCCTAACCCGGACTCTGAAAAATTATGCCGATAATTCAGGCATGCTTGAAAAACTGAAATTTGAAATTAGCGGGGATGATTTCAGAGAAGGATTAACAGCTGTTATTTCTGTAAAAGTTGCTGAACCTCAGTTTGAGGGGCAAACCAAAACAAAACTTGGTAATTCTGATGTTACTGGTGCTGTGGATCAGGCAACAAGTAGCTTATTGTCTAATTACCTGGAAGAGAATCCCAAAGATGCTAAATCAATTGTTCAGAAAGTGATTCTTGCTGCACAGGCACGTCATGCTGCTCGTAAAGCTCGCGAGATGGTGCAGCGTAAAAATGTGCTTTCCGGGGCTGGATTGCCTGGTAAATTAGCTGATTGTTCATCCAGAGATCCTGAAAAAGGAGAATTGTTCCTGGTTGAGGGTGATTCTGCCGGCGGTACAGCTAAACAAGGACGAAATAGGGAGTTTCAGGCTATTATGCCTTTGAGGGGTAAAATTCTGAATGTGGAAAAAGCCATGCAACATAAGATATTTGAAAATGAGGAAATTAAAAATATATTTACAGCGCTTGGTGTAACAATGGGGACTAAAGAGGACAGCAAGGAGTTAAATCTTGAGAAACTCCGGTATAATAAGGTTATCATCATGACGGATGCGGATGTGGATGGTAGTCATATTGCTACCCTGATTATGACATTCTTCTTCCGCTACATGAATGAATTAATTAAAAATGGTCATTTGTATATTGCTACGCCTCCTTTTTATCTTGTGAAAAGAGGAAAAGAATACCGGTATTGCTGGGATGATGAAGAACGGAAAAAGGCAGTGGAAGAATTAAGTAAAGGGAAAGATACTGCTAATGTTGGTGTACAGCGATACAAAGGTTTGGGAGAAATGAATTCTGAGCAATTATGGGAAACAACCATGGATCCTGAATTTAGAAAATTACGCCAGGTAACAATTGAAAGTGCTGCTGAGGCGGACCATATTTTTTCTATGCTAATGGGGGATGAAGTCCCGCCAAGAAGAGAGTTCATTGAATCACATGCCAAATATGCGAATATTGATGCTTAAAATGTATAAAAATGTCCTAAAATTGATTCGCTTTTTATTTTGAATCATTTTAATTCTACTTTGATACATTAAAACATTTAATCAAAATCGTCTTAATCCATAAAAGATTTATTTTGTATAAATAAACCTCTTCTTCTTTTAGCGGGAAAGAAAAAAGAAAGTTTATATAGCAATAACATGTTTAAAATTTAGAAATAAAAGTTTAACTATTCTAAAAATCAATGATTTACCCCTGTGTTTTAATGATTCGTGTTTTATAAGTTATTATGAAACTTTTGTAATTTAAAATCAGTAATTTATGTACTTTGCCTTATAAGTTGACTGTATTCCCGCCATAAAATGCGACATTATATTTTGATGCGGATCAGGAGGTCTGAATTTGAAAAATATATAACTTTGTAATAAATCAATTACCCATTGTTTAGCACTTTTTGCTAGATGACCTGTTTTATTAATCTTCCGCTAAGCCTTAAGATATCAATGCGGGTATACTGGATGGCTAATTCGACCGAAATCTTTTTTTCCTGAATTCGTGTTAGGGCATTTTGGGTAAGGCGAAAATCATATCCATTAATAGCCCCTAGTTCAAATTGTTTCTGCGCAATATCTAATGACTCCCGGGCTGCCTTAATACTTTCTTTTAATAAATGGCGTTGCCGGACAAGCGATTCATGGTCATTAAGTCGCTGATTTAACGTTGATCTAAGCGCTTTGGATCGTTGATTTTTTTCAAGATCACTAATATCTTCTTTGATGCGGGCATTTTTAATTTGCAGGTTTTCTTTGCTTCCATCAAATAAGTTAAAACGAATTCTTATTCCATATTGTGGTCCGAAACGGTTTGAGGATTCTACAAACCCGACTTCACTTGTTTGTTCTGAATAAGAATAATTGCCGAATAAAGCAATTTCCGGGAAACGGTCTCCTGCTTCGATCTTGTGGTTACATTCAGCGATTAATTGGTTTAATTGGGCTTTTTTTAGTTCGATGTTTGATTGAAGTACTTTTTGAATCAGGCTGTCTTTATTTTGCTTTTTTTCCTCGAGAATAATGTCTTCGGAAGAGGGAAGGATGGGCGCATCCAGGTCACGGTTGATTACCTGGTTGATTTGCACCTGTATATTATTGATGGTTGATTGTTGATCGATTACTTTTGCACTGTCCGCCAGCAAATCCACCAAAGCTTGTTGGTAAAGCAGTGAATTGCCTAAGCCAATTGTTTCCCTTTGTTTTTCCAGTTTAAGTCGGTATTTTGAAACAGAAAGTGTTTGTTGGTACTTCTTAAGCTTTTCGTGTTCTTTTTTTAAGTAAAAGTATGCTTTTGCGAGATCTGCGATTGTTTGTTCAATATAATATTTGACCGTAAGGATCCCGGATTGCTCAAAATGAGACAATTTATCACGGCGTGCGAACATTTTTAATCCGTCAAAAATGATCCAGTCGAGTTCAATAAATGCCTGTCCGGAAGTTTGCCGTGCTCCCTGTCCAACACGGGATGCTCCTGTATAAAAATTGGATCGTGAATCTTCCCTTGAAAAGCCTTGTTCTGCATTAAGAGATAAAGTTGGAAGGAAGCCGGCGTTGCCTAAAGTATTGTTGTTTTTTTCAATAGAGGCTTCTTTCCGGGCTATTCTGATTTGATAATTTTCTTGCAATGTCTTTTCAGCAAGCTCCTGTAAGGTAAATAATTCCTGACTGATACCTGATGAAATAAATAATAGCAAGAGAAATAGAGCAGTAAATAGTCTTTTATGCTTGTTCTTCAATAACATCGTTCATTTTTTTATTGGTAATATAGCTATACAGTGCAGGTATAATAAATAAAGTCAACATCAGCAACAATAATACGCCACCAATAATTGATATGCCCCAATGAATACGGCTGGCAACAGCACCAAGAAATT
>CAZSGN010000053.1:0-8740 GCA_964606415.1 uncultured Bacteroidales bacterium
ATTCCAAATAAAACTATATTATTTTGCAAATTATCAGGAATTTACATGATTATTAAGACTTATAACTTGTTAGGTGTTTCGGGAATGCAGGATAAAACGATACAATTTTAGGACATTATAAATTGTTTTTATATTTTCATAAGTTATTGATTCACAACATTAGGATCAGGAGTTCTGATATTGCACCTGACAATTAATATTTTATTCGTATAGCCGACGCCGAATACAATTGAAAAAAACTACGGCAGAATATAAGCAAAAATTATTGCAAGGCCAGGAAAAGGCTTTTACTTTTGCAGTCGCAAACAAAAACAAATAATCAGTCCCGTCCAATGTCATAAAAAGATATTTTTGCTCAACCAGGAGTTAGGCTTGGCGAAAAAAAGCTGAATGCTTTTCATCATACACTCGACAATAACAACCAAAAAGTCATTTTAACTGGCCCTGATATTGATACAAAGGATATAGATTTTTATGAAGACCTTGACCTATTTCCGGAACTACTTCAATGAACTTCACATGCTTTTGGCTTATAATATCATTTTTCCTAAATTAGCTCAACTTTTAAAAAACGCGTCATGATGCAGCAATTAAATGAGACAACTGAATTTCTCAGAAAAAAAGGAATTAAAAACCCGGAAATCGGTATTGTATTGGGAACCGGCCTGGGAAAACTGGTCCAGGATATAGATATTGAAGCAGAAGTTGAATATCCGGATATACCAAATTTTCCGGAGGCCACGGTTGAATTCCATTCCGGCAGATTAATATACGGAAATCTTCATGGGAAAAAAATTATTGCCATGCAGGGACGTTTTCATTATTATGAAGGTTATACGTTACAACAAGTTACGCTGCCTATACGGGTAATGAAATTACTGGGTATTCGATTTTTAATGCTCTCCAACGCTGCAGGTGCCGTAAACCTTGATTATAAAAAAGGATCATTAATGCTCATTGAAGATCATATTGATTTATTACCTGATAACCCGCTAAGAGGAATCAACCTGGATGCACTTGGCGATCGCTTTCCTGATATGAGCCAACCTTACTCAGAAAAACATAACCAACTACTTTTAAAAATTGCTGAGAATAAAGACATCCCTTTAAAAAAGGGAGTATATGCTTCAGTGGCAGGGCCTAACCTGGAAACCCGGGCCGAATACCGGTACCTGAAAATAATTGGGGCAGATGCCGTGGGCATGTCAACAGTGCCGGAGGTTATTGTGGCTAACCATATGTGCTTACCTTGCATCGCCGTTTCTGTTCTTACAGATGAATGCGATCCGGATAATCTTCAACCCGTAGATATTCAGGAAATCATTGCGATTGCCGGTGAAGCAGAAGAATCCATGATCAAATTATTCAAAGGATTTTTATCTGAGATTTAGCATCTAACTCTTTTTCAACAGGAATGATCAACTTAAAGGACGTTGTATGATTACTATGTATGGTTAACTGCCCATTTAACTGACGGCTAAGAGATTCTATCAAACGCATCCCCAATCCCGGTTCTTTATTCCGGAGCGCTTCGTCGAAAGGATCACCATCATTAGAGATCACAATTTCAAGATGATGGGCAGGTTGCCGATGTAATGAAAATACAATTTGTCCTTTATCATAATTCTTAAAACCGTGTTTTAAAGCATTAATAATAACTTCTGTCGTAAAAAGTCCCAGGGAAATTAAAAGATCCGATTTAAGTTGTATATCTTCAATATTTAAAGAATATCGAATGCTCTTTCCTTTTTCTTCATATGTGTCCTGAATAGAACCTATTAAACTCGTGAAATGGTCTTTTGCATTGATATTAATAAAATCGTTGCTCTGGTATAATTTATCATGGATTAAACGAATGGAATTAATTCGTTCCTGCAACTCATTCATTTTATTCTTTAATAATGTTTGATCATGAATACCAACATCCTTTTTTTCCTCAATTTTTAATAAAGAAGTAATCAAGGAAAGATTATTCTTAATCCGGTGATGAATTTCTTTCAATAACAACTCCTTTTCTACTAAAACTTTCTTTAATTTTTTATTAAGATCAATAATATAACCGATGGTTATACCAAAAAGAAATATCATGATATAATAACCAATAAAGATGGAAACCGGAAAAAAGGGCTTATAAACAATAAACGTTAACCAGGAATTAACCAATATGATAAAAAGACTAACCAAAAAGCCTCCCCGCAAACCATAAAAAACTGCAGCTAAAATCAGTGGAATAAAAGCATCAAACGCTAAAAAAATTAAAAAATACTCATCATTCTCGAACCCCACAGAAAAATATTCAAAATAAATATATAAAACCAGGGACAAGCCAAGAAGTATAGATTTTTTATATTTTAACAAAACAGCCATGTAAGCTTTTACGCAAAAATTTTTATAAAGTGTCGCAAATTAAGGTGATTTATGCTAAATAATTTGGTGATTTACCAAAAAAAAACAAAAAATTATTTGATTTGTGCTGTTTCACTATGGTCTGCAGAAATTATCCCGCATGCCTGAAGCGGTAGAGTGAACGGAGCAGAATGGTTAAAAGAAAAGGCACCAGGGCAGGATGCAAAACCTGGGGAATAATATTCCAGCAAACCAAAACCATCAAAGACAAAATGGCACTAAACCCAAAATAAATTTGTTTTACTTTATAAAACCTCTTGGTTAAAAGAAAACCCGCTACAAACAAGTGAGTCGGTAAAGCCCATAATAAATTAAAATTATCTTTAGTAGCCAAATGCTCTGATGCAAACCAAAGAAAAAGAATTAAAAAACCAAGTATACCCAACACCGCAAAAAGAAATACATCAAACCACCTTGCCCACTGTTTTGAAAAAAAAGTAGTTAAAGAAAACAGAAAAAATAAACAGAAAAACAACATCGGGTTGAAAAAGGGGCGTTCCGGATCCCATTCAGCTCCTTGATGTATTATATTTTTACTTTTCACCAAGTCATGCACACCAAACTTTGATTCAGCAAATGCTTTCATCATCCAGTCAGGTAAAAACATATACTCGGCAGGCGTGGCAATCTTGTCTGTTGGTAAGCCTAAAATCAAATCAATACCTAATTTACTCCATGGCTTGGCATATAAAAAAGGGGCCAATAACTGGCGAAAAGTTAAAATTGTATCCGGCTGAAATCCATTATAAGTAACATGATTCTGCGTTGCCCTGGCAATAATGTCCCTAATGCGTGTAGCACAATTATCAAAGAAAAAATCATAAGGATAATAGCGGTTTTCGGGTTTTAAATTTTCTTCCAGTAAATTTACCAGTTCTTGCTTATAAAAATGGGGAATATTAAGTTCTTGTTCATATACAGTCCTGTCCTCAAAAACATATTCCGGCATAAACCCTCTAAAAGAAGAAACACTGAGCATATAAGGAAGTTTTCCCCGGACAAATTTGTAATAAAAATTGGGTGTGGAAAAATCAAATGTGCCATAATTAAAAACAAGATCTGTATCAGTAGCAGGATCCTGCACACGAATCGCACTGTGGCCAAAAATAGAATAAAGCTCCTCTCCCGGATCAGCAGTTAATAAACTAACTTTGGCCTCATCACTAATAACAAAAGCATATCCGGAAAAACTCAAATAGAAAAACAGGATTAATGACAATATTTTTCTCATCACTATAGCAAATTATTAATTTACTAATCTTACGGGGAAAAGATTAAAAAGTTTTCTGATTTTCTAAAAACGCTAATCTTTGTGTTTCCATATTTCTTAATATCTACAAATGCATCCTATTGCTTCTTTTCACAGGCACAACGAAACCCGAGCCAGGGAGCTGGCCTGGTATACAGCATATCAAGCATATTCATGGATTCATCTTTCTTTTGTTTCCAACTACCCCCTTTAGCAATCCCTTTGTTTTGAACCATTTCTGCAATATTACCAAAAACATGATAAACACCTATTTTATTAGGCCAATAAGCATCAACAGGCGCTGTTAAATGATAATAATCATCATTTTGTTCATCTAAAGCCATATGGGGTTCGTTAAAGTTGAACTTTCTTCGATCTCTGTGCCTGCGTTTAATTTTAACCAAAGGAATACCAGCTAATTTTTCCCATTCCTTTTTAGTGGGTAAGCGAAAATGATATTGTCCGTCAGGATCATTTTCCTGACCCAACCACTCACAAAAATCTTTAGCCTGCTCATAAGATATACCAACGACTGGATAATTACTATATGCTTCTTCCTGAAAATAAATACTCACGTAAGGTTTATTCACATGCTTCCATACACCTGTATCAGGAAAAGCGGTTTTGTATTCTTCCGAATCTAATCCATATTTTTCTTCGATATTTTCCAAATATTCCTGATAGTGAGCATTGGAAACTTCTGTTTTTTGTATAAAAATCTTACTATCAAGGGCAGCCATATTTGGTGGCCTTTTGGCTTCAGCAATCAATAAAAAAAATAAAAACGAAAAAATAATTAAAGAAGTTTTCATGGTTATATTAAGACTTTCATCAATAAAACTAATTACTCAGGTGAAAGTAATCAAATTTTTCTTTGAAACAAATCAAAATTTTTTGAAATATAACTGCTGAATCCTAATTTAAGCAATATGAGTTATGCATCGTATTGTTTTCCTTCGCGTTAATCCTTGTTATACCAGGACGTATCTGTCGCTATCAGCACTGATTCCTCGCACAAGGACTATTTGTAATAAAAAACCCAAAAAATCCACCGATCAGCAGACTTTGTATGACTTTCCCGGCCGGCAATACATCCATTGCCCGGCCTTCCGAAAAATAAAATAGTCCAAAACCAACAGCAGCCCCAACAATAATACTTATTAATGATCTTTTAAAATGAGGTGAGCTCAAAAGCCCTTTCAATCCCTTTTTATCAGACTCCAGTTCAAGTTTCTTAAATTCCATATGTTTCACATTTATATTTAATAATGCAAATATATAGATCATTCTAAATTAAACCTGTTTAATAGTTGTAAAACTTGAATATCCTGGCTTAATTTTTAAAATTATTAAAAAAAAGACATGCAATTTGTAATACGCTCAACGAATAAGCGTCTAAAATTTTGTTTGTAAAATATATAACTTCTAAAACATATAATGATGAAAAATTTAGCTTTAGTAATAGGACTTTCACTATCAATCACTGCCTGTGGCCAGGATTATAAAAAACATGGTATTGATACTTCCGAAAAAACACCCCAGGGATTAGCAGTAAATGATGAGGCACCTAATTTCAAAAAAACAGATCAGGAAGAAAACCCTGTTGAACTTTATGAGTTAACAAAGGAAAAAGCAGTGGTGATTGTTTTTTATAGAGGAAACTGGTGTCCTGTTTGCAATAAGTTTCTCCAACGATACCAGGATTCACTTGAAATGATTGAAGAAAAAGGAGCCCGTCTTATCGCCATTACGCCGGAAAAACAAGAAGAAACATCCGAGACAGGAGAAGAATACAAGGCCGGATTCAGTATTATTAGTGATTCCGACCGTGAGATCATGAAAAAATACGGAGTAGATTTTCGGGTTACCGGCGGATACGCTACCATGGTAAATACTTTTATGTTCAAAAGCATCGCGAATCATAACGAACAGGAGGACCCCTACCTGCCTGTCCCTGCAACTTATATCATAAATAAGGAAAACCAAATCCACTACAGACAGTTTGACCCCAATTATAAAAAAAGAGCCTCGGTTAAAGACATTCTTGATCATTTACCCAGGTAAAAAACAATTCACCCAATCATCAGGTAATCCTGATTGACACGATAACCTCTTTCATTCAAATAATTCTCAATCATAGAACGTGCATCAGGGATGGTTACAGCAACCAGTACAAAAACCCGGCCCGGATCCGGAAGTGATGAATAATGATAACATGGAGCCGCAGTAGTCTTGTCAGCCTGAATATCAACATAATAAATGATATTCAGGCCTTTATCGGTTAATATTTTCATGCGCTGCCTCGTTTTTCTGCCAGCGCCCCAAACAACAACATCCAGGAAATAAGGATTGACTTTTTTTAAATGCATGGCCAGGTAATAGCTTTTAATATTGAAAAAGGCTTCGACACGATAACGTTCATCTTTCCTGGTCAGGCGAGCTGGTGAATCGTACCAATTTAACAAAACATCATCAAGCTTAGCCAACCTGGCTCCCTTGCTCAACCAACGCAACCACAACTCGTAATCTTCGGGAAAATCACCATGTATATAAGAACCGAATTTTTCGAGACTATTCCTTCTAAACATAGCTGTTGGGTTAATAACAGGTGTTTCAATAAACTGATGTTGCTGGATATCTTCCGGCGATAAAATTTGATTATTCCATTCAACAAAACGCTTCAATCCCTCTGAAAAAAATGATCCTGGCACATGTCTGGCCTGAGATCCAACCATATCAATATCCTGATGTTGCTCCAAATATTCTTTTTGTTTCTCAAGCCTTTCCGGCAATACCTCATCATCAGCATCCATGCGTGCTATATAAGGACAGGTTGCTCCTTCGAGGCCTCTGTTAAAGGCATAAGATACACCTTGTTTTTTCTCATGAACCAAAGAAAAACGTGAATCTTTTAAAAAAGGAGTAATGACTCTTTGAAAACCATCAGTTGAATGATTATTAACCAAAAAGCATTCAAAATTCCTTTCTGTTTGCTTCTGTATACTCAACAAAGCCCTTTCCAAAGTTGCTTCGGATTGATAAAAAGGAATAATAATACGAATATGGGACATGGAAAACTTATTAAGAAGGGTTGAAACTAAAACAAGCTTTTTTGCAACGAATCTTTTATGTTTGTGATCTGTAAATTTAAATGTTTTTTATCATGAAAACAGAATGGCGAGTATTTTTAACCTCAATCATGTTCTTTACAAGAATTCCGGTACCACATATTCCAAATTTTTCTGATGATCTCCTTAACCGGTCCATTCGCTATTTTCCATTTATTGGTATTTTGGTCGGGCTCATAGGCCTTGGAGCATGGTGGCTTTTCCTGTTAATTTTTCCTTCATCCCTGGCGCTGCTTCTTAGCATGGCCACAACAATATTGCTTACCGGAGCCTTTCATGAAGATGGTTTTGCTGATTTTTGCGATGGTTATGGAGGTGGACTGGATCGCAGCAAAATATTAACAATCATGAAAGATAGCCGCCTGGGGACTTATGGAACCATCGGCTTAATAGCAATGCTCAGCATAAAATTCACGAGTTTAAATTCAATATCATTATCCCTTTTTCCTTTTGCTTTATTAACAGGCCATGTATTAAGCCGCTTTATGCCAGTAATCCTGGTCTATACAACCAATTATGCACGCGATGATGACACTTCCAAAACAAAACCATTGGGCAGCAAAGCCTCTTTTTTATCCCTGTCCGTTGCATTCGTTTTTGCGATACTTTCATTATTATGGCTTCATTTTCATACAATACTCTTGTTAACAGGAGTATTATTGATATTATTTATATTGTTCAGAGCGTATATCATCAGAAAAACAGGGGGGTTTACGGGAGATGTGCTGGGAGCGCTTCAACAGTTAGCTGAAATAATTATTTACCTAACCATTCTCGCCGTAGAATTAAACGAAACGGAATTATTCAATTCATTATTCCTGGCATTATGGAACTAATTATTATCCGCCACACCAACGTCGACTTGCCAAAAGGAATTTGTTATGGGCAGAAAGATGTAAGCCTGAAAAAAGATTACTTATCAGATTTTGAACAAATCAAACAGCAATTGGGCAATGAAAATATTAATACAATACTGACAAGTCCCTTATCACGATGTACACAACTGGCAAATTACCTTAGCGAGTATTATCAATCAAATGTATTGCAAAAAGCGGCATTAAAAGAATTAAACTTCGGAAGCTGGGAAGGTATTTCCTGGGAGAAGATTTACCATTCTGACGAAGGCCAAAAATGGTTCAAAGATTATTGGAATATGCCCTGTCCCGGAGGTGAATCCTTTTATGATTTATTGCAGCGTACCAAATCAATCCTGGATGAACTCAATATTCAAAAAAACCAAAAATGCTTAATAATCACCCATTCGGGCCCCATTCGTTGCTTTTATCATTTAATAAAACAAAAACCCCTTGCTCAACTTTTTAATTTGTCCATTCCTTATGGAAGTATAACCCGGATGATATTACCCTGAATTAATTACAAAAATAAATATCGTGCAAATGTTAATGTACAAGGCTAAACAAAATAACTATTCAAAATTACTGTTGTCCGTTAAAATTAATGAGTTTTCAACCCATAACAGGCGGTTAAAGAATTGGGGAATAACATTAAATAGAGCTTGTCAATAAAGTCGAGCGTTTGATCTATAATGTTCAAATTCGAGGCGTGTGAACCAAACGAAGTGAGCTCATGAACACATTTGATAATAATAATCCATGTTAATAAAATTCTAAACCGCACGAAACTTCCGCAAACTACATTGCCTCCGCATACAATTTGACCATGTATTAATGACTAGCAGATTTTTGTCTCTGTATTTTACTTGAGTATCTTTTCCTGATAGCTTTTAATCTTTCATCTCTCAATTCAGGATTTTTCTCATACTCAGCATGTCTTTTATTTCTAATATCACGCATCATTTTAACAGCATCAATATCTTTTTTAGTCTTCATATTTTAATATTTCTCTTGGTGTCCTTATTTCAAGTAAATTATAGCCATTTTTAAGATTTACAATATGTTTGAAATTCCAACTTGATAAAACACTTACTTTGTTTATG
>CAZSGN010000053.1:8840-13685 GCA_964606415.1 uncultured Bacteroidales bacterium
AAGATTTACAATATGTTTGAAATTCCAACTTGATAAAACACTTACTTTGTTTATGGTGGCAATTGCAATATGCAATGCATCTTCATAAAATTTCTGAGATACTGCTTTCTCTAAAATATACTTATCTGCAAGTTCTCTTGAATCACTATCAGATGTCAATATTTCGATTGTTTCGTCAGGAATAGCCTCAAAATTATTTTTAACCTTCTCAGGTGCATCATTCAATTCATCCAATGTTATGTCGGATACGACAGCAATTTTCTTCCGGGTATTAAAATCATCAAATAATCGATTAGACCATTTCTCGAACTCCTTGTCAAAACAGCCGCCAATCACTGATGTATCAATATATACTCTTTGTTTCATTAAATTTCAATTCCTTCTTCAAAGATACGAAATATTAAACTATTTTAGAAGTATCTTGGTGTTTTTAGCCGCTTGCCAATAATACAAGCATAAAAATCTTTTGATAAAAGACTCCATCTCTCCGATTAAAAACAATTATAAAAATCCCTTTTAGAATCCGAGGCCTTTTTTCCTATGATGTTTTATTGCAAATCAAAACAAATCAGGTAAATTTGTACTTAAATCACTTAAAACAATTCGGCATGAAAAAAATGTGCAAAGAAGCATCAGATATTGGAAAAAAATATGTCAAACAAATAGCTGATCCTGAATACTATTGCAAGAAATGCGGCCGCCCGGCCAAAGATGAATCGTTATTATGCAAAAGCAAAAAAATTAAACTAAAATAAAAAGGACAACAGTCAAATCACATACAACAACAGCACTCCGAAAATAAATACACTACTATTAAATCTTCTATCATAAATCTCCAATTGCAGGAAGATTCCACTCTATCAACTTCCAACTACAAACACCTCACTCTATTGCCCTGGAAAAAAGTATTTTAAAGATTAAATAAAACCGCTCATGTTGACAGAAAGGCTTCAACCACAAATCATATGAGCTGCTTAACATAACAGGCCGCGAAATCAAAATTTTGTGCACGCTCCGTTTATATTATTAATAAAAAAAATTAACTTTAGGGACTTAAATTTGCTTTTGACCTGCAAAAACCTGATAATAAGTAATTTAATATCTGATTTATTATTAGAGAAGCAAATGTATCTAACAAAGATTACGAGATTATGAATACAGACCGCTTACTGAAAAGCATTGATTCAAATTACGCTATTGACAGAAAATTGTATGATGATTTTAATGTCAAGCGGGGCTTACGTAATAAAGATGGCAGTGGTGTATTGGTCGGTTTAACAAGAATTGGCAACGTCCATGGATACATCAAAAATGAAATGGAAGTTGTTCCGGTCGAAGGAAAGCTATATTACCGGGGATATGATATTGAAACCATTGTAGAAGATTTAACCCAGGAAAACAGGATGGGTTTTGAAGAGGTCGCATACCTTTTGATGTTTGGAGAATTACCCAACCATGATGACCTGATTAGTTTCAATGAACTACTGGACCAAAACAGAGATCTACCTTTTGGTTTTACCGAGAACATGATACTTAAATCTCCCAGCAATAACATCATGAATAAACTGGCCAGAAGCATACTGGCCTATTACTCATATGATGACAAAGCAGAGGACATAAATATTGAAAATGTTGTCAGGCAATGTATCGAATTAATTGCACGCTTTCCGACAATGATTGCATATGGTTTTCATGCCAAATCACATTACTTCGACAACAAAAGTTTGTTCATTCATAAGCCTAAATTCGGTCTCGGAACAGCCCACAACTTCCTACGGATGATACGCCCCGATAAAAAATTCAGCGAACTGGAAGCCCGTACACTTGATATGGCATTAATATTACATGCGGAACATGGTGGTGGTAATAACTCAGCTTTTACTACACACGTCGTAACATCTTCCGATACAGATACTTATTCTGCCATGGCAGCGGCTGTTGGTTCACTTAAAGGAACCAAACACGGAGGTGCAAATATTCGTGTTATGGGAATGATGGAAGATATCAAAAATAACGTGAGTAACTGGGAAGATGAAAAAGAGATCAGCGATTATCTAGTCAAAATTCTTAAAAAAGAAGTTTATGATAAGAGTGGGCTTATCTATGGAATTGGTCATGCTGTATACACATTGTCTGACCCCAGGGCTAAAATTTTAAAAAAGTATGCTCGTGATCTGGCAAAAGAAAAAGGCGTTGAAAAAGAATTTGCACTATATGAAACCATTGAACGCCTGGCTCCACAACTTTTTTGCGAAGTGAAAAAACTGGATAAAAAACTTTGTGCCAACGTCGATTTCTATTCAGGTTTTGTTTATAATATTCTGGGTATCCCCCAGGACCTTTTTACGCCAATATTTGCCATGGGCCGGATTGCTGGGTGGTCAGCGCATCGCCTCGAAGAATTAATAAGTGGAGGACGTATCATTCGTCCTGCCTACAAAAGTGTAGAAGAGAAGAAAGATTATACCAGCCTGAAAAACCGGTGTTGTTAAAATACATCTCAAATGCACCTGTAAAACACCCTTTCCTGGGAAATTCCCGGTAACCACCATGCAGTTATTAAGGAACAATTTTTGCTACTGCTTTTTGTACCATAAAAATTGTATTATGATAGGAGCTATCATCGGTGATATTATCGGATCATATTACGAACACAACCCAACCAAAGATTACCATTTCACCACTTTTATAAGCGGATCGGATTTTACAGATGACACCGTGTTAACAATAGCCACAGCAGATGCTTTATTAAACCGTAAGCCTTACAAAAAAACATATCTGACATGGGCACGTAATTTTCCTGAAAAAGGATACGGTGGGCGTTTTCATGAATGGATGCAACAAGAAAACCCTCAACCTTACCACAGTTTCGGTAATGGCTCAGCCATGCGTATTAGTCCCGTCGGCTTCCTTGGAAAAGATCAAACACAAGTACTGGAAGAAGCATCAAAAAGCGCACGTGTGTCCCATGACCACCCGGAAGGAATAAAAGGAGCACAAGCAACAGCACTCGCTGTTTTTCTCGCATTTCGAGGTGATGACAAAAAAATAATTAAAGAAACACTCGAAAAAAAATTTGATTATAATCTTTCACGAAAATATTCATCTTTTCAGCCTCAATATCAATTTAACGTAACTTGTCAGGGTTCTGTACCAGAAGCAATTATCGCTTTTCTGGAAAGTGAAGATTTTGAATCCGCCATTCGTTTAGCCGTCTCATTAGGCGGTGACGCTGACACACAAGCCGCTATCGCCGGTGGTATCGCAGAAGCTTTTTACCAGGAGATCCCTGCAGAATGGCGTATCAAAGCCCTTGACATCCTCCCTGAAGAAATCAACCGAATCATTGACCAGTTTTATGAAAAACTGGAAATGTAAATAACTCAACAAAATTACTAATATAGCGTAAATACTGCATTAAGAAGATCGCCTAGCCATTTTATAAGACAATAATCTTATATTTATTCCTTATTTATCATATTTTTTTATTTCTTTGCTATTTAAACCAATAAATAAGGTCTTTTATGTTTTCTTCAAATCCTCTCATCCGAATAAAAATTGATACCATTTACCTTAATAAAACTATTTCAATCATGAAAATAATTATTACAGTTTTGCTGTTATTTTCAATTTTTGCATGCAATTCAAATAAAACAAACCAATCCCAATTAACCGGAGAAATTATTTTAACCAGCCAGGAAATTCCGGATACTTTTTATGTTACCATTGGCAAACCAGGATACATACCGGATACGACACTAAAAATTAACAGTGATAATTTTAAAATAGATCTGAAAAAACAAATCTATAATCTCTCCATTGCTGCCAAAGGATACCAAACAGCCAGAACAAAATTGATAAATATCAATAATACCGATAAAAAAACAAGCATTAGACTTGCTCCATTATATGTCCCGGATTCCATTAAAGAAGCATGCCTTACATCTCCGGAACTCGGAAGAAGAACAGGTAACTGGTGCGTGAATTTAAAACAAAAGGACAGTGTATGGTATTTACCTCCGGATATAAATAGTAAAAAAGGTGATCGGTATAAAATAAAAACCAATAAAAATACTCCCGCAGTTAGTGATTTTAACAATCCCATTATTACTTATCATGTAAAATGGAATACTATTGAATCAGTCTATCAGGGTGATCCAGTCATCTTTAAGCCTGTATTATATAAAAATAAAAGCCAAACAAAGGTGAAAAAATCAAAGGTGAAATTCTTAAATGACCCTTTATCAGCAGAATACGACTCTCTTTCAATAATAATTGATAGTTGGAGAAAACAAGCAATGCATATCAATTACACACGCCCTAAATCCAATGACAGTATCACAGATAAAAAAATCAGAAAACAAATTAACATTTATACAGCATTCGAAAATAAGCTTGATTCGATAGCACTGGAACACTCAAGTGTTTTCTCCCAGTTATTTCAATATCAAAAATGCACCTATTTATCCTTATTAAGTCCCTTTTTTGCAATAAAGAATACTGATTCTTCTTTCTATAATAAAAATTATCTGTCTCATTTTAAAAATTTATCAAAAAACTTTAATAAACTGGATCCAAATTCTCCTTTTTTTGATAACGAGATCGCTTATTCCGTTTCCCTTTTAACAAAAATTAACAGATATGCCCCTGATTTATGGGAAGAAATAAGCACGAATGATTCATTTGAAGAGAAGTTTAATCAATTTATAAATCAAATCGACAGCAAATATGCGCTCTTTTTATCTTTACAACGAGCAAAAGAACTACCTAAAAGAAAAAAACTGAAAGTTTATCAAAACATACTTAATAACTATCCTGACTCATGGTATGTAAAAAAAGGAATAA
>CAZSGN010000054.1:0-13407 GCA_964606415.1 uncultured Bacteroidales bacterium
TTTAGTGTTGCAACAAACTCTTTTTGAAGAGTTTCAAGTATTTCAGCAGGTCCATTTATTTTATTCCTAAGTGTAATATCTTTAATCAATGTCATGCCTATCATGGCAACCAAAGAACCGGGGACACCATGACCTGTACAATCTGCACAAACCACCATAAACTCATCCTCATTCATTTTCTGATGCCAGAAAAAATCACCACTAATCACATCCCGGGGCTGATAAAAAACAAAAGCCTCAGAAAAAAAATCTTTCAGTTCATTAACCGAAGGTATCATTGCAGACTGGATTCTCTCAGCATAAGCGATACTATCCATAATACTTTTATTTTTTTCTTCGATTTCATCCTTTTGTCTGACAACCTCAAGCGTCCTTTCATCCAATAATTTTTGCAAATGCTTCTGAAAACGTTTCTGCTTGGCTTCCCGATAACGAACTATTGAAACAATAAGAATAATGAGAAATAAAATTGCCAGGCCATAAAACCATAGGGTTTTCCAAAAAGGGACAGCTACTTCAATTTTTAACGTAACAGGTTGTTCATTGCATGTCAACGACTCACTACAAGACCTCACCTGAAAAACAAATTGCCCGTCTTCAACCCGGTTATACTGGACATAATCTTCATCTATTCGCTCAGACCAATCGAGATCAAAGCCTTTTAACCGATACTGATAAGTCACTTTTTCAGGCACCCGATGATGTATGCCTTTAAAATGAATACGGATTTTATAAGCCCCATAAGGCAATTTAACAGGTCTATGGTGATCAACCTCTTTATCGTTAATAATGACAGACTGAATCGAT
Organism: uncultured Bacteroidales bacterium; assembly: GCA_964606415.1. Classification (GTDB taxonomy): domain Bacteria; phylum Bacteroidota; class Bacteroidia; order Bacteroidales; family JBBRXJ01; genus CAZSGN01. Next base: position 808 of record CAZSGN010000054.1, read on the forward strand.
AACACAGGAGGCACATCTTTATGTTGATCTAACCGGGGCTCATAATGAATCAATCCATCATTGGTCCCCCAGAATAATACAGAATCTTCTGAACGATAAACAGCACCCGGCTGACAATCCGCTTTAAATCCATCCTGAGGACCAAAAATATTAATGACCTCTTTGGCATGATCAATCTGACTCAGGCCAAGCCGATGTCCCACCCAAATATTGTGATTCACCGGATCCCATTGTAAATTATAGCAATAATCAGATTTAAGCCCATTCCCAGTTGAATAGTTAATAATGGAATCCTTCAAAAAAAGAAAGACCCCATTGCCATCTGTTCCAGCCCAAATTTCTCCATCGGAATCTTCAGCAATACAAGTAAACTCAATCCCTGAACTTGCGGCAATCGGATAATTACGGTCAGAATTCAATGAATATATACCATTAGATTTGGTTGCAAACAGCACATCCTTCCGGGAAGTAATCAACAAATCACGGACATTATTGTGAGGAAGGCCATTCATGGTATTAAAATGATCAATCTCCCGTATAACATCATCCAGTAAATAAACATAAATGCCATTTTGAGTAGCAATCCAGGCCGTATCCTCCATCAATGCAATATCCTGCACCTTATTGGCAAGTGAATTTTCAGATATATGAATCTGGCTAAGATGATCATTTTTTAACAACCACACCCCATGCTTTTCAGTTCCAATCCATATATTCCCCTCCGAATCGCGTGATAAGGCATTGACCTTATCCGGCGGAAAACCAGGAAGCTTTCTCTTATTCTGATCATCAGAGATCATCATAACGCCATTTAATCCACCAACGAAAAGCCGGTTATCTGAAGCAACAATAGAAAAGACCTGATTATTCACCGGGGACTCAGGCAAATCAAAAAAAGTAAAAGCCTGATTAATAAAACCTGCAACACCTTGCCCATAGGAGGCGATCCAAATATTACCTTCATGATCCTCATAAGTCTGCTTAATATAAACAGAGCCCAAGCCATTCCGGTCAGTAAAGTGTAATACTTCCTCAGCCTCGTCAAACTGGCCGGATAACTTTACCTTATATACACCCTGCCCAAACGTACTTATCCAGTAATCACCATGCCGGTTCTGCATCAGATGCTGAATATTCATTTCATTAAAAGGCAATCCTTTAACAGGGCTTGCTTCTTTGGTTTTAACATTCAAATAATAAAGCCCATTGAAATTAGTGCCTACCAGATAACGGGCAGAATCAACAGGCAATATACACCTAACCTGATCAACACGATTTCCCACAGGTATAACATCAACAGTGCGATCTTTATAATGATAAATAAACATTCCTTTGTTAGTACCAATTAAAAGCCGGTCTTCTCCAATATAATGTAACGAATAAATAAGAAAATCACGAATATGATGAAAAGTTATATCTACTTTTAAATTAGTATCAACAATCACAATACCTTCATTCTGAGTTGCAAAGAAAACATGTCCCTGCATATCCTGAGCAATATCATTAATAGCTGAGGAAGTCAGGTTATGTTCAATAATCTGATGTTTTTGTCCATTAAACATAGATATCTGCCCATCCTGATGTCCAAACCAAAGACGTCCCTTCCTATCCTTAAATGAACAATTAGCCGGGGAATAATTGATGCTGTCAACATGGCCCGGAGGTATATCAAAATGGTTCCCGTCAAACCGGCAAAGACCGTTGCCTGTGCCAAACCACAAGAAACCTTCCTCATCCTGATGAATGGAATAAACAAAACTATGAAAAAGCCCTTCATCAACATTGTACTTATTAAACAAGAATTCCCGTGCCGGCAACCTATCTGTAAAAAACAAGAGTAATACCAATAGGAGAAAAAAAGATTTAATCTTCATATAGTTTGTTTTCAATAATCTAATATAACGCTAAAAACATTCTGCATATCCATAAATATAAAAGAAAAAATCATCCCCGTTTAATCTACTGTCGCTTAACGCCAATTTCATATTTATATTGAGGAACACCGCCAATGGGTATGGTGAAAAAAGGCAGTAGTTCCCCATATTGATTTCGCACATAAATAACCACATTATTATTATGAACAGGATCAGATTTTCTCTTGATAAATTGGATATCAAGAGAAGAATTTTTCTCTTTCTCCAAAATTTTAAATTCTGAAGTACTCCAATGATCATCTCCTGAAACATTTACCATTTTACCTTTTCTTGCAACTGAAACAATACGGATAAACCCATCATTATCCCAATCAAAATTGGACTGTTTAACGGAAATCGTCTTGTCATCAACATAAGGATAAATATGAGAGACCTGCTGAGGATTATCATGCATACGAAAAGAATACTCATAAGCAAAAGCATTAGCCCCTTCAATTGGTTTATTACTATTCATGTCAGTACTAAGGTAAAACCGATAAAGATTGCCATCATTACCATCCTTTCCCTGCACAATAATCTTTAAAATATGGGCATCATACTTTTCAACGAACTCCCCCTCTGTCGGATTAATAGGGCCAAAAGTAAACCACTTTTGATCATAACGGTCATCCTCAGAAAAAGACTTTTGCATAAGCAGGTTCCCACTTCTATACTCCCCGACAGGATCAGGATTCTGCGCATCTTTATTAGAATATGCACCAGGGCCGCCATAAACAGAATAATCCATACGGGTATCCCATTCACCATTAATTTCATCTAATTCACCACCCACATCAGGGTCATAAATCCGGATAAAAACAGGGTCAGAAAAACTTTTAGGAATTAAAAAGAAAAACACCTGTGTATAATCATCATCCCCCCACGAGGGATCTGCTTCCGGGCCAAAAGTCATCAGGTAAGGTATATTCTCATCTTCAGCCGGAACCGGTTGAGACATCAAACAATGTATTCCAAAAATTAAAAAAAAGAATAGTAAAAAATATGATCTCATCTGCTTCGCTAAGTTTAAAATAAAAAATTCTTATCACGTATTTAATCCCACCCAGGGAAATCGATACTTCGTAAAAGGCGCATTGCCATCTTTATCCACCAGTTGGCGAACCGATTTAGAAAATATTGGCTCTCGCCATTAATCACCATCTAAAATAACAATATCCTTAAAAGAACAGGATTTAAACGGTTTCCCGTTCTTTTGATTAACACCTTTAACACCAAGCCATACCCTATATTTACCAGGCTTGGCAAAAATATGGCGATTTTTTTTTGTAAATGCAAATTCCCCGTCTTCAAAACGCCAATAATACCTTTTTATTTCTGATTGATCAAAATAGGTTCCCTTAGAACTAAAAATCATTGGTTGATGAACGATCCCGGTATCGGAAGAATGAATGTATACCTGTTCAGTCTCCCCAAGCTTATATTCATAAGTTGCCTCATTAAAATACACATCCCCGGTAAGCGAATCAATCACATTCAATTGAATTACATAGGTACCCGTATCCTGATAGCAATGATGAGCTTCCTTCCCCCTGATAGCAGTTCCATCACCCATATCCCACTCATACTGATAAGACGATTCATCCATATCCATTGTTCCTTCTTCATAAACAGTAATGCAATAATTTTTTTCTCTAATAGAATCACAATCAGTAAAAGAAAATTGTTCTTCAGAGAAGGCATAAATATCATCACTTCCTTTTCTCCCGGAAGTAAAATAACCTTCGTGTTCGCTATTATGCAGCACATAACCAAAGTCATCATAACGCGAATTAATAGGTTGTCCCAGTATATCCGGCTCAATCCATTTTCCATTCACCTTTTCGGAATAAAAAATATCAAGCCGTCCAACACCCTTATCAGCGCCATCAATAGAGAAATACAATTTCTGATCATGATTCCAAACCGGATAAACCTCATCCCGGTCAGAATTAATGATTGGGCCAAGATTCTCTGGTTGTGTCCATTCCCCATCTACCAATCTGGATGAATAAAGATCCATTCGTCCTTCCCCTCCTTTCCGGTCCGAAGAAAAATACAAGGTTTTGCCAGATTCATCCCATGCAGGAAAAGCAGTATTATAATCCGGATTATTGTGTGGAAATGGATACACATCAACAACTTGATCTCCTTCCATTTGAGCCATAAATATTCCCAGGCTGTTTTTATCACGAGTTGCATTTCCTATTTTTAGTGGCCGTCCCAGATTACGGGTAAAGAAAAGAATTTCTTTTTCTTTTGCATAACATCCAGGCCCTTCATGATAAGCAGTATTAATCAAGTTATCCAATGGCACAGGCTCTTGCCAATTAACCGAGTCGTCCATAGAAACATAAAAAAGGTCAAATAAAACCGAACGTTTTTTAGCTGTCCTGAAACTGATCATTTTTGATTCGGAGCGGTTCGAACAAAAAACCAACCCTTCCCTGAAAGGAAAAGCAGAAAACTCATCATATTTAAAAGTATTAAAAGGTAAATGCCTGACCAGAAACCTTGATTCATCCTGCCCATAAGCAGAAAGAAAAAACAGGGAAAAAATAATATAAAACAACATATACTTCATTAATACCTTGGAGTTTGTGCTTTAATATAATAAGAAAATTCATATCGAAGGCCAATTTCATGAGTCCCCTGATTAAACTGATTAAGAAAACCCAAAGAATAATCATAGGAATAGCTAACCTTCAACTGCTTATTCACCGCATACTGCAAAAGAGCAGTTAAGGCCTGGCTGCTCTGATAACCAGCGCCAAACCATATTTGTTCTTTTAAATTAACAAGGGAAGCAATTTGCATCTGTAATCCCCCGTATTTACGATACTTCAACAATAAAGAAGGCTCTAGGGACCAGTGCCGTTCTTTAATCAGTTTCCCTCCCATCATCAGATGATAACTATAAAAAGCTGGTTTATGATGAAACTCATAACCATTTTTCTCACCACGTTGCTCCCGGTAACTAAATAACATCGGGATAGAAAAACCAGCAAAAAAATCCTGATTATGAAAATACATACCCAGTCCCATATTCGGAAACACAAAATGTTCATCATAATCAGCCTGGAAACTTTTATCATTTTGCTCGATCAAATGAATATCGTCCCAATTTGTCTGAAGAAAATCAACCCCTGCCTTAATACCAAGAGCTAATTTTCCCGAAGGGAAAGGGATGCGAAAAGCATAATTTAAATATGTTCCATTATGCTGTGTAATACCATGTTGATCGGAATAAACCATTGCCCCCAAAGCGATGCGTGGATTGCTCATCGGTGAATGAGCTGAAAAGGCCATTGTTTTAGGTGCGCCATCAAAACCAATCCATTGATTACGATAAATAAAATTAGCTGCTAATGCATCATGGCTTCCTGCATAAGCAGGATTAACAATCATCCCACTAAACATAAACTGACTTAGCGAAGGATAATGTTGTGCCCTGATGGATATCATTAATCCACTTATAATTAATATGGTCAATAAAAACTTTTTCATCGATTCATCTTCTCAGGATCAGGAATCCTTTTTTCTCGGCTTCTATTTCATCTTTAACCTTCAGAATATAATAATAAGTCCCTTCCGGCAGGGGGTTCCCATTTTGGTCTTTTCCATCCCATTGATTTTGATAAGGCGCCTGCTGAAAAACAATATGCCCCCAGCGATCAAAAACAATTAATTCGTGCTCCTGAACATTATTCAGGCCTTTAATAAAAAAGTGATCATTAATGCCATCCTGGTTAGGTGAAAACCCGTTTGGCGTGAAAAGATCATTAACTATAATCTTCATAGAATCAGCAACCGGCTCACAAACACCCCGTTCTAATATCCATCTGACACCAACTTTTTCCTCAGGCTCAAGGTCACTTATTTTAGTGGTGCTTTGCTCCGGATGATGAATAGAAGCATGGCCATCCCATACCTCCCATCGTCCATTAACCGGATTCTCGGGAACAGGAGCCTCAAGCAAAGTATCCCGTTTAAAGAAGAGTGTCATCTTCTCAGGTATATCAGGCACAGGAGGCTGATAAAACAAAACGCTTACGCTATCCGTTTGTTGACAATAATGATTGGATACAGTAAGCTTAAACATATAACTGGATTCATTCGATTGTTCCACATAAACGCGTGTGTCAAATTTATTTTGATGATCAAAAGAAACAGGAGCAGGCCCTTCAGCTAAATGCCAGGACGGTATCCCAAAAGAAGCGGATCCATTTAATGAATAAACAGAATCACATGATTCCCCATCCATACCAGCATCAACCACGGGCCATCCGTAAGCAGTAACAAAAACCGTATCAACAAACGTTTCCTGCGGTGCATAACATCCTGTCGAATCTTTAAGCATGCTAATCCTATATCCCATCTCCCGGGCCGAATCCTCCGTCTCCGGCTGCACAATAACATTTAAACTGTCACCCTGTCCCTGTTGCTCAAAAACTTCCATTCCATTTGTGTATTTTAACTGCCATGACTGGCCCCGTGCATTTATTCCTATTGAAAGCCCTACTTCTTCCTGGCTGCAAACAGAAGTATCAAAAGAAAATAAATGTGCAACAGGCAACGGATGAGTATCGATAACAATAATATTGCTTGTATCCTTACACGTATAAGATTGTACAATGCGTCGATAATATGTTTTTGTATTAATAGTATCTGAGGGAAGATCCTGAAAATTACTCCCCTGAATATCTACAAACTGAATACTGTCAAACGCCTCTTGCCAGAGAAACTGAAAAGACCCGGAACCTCCTCCACCTATAGGCTGAGAACCAATAAAAGGCACCCCTGTTAACGAATTTTTACAAACAATCCCAGTATCAGAAGAAATTAAATTATTCTGGACCGAAGGCAGCCAATTTATTGTGTCAGCGGACGAGGTATCCTTGCAAACATTTCCCGGGCCAGAAAAAACAACCCTCCTAAATGCAAGGGTATCATTAATTGAATCAAAAACATAATGCCTATTCGCATGATCAAAAAAAGCTGTATCCCAATTCATTGATTCCTCACGCTCCATCCATGTGTATGTATAATTTGAATCCCCTCCGCTGGGCAGAGAGCCAATGATGCTATCCCTGCCACTTCTCTGGCAATAATACGCCGGGGCATCAAAAGAATTATTTTCAACAGAAGGCAGAACAAAAACTGCCACTTCATTGCTAACCGCCCGGCAAACACCAGAATAAACCACCCGTCTGTAAAAAACAGAATCCTGAAGAACCGGGGGTTCATAAAAGGGAGCATCGCCAGAAGAAGAAATATCTTTCCAATTATTACCATCCACAGAATCCTGCCATTGATAAGAATAAGCATTTACCCCCCCCGATAAAGTCAAGCCCCGGAGCGTATCCGGCTGCTGATCATAGCAAATAGTCTGATCAGCAAAAACAGAATCATTAGTAATTTCAGGTTGAACATTCACAACAATAAGGCCACTAGTATCAACGACAGGACCTGACTCAACAACCCTTCGAAACCAGGTTGTATCATTCAGCTTACTGGTAAAATGAAAAATTTGCTGAGAAGAAGTACCTGATACTGCCGTCTGCCAATTACCAGTATTGGTTTTTTGTTGCCAGGTATAGGTATATGAACCCGTACCCCCTTTAGGAATAGTAGCATTAAGCGAATCAGGCAATTGATCCTGGCAAACCGTTTGGTTTCCGGAAATAATATTAAAAAGAAAACCGTTAAGGGGTACGAATAAATCAGACAAAACACCCCCATTTTCACCATCAGTAGCCCCATGGTTACCACATTGAGGATGATACCCAGCCTGGCCGGGATCTATTTGCACCTGTATATCCTGCGAGTCAGGCAAAGCACTGCCGGCATGCCAAAACAAACCACCACCACCGCCACCGCCAGGTCCTTTACAAGGCAACTGTGAAATACTTCCACCATCCCCTCCCCGTATATTTATCGTCAATTCTCCAAGGATATGATCAACACCTCCCGCGAGAACACCTCCCGCACCACCACCTCCCGCACCAGCATTCCCTGCCAAATCTATAACTGACTCCCCTGTTACAGAAATAGCATGATGATGTCCAATTAATGAATCCGCAACAAGAATAACGATTCCTCCCCCTCTGCCACCTGCTGAGGCCTGGCCGGGGGACTCCTGAGTACCCGCTCCACCACCGCCTCCCATAAATAAACGATTATCATAGTAATAAGCGGAAGGAATTTTGGCTTTTTTAATATTTCGACTAAGCGCCGCACAAGTATCTATTTCATCTCCACCCCGTCCTCCTTCACCAATATTACCCCCTCCATAACCACCAGCATAACGGCCATTCCCTCCTCCACCTCCATTACCTGCACGACCCATTCCCCGCACATAAGGATACCCACTGTAATAAATACCTTCTCCTTTTAAACCCGCTGAATCAACAGCCGAAGCAGTAAAATTTAAATGATTATAAGCATTATCAGTACTTGCACAAACACCATTATATACTTCTGACAAAGGATTGCCCCCCGGAAATCCTAAATAATTTGCGATAACAGGAGCATCGAGCACAAGCGTCCGATTAGCAATGAGAGCAATTACACCACCTGTTTGCCCATCCCATGCAGCACCTTTTATGGTATCCTCCACAAAAATTCGGTCATGATGGGGTACACGCACCAACTGAACGCCTTCATCCGGATCATAATTATTAAGTAATGGAGCACTAAATCCAATCAGGCTATCGGCCGTATTAACAAAGGCCGTTACAAGTATCTCGTATTTCCCGGCATTATGAATATCATCTATTAATTGATACTGCGTTGAACCATCAGGAACCGCTCCTTTCATCTGGATCAATAAAACCTTATCATTAGCACTAAACATATCCGGATTCTCAATTTTCAAAGAATCCGGATCAGCATCGCTCCCATTATATAAATCCAAAACAGGGGTGTAAGCATTAACAATACCGGATAGCGAATCAACCTGGGCAAATCCGGATGAAACAGCTAAAAAACCAATGATTAATACAAAGAAAAAAGACATGTTTTTCATGATCTAAAAAAACAAAGATAAAGGAAATTTTGAATTGCGGAAGGAAGCCCTAGCAACAATACGAATAAAAAAACAAAATTATTCCGTTTTTTGCAATAACCCGGTTAAATGCCCGGTAACGATTCTCTTTACCTCTGGTAAAGAAGGCGCTTTTCTTAACTCCTTTTCAAGCGAAGTAACCCCCCTCTTCGAAAAACCACAAGGATTAATATACCCAAAATAATCAAGATCTGTTTTCACGTTAAAAGCAAAACCATGCATGGTAATATGCCTGCTGGCCCTGACACCTATGGCACAAATTTTCCGGGCATTGTTTGTTTGTGTATCCAGCCATACCCCAGAAGCACCATCAAGCCGCCCGCCTAAAAGGCCATATTCATAGATGGTTCTGATAATTGCTTCCTCAATGATCCAGATATATTCCCTAATGGAAATATTAAAAAAATCGAGATCTAAAATGGGATACCCAACGATTTGCCCCGGGCCATGATAAGTGATATCACCACCACGGTTAATGCGATAAAAAGAAGCATCAATCTTCTTCAGGAAATCATCATCCACCAATAAATTACCTGGCTGGCCACTTTTCCCCAACGTATATACATGTGGGTGCTCACAAAATAATAGATTATTTTTCACATTTCCCTTCCCGGATTTTTTCACCTCGAGGTTATGATTAAACAATGCTTCCTGAATATCCCAGGCTTCTTGATAATCAATAAGTCCCAGGTCATTTATAACAATATTTTTTTCCTCAGGCATTGATATGTTTTTCGGCATGATAAGAAGAACGAACTAAAGGACTGCTTTCAACAAAAGCAAAACCTTTTTCCATTCCCATTTTATGAAATTTTTCAAATTCTGCAGGCGTCAGATAACGTTCAACAGGTATATTTTCATCAGCAGGCTGAAGATACTGTCCAATAGTAAAAACTTTACATCCCGCTTTAAGCAGGTCATCCATGGTTTGATATATTTCACTTTCCTTTTCACCTATTCCGACCATAATGCCAGATTTAGCAACTATTCCTGCATCAGATATCGTCCTGATAACACCCAGGCTCCGCTTGTAGTTTGCCCTGCTACGAACTTTCGGGGTAATTCGCTCAACCGTTTCGAGATTATGGGAAATGACATCCGGTTCTGCATCAATCACTTTTTGAATACAATCCTTATCCCCATCAAAATCAGGAATAAGTACCTCCATGGTAACCTCCGGATTAACATCTTTAATCACCCGTATGGTTTCCGCCCAAAAAGACGCACCACCATCCGGCAAATCATCACGGTCAACCGAAGTAATTACGCAATGTTTAATCCCCATCAATTTTATTGATTCTGCAAGTCTTTTTGGTTCTTCAACATCCGGCTTTTCCGGTTTGCCCGATTTAACCCCACAAAATTTACATGAACGGGTACAAATGTCACCCAGGATCATAAAAGTAGCCGTGCCATTTCCCCAGCATTCGCCGATATTGGGACAAGTTCCACTGGTACAAATAGTATGAAGTTGATGCTGCTGAACAATATTTTTTACCCGGGAATAACGTTCCCCCATCGGAAAATGAGCTTTCATCCATCTTGGTAGTCGTCCTCGTGCCATAATTTCCTCCTTTCTTTATACCACAAAATTACACAATCTGTTTTTATATAGGCCAAAAATAAGCTAAACAGGATTGTGTTTTTTTGCATAATCCAAACACTGTTGCCAATCATGATCATAAGCATCACGAATTATTTGAAGCAGTTCAGACTCAATCAAGGGTTCATGTTCAACTTTTCTGCCACATCCAAAACGGGCAGCAAACAACAATAAATGACACAAATGGAGTCTAAACTTATCTGTCAACCAATAAATAAAAGAATTCCCGGCCGATGGTTTTTCCGGAAGAATTTTCCGTCCCCATTTACGCATATACTTTAACTGCTTCTCGCTATATGACTGATGGTAAGGCTTAAGCGAAACATCCTTTTTCGAATAATCAGCACCAAGAAAAGTTGCCATCTTATCAAAAAAAGAAAAAGGATCATTTTTTAGTTCTTCCTGAAAAAGAATAAAAGGTTTATGCTGAAAATGATCTTCAAGAAAACGAATTTTATCAAAAAAAGAAAGCACCTTTTTATCCCATAAACCATCATTCTTTTGAATATCAATAAATTCCCCAAAAGACAAATGACCTCCATTCTTTACATAACGCCGGTATTGCGAAGCAATCCATCCATCATGTCTTCTTAAAATAATAATAGGCCTGGCATAAGGAAAGTAACTGGCAAATTTTTTAGATTCGCGTTCGAGCTGACGATCAAATTCCCTTGAAAAAAGTAATTTATCAGAAGCTGGGCGTTTTGAATATTTAGGATAAGACCAGAAACGCGTTCGCTGAATATAAGATATCCCTTTGAGCTTAGGGAAAAACCGGTATTGCAGGTAAGTTGAGCCTGTTTTACCAAGGCCGACATGAAAAAAAACATCAGGATAAGATTTTTGCATGATCTATCTTTTAACCATTTTGTAATTTTTGGTTCCCCCAATAGGAATACCGAGGATATTTTCAATTTTTGACAAAATCCGGTATTTAGTTCTTTCATGCTTAAACTTCTCCCTGTCCAGAGGCTTTTCCCCTTCATAATCAAGCTGTTCTGCCCAATCGAATTTTTCAATCCATGGCTGCATCACCTTCGGATGGGTGCCTTTAAAAACAGAAAGCTTATTGATTGGACCATAATGAAATAAATCCGGCGTCCCCAAATGAGCTTTTTCTGCTTCACTAACCCCTTTATGGACAGTATCCAGCGCTTTGGATTTTTTCTTCATAAGTTTAGGTGGGCGTACCCATCCATAATGATAAATATGTGCATTTGCAGGCACCACTTTTAATTTTTCAGTTCCTTTTTTCTGCCGGTAATGCAATCCATCAAAATCAGGAATCCGCCGAAAAGACTGCGCTGACTTCCACGAATGAATATCAGGATCATTCCGTATTATTCTTATCTCATTTCTGTACCAGCCATGAGACTGATGAATATGCTGATAATCGCCCCAAAAATGATAATAATTAAAGAGAAATCCTTCTACTTTCTGATTATTCAAATATTCCTCACATCTTTCACGGATAGTGGGAAGATCTTCTTCATGGAGAACTTCATCTGCCTGTAAATAAAGCAGCCAGTCCCCATTGCAATGACTTTTAGCAATATCCGTCTGATGAGCATTTTCCATACCTCTTGGATACTTTTCAATATCCCAGGGACTATCAATAATTTTGATTTTGGAATTTCCAATACGCTCAATTTGTTCACGTGTATCATCATCCTGATCACAATCCCCAAGCGCAATAATAAACTCATCAACAATAGGTAATGCAGATTCAATAGCCGGTTTTATCGGATAATATAACTTTCCGGCATTTTTCACCATAGTAAACCCGCTAATTTTCATTCGAATATAATTTGGTTAAATGTCTGTATTTCAATCAAATAATAATATCATTATTGCTGGTCACTCGGTAACCTAAAAACTTTTTCATAAACGATTCATTTTTGGTTTTTCCGGTAGCCTCTTCATTTTTTTGTCATTCGTAACAAAAAAACGAAGCAAAAAAAATACTCGCAAACTATGGCATCCACACAGGGCCATAGCTACGCCCTTTCCTTCGCAAGTTT
>CAZSGN010000055.1:0-13342 GCA_964606415.1 uncultured Bacteroidales bacterium
ACCTGGGGTTCCGTTGTGCGATGAATCGAGTAGGAAGTCCGGCTGGAAAATAACAAGACTTTTAATTTTTCAAGATATAAACCCCATTAATCATACTAATGGGGTTTTTCTATTATGGAAAGAATTCAGACATTATACAGGCATTTTATTCAAAACGGTTATATATCAACAGATTCAAGAAACATTAAATCCGGTTGTCTTTTCTTTGCCCTTAAGGGAACAACTTTTGACGGAAATCAATATGCCCTCGATGCACTAAAAAATGGAGCATCCTTAGCTATCATAGATGATGAGGCCATTTATGACCCTGATAATAAACAATTATTTTTTGTGGACAATGTATTACTTTGTTTGCAACAATTGGCCAATTATCATCGAAAACAAACACAAGTAACCATCATCGGACTGACGGGATCTAATGGAAAAACGACCACAAAAGAACTAATCAATAATGTACTCACACAGAAATACCAGGTTCTCTCAACCCAGGGTAATCTAAACAACCATATTGGCGTACCGCTGACCTTATTGCAAATCAGGGAGAATCATACCTTTGCCATTGTTGAAATGGGTGCAAATCACCAGGGCGAAATCGAAATGCTTTGCTCTATTGCAGAACCAAACTACGGACTAATTACCAATATTGGAAAAGCACACATTGAAGGATTTGGCTCTTTAGAAGGTATCATAAAAGGAAAAACAGAGCTGTACCGGCACCTTAACAAAACAGGCGGGACAATATTCTACAATGCAGACAATCCAATTCTAGCTAAAGAAACGGAGGCATTAACAACAAAAAAAATCACCTACGGAACAACATCTCATGCCCATATCAGGGGCAAACTCAAGCCCTCCCAGGATCAATTTTTGTCTTTTTCTGTTACCCTGGCTGGTGAAACAATCAATATCAACACTCATTTGCTGGGAAACTATAATTTCGAGAATGCAATGGCGGCCTGTTGCATTGGTGAATATTTCCATGTCTCCCCCATGGACATCAAGAAGGGTATTAATAATTACGCACCAGATAATAATCGTTCACAATATCAAAAAACACCATTCAACGAGTTATTTCTGGATATGTATAATGCAAATCCTACCAGCATGGAAGCAGCTATTGATCATTTTATAAAAGATGAAGCAAACAAAAAAAGTATCATATTAGGAGATATGCTGGAATTAGGCGTTGAGACTGAAAAAGAGCACCAAAAAATCATTGAAAAAATAACAAGATTAAAATTTACAAATATTCTGCTTGTGGGCCCAGTTTTTTTTAAATTGAGCGGGAAATATCCGGAAATTAAAGCCTTTGAGAATACCAACGAACTGATTCACTACATATCTGATCATAAAATAAAGCATCAACAAATACTTATCAAAGGATCCAGAAAATGTACATTAGAAAAAGTCGTTCCATATTTGTAGGCCGAAAACTATTTTTTCAATCGTTCAATGGTGGCTTTTAATTGTTCAATCTCTTGATTCTTTTCATTAGCGAGATAATCCATTTCCTCCTTCATTTGCTCCATTTCCTCCATCTTTTTCCTTAATTGTTCCTCTTTCTCTTTTAACTGACTCGTTTGATGCTTAGATTCCTCAAGCAACTTTTCAGTTTGCAAATTGATTTTCATTCTGGAGATAGCAGAGGCAATATTCCCAGCTAACTTTTCAACGAAATCAATCTCATGCTCATCAAGCTGATTCAACGAAGCAACCTCAATGACACCATAAGTTTTATCATTAAAGATAAGCGGAACCAGAAGCAAAGATTTAGGATGTGTTTTCCCTAAACCAGAAGTTAACTCAAGATAATAATCAGGAGGAATATGATTAAGATATATTTTTTTCTTTTCAACAGCACATGTTCCAACGAGACCCTCTCCCGGTTCAACCATTTTATCATAATGCTTTTTCTTATTAAATGCATAAGCAGCAGTAAGTTCAAAATGGCCAGTTTCTTCATTCAACAAGTAAAAACCCCCAATATTCGCATCAAGGTAATCCACCAATTCAATGATGATTTTGTAAGATATCTCAGTAATATTATTGGTTTCATAATTCAATATACCTGCAAACCGGGCTAATCCCTGAGACTGCCAGTTTTGTTTTTCGCTATCCTCTTTATGTTCCTGTTCTTTAATACGAGATATTTGCAAATTTCGACGCATCTCATTAAGGGCATTACCTAAAACATCATTCTCACTAAGAGGCGTAAATTTGGTTTCGAAACGTCCTTCGGAGATATCCCGGGCAAAATTAACTTTACTCTTTAAACCTCTTAACAAACGATTCAAAGCAATACCCATATCATAAATCTCGTCTCTGCTTCTGGAAAAGATGCGGCTTTTGGGTAACTCGCCATAACTTAAATGAATAATAAAATCCTTTAAACTTTGAATTGGATTTGAAATACTGTTAGACAAAAAAACAAGAAAAATAAAAATAAGAAACAAGGAAACGATAGCAAAAGAATAAAGGATAATAATATCCTGCCTGACCTCCCTTTGCGTGTGTTTAGAAACCTCCATTTTAATATTATCCAGAACGGGTATAATCGTTGATATTTGCTCATTAATAATTTTCATCAATCCACCTTCTCCTTCAGACAAGCCAATTGTATTGTCTTTTTTAACAACATCATCAAAAGACATGCGATATTTTTTAAGATTATCAATCAAATTATCAATTTCCTTCTGCGACATATCCGGATTTTGAAGATTCGGTGGATTAACCTGATAACGCCCCAGCACCTCGATAAACTGATTGAGTGTCTGATTAAACAATTTTTTATATTTCAAATCTTTCCGTAACAAGTAATCTTTCTCATGCCTCCTGAGAGAGAGCATATACTCATTCAGGCTTTTCCGGGAATACTTTTCCTTCAGGCTATTTTCCACAAGGTGAATTTTATTCCGCATCTCACCAATAGTCCCATAATCTTTAAAACCTTTTTCCAGAACATTTACAACCAACTTATCAAAAGCATCAGAATACTTTTCCAGATGATTAAGAACATCCATTAATTTATAATCAACATCCAGTTGAACAATGGCCTTATTTTGGGATAGCTCATTAATTAACTCTTTTGTATCCTCCAGCGAGCTTTCAAATTTACGGATATACTCACTTTGTTCTGTCTGAAAAAATTGCTGGTTCGTTGGTTCATATATCATGAAATCCCGTTCTGCCGATCTTAACTTTAATACATTGTAAGAAAGTAAATTTAATTTATTCAGGGCCTCTCTGTTATTCCTGATATCATTGATAAAAAACATAGCAAAAAAACCAACAAGGAAAAGAAAAATAATTAACCCATAGGCAAGTAAACGAAGTTTGAGTTTTATAGTAAAACGAAATTTTGGCATAAGTTCAAATTTCTTTGGTTGACGAGCAAATATATCATTTAAACTTCAATTTATTAAAAGTTTTTTTCTTTTGTATCCAATATTTCCAAACAATACTTCCTGGGTAAATGCCTCCTGCAACAGGCTTGTTATGTCCCTTCAGCTGCTCTCTCAATTCCCTGTACCTGTGCTTTAGCTTGAAGAAAGCCACATGAGCTCTTATGATTGCCCAGGAGCTAGACGGTTTAAAATAAATTAAGAACTGAAAAGCAGCCAGGAGATCAAGTAAAAAACGAAAGAACAATATTTTATTCAAACGTTTCCGCGGAAGATTTTTATAAAGCGTCAGCCAGTTATTTCTAAAATTTAAAAAAACTTTACGCGGATTATTATAAGGCAAAGTACCTCCCCCAGCATGAAAAACTTCTACGCGGGGATAACACATAATCCTGAAACCATCATTTTTGATACGCCAGCAAAGATCAATTTCTTCCATATGAGCAAAGAAAGAATCATCAAAACCACCAAGACGATGAAAAATTTCGGAACGAATAAACAAACAAGCCCCGGTAGCCCAAAAAACATCAACAGGATCATCATATTGTCCATGATCTTCTTCAATATCATTAAACAATCTTCCCCGGCAAAAAACATACCCATAGGAATCCATAAAGCCCCCAGCAGCCCCTGCATATTCAAAATACTTCTTATTGGCATATGCTTTTATCTTGGGCATGGCTGCAGCAATATGCTTATCAGCATCCATTTCCTTAACCACAGGATCAATCCAATTGTCAGTAACCTCAACATCAGAATTAAGCAGAATATAATATTCAGCCTGAATATTTGCTAATGCACGATTATAGCCACCAGCAAACCCATAATTCTGATCCAACTGCAACACCTCAACAGATGGGAAATATTTTTGAAGAAAATCAATTGATCCGTCAACAGAGCCATTATCCGCGACAATAATCCGGGCTGACTCATTCGAATATTTTACAACAGAAGGTAAAAAATGCTTAAGATAAGCAATACCATTCCAATTCAATATAACAACTGCTACTTTGACCATACTTAACTTATTGACGTTTCCTCTTCCATCTGCGGTGCGTCCACAGCCACAACTCGGGACGCTTTCTGATCATATCTTCTAGTGCTTTAGTATGCATTTCAGTAATTTGAGTCGGTTCCATGTGCCCTACCTCATCAGCAAGTAACTTAACATGATATACATAATGTCCTCTTGAAGGTTTCTCAACATACAAAAAAACCACCCCCATATTAAATTTACCGGCAATTTTTTCAATACCCATGTACATTGGGGTATCCTGGTTAAGAAATTGTGTCCAGTACTGGATATCTTTCTGGGGCGGGCACTGATCTGAAATAAAACCGGTAGCAGTTAATTCACCTTGTTGATCGTAAGCAATGATCTTTCTTAATATTTGACCCATAGGCACTGGTTCGACTCCCAGCTTTGCCCGCTGATCATACATGAACTTATCAAACCAACGATTAGTAAGTGTTTTATAAATAGTCATATTTTTAAACCCGGGCAAATAATGTTCAAACGTAGCAATCCATTCCCAATTGCCATAATGCCCAATAACACAAATAGCATGCTTCCCTTTTTTCCTGAGCTCTTGAAAAACCTCCGTATTTTGGAAAGACACCCGTTTTTCAAGATCTTCGGCAGAAAGATGTATGGTTTTAATAATCTCGACAATCAGATCACAAAAATGCCGGTAAAATTTTTTTCTGATGGTTAGAATTTCGTCATCGTCTTTCTCCGGGAAGGCATTTGAAAGATTCTGCAACACCACCTTTTTCCTGTAACCAATCACATAAAAAACAAGAAGATAAATTCCATCAGCAAATAGATACAATAAATACCAGGGCAACCAACCAAGTAACCATACAATCACATAAAACACATGAAACGAGAATTTTTGCATAACAAATGGTTTTCTTATTTTTTCAAAAATCCTTTCAACGCATTATGAAGTTCATAAAACATATTATGATTAGCCGAAACAATTTCTCTTCCAAACAAATAATCATCACCACCAGAGAAATCGGCATTTATCCCGCCTGCCTGCTGAACGATAAAAGCACCAGCAGCTACATCCCAGGGCTTCAAGTTATACTCGTAAAATCCGTCAAACCGCCCGGCAGCAACATATACCAGATCGGTAGCTGCCGATCCCAGGCGACGAACCCCCTGGGTATGCTGGAAAAGATATGTTAATGAATCCATAAAAGGATCCAGTTTATCAAAATAATTATAAGGAAACCCAGTAGCAATGAAAGAATCACTAAGCAACGAAGTAAGAGAGACTGAAATCTCTTTGTTATTGCAATACGCATTGGCCCCTTTATATGAATAAAAACACTCATCAAGCATAATCTCGTAAACCACTCCCAACACAATAACATCACCTTCCATCAAGGCTACACTAACAGCAAAAGGGGGCAATTTATGAATAAAGTTAGTTGTCCCGTCTATGGGATCTATGATCCATTTAAATTGCTCATCTTTCTCCTTTACAGTCCCCTCCTCAGCAATAAACCCACTGCCTAGCAATATTTTTGATAAGCCTCTGACCAATTGTTCCTCAGCACTTTTATCAACATGCGTCACAAAATCATTTGTCCCTTTTCTGGTTACTGAATCAACAGATAACCGTGCTCCCTCTTTTTTAATAAAAGAACCTGTTTCTTTAACCACCTCAATCACCTCCTCACAAATTTTCTGATAATTCATAGCATTTATAATATTTATCGATTATCAATTATTGTATTTAAAAAAATATCCAGCCCATATCAAAGCTCAAAATAATGTTGAGTTTAACCAATTAAACTCCTCATCAGGCTCGGATAGCTTTACTTGTGAAAGGGCATTAACCCTGCGCTGATCATAAGATGCCCTGACATTAATATAATTTCCCGTAAAACCAAACATATAACCATCACTCAACCGATCCTCAAAGATAACAGATTGACTTGTACCGATATTCTTTTTATAGAAATTTCTTTTTTTCTGATTTGAAAGCTCAATTAGAAGCTTGCTCCTCTGTTCCCGGACCGTGGGGGGCAGATGTCCTTTCATTTTCTCTGCACGTGTGGCTGGTCTTTTAGAATAATTAAATACATGTAAATAAGAGAAATCCAGCCTTTCCAGAAAACGATAAGACTCCTCAAATAATTCATCTGTTTCACCCGGAAAGCCAACAATCACATCAATACCAATACTCGCCCTCTTAAAGATATCATTAATCTGATCTATTCTTCCGGCAAAAAAACGGGTATCATAGCGCCGGCCCATCATCTTCAATATCTGATCAGCGCCACCTTGTAAAGGAATATGAAAATGCGGAGCAAATTTTGCTGAATCAGCAACAAAACGAATAATCTCATCAGTTAATAAATTTGGTTCGACAGAAGAGATTCTATATCGTTCAACCCCATCAAGCTGATCCAAAGCGTAAAGTAATTCAATGAATGACTCCCTTGTCGATTTACCAAAATCCCCAATATTTACTCCGGTTAATACAATTTCCTTTATCCCTTTACCAGCAATAAGCCGTGCATTATCAACAATCTCAGCGATCGGTGCATTCCGGCTTCTTCCCCGGGCACCTGGAATAGTGCAATAAGCACACCAATAATCGCAGCCATCCTGTATTTTAAGGAAAGACCGTGTACGCTCATCAACAGAAAAAGCTGGTTGAAAAGTTTTTAGATGATCTTTCGATAATGCAATATTAGACTTATCATTAAGCCCTTTTAATATACCCTCCATATTTTTCTCACCTGTCACCAGGTCAACCCCTGCTAACCGTCGAACCTCATCAGCTCTAACTTCGACATAACACCCCACCACAACAATTTGTGCATCAGGATTTAGCTTTCTGGCCTTTTTAATTATTTGTCTGGATTTCTTTTCGGCCTGCTGGGTAACAGTGCAGGTATTTATCACATAAAGATCAGCAGCGTCATCCGGTTTAACCTGTAGATGCCCGGCATCTTTAAACTCCCGGGCAATAGTGGCAGATTCCGAGAAATTTAATTTACAACCAAGGGTATAAAAAGCAACTCTCACAACATTATATTAAATATTCAACCTTCCTGTCTGTTGCTAAAGAAATAAAAGAAAAATCACAGCAAAAAACATTATTAGCCTTCTTTTTTCACGTAATATTTATACTTAGCCTCTTGCGAGCGTATCCGCTCCTTGACATCATATTGTTTATAAGGATTATCCTGGTTCGGATTAATCACCCGGGCTTTAGCATTATCCTTAAATTCAATATCAAGCATTTCCCGAATTTCACTTTGGATATCAGGATCATAAACAGGACATGTTACTTCCACGCGATGATCAAGATTACGTGTCATCCAATCGGCAGAAGAAAGATAATAAAGTTCTTCTCCCCCATTACAGAAAACAAATATTCGTGAATGCTCAAGAAACTTATCTACGATACTAATTGCTTCGATATTCTCACTCATTCCCTTGACACCAGGAATAAGTGAACAAATACCCCGGACAATCATTTTTATTATAACTCCCTCATTACTGGCCTGATAAAGTTTATAAATAATATCTTTATCCACCAGATTATTTATTTTAAGCAATAAATAGGCCTCTTTCCCCTGTCTGGCATTTTTAATCTCATTATCAATTAATTGATAAATTTTTCTTCTTTGATTAAGCGGCGAAACGACCAAATTTCTGAACGAATAATTATAATAAGTGTTCTCAAAAAGATCAAACACTTTTTTCACATCACCGGTGATCCGTTTGTCAGCAGTACAAAGCAAAACATCAGTATACACCCTTGCTGTTCCCTCATGAAAATTACCTGTTCCCACACAAGCATAATCCACTAATTTCCCATTTTCTTTTCGCCTAACAAGGGTTAATTTAGAATGCACCTTTAACCCGGGCACGCCAAATAAAACATTAGCTCCCACAGCTTCTAATTTTCTTGACCAGTAAATATTAGCCTCCTCATCAAAGCGAGCCTGGAGTTCGATATTCACAGTCACCTTTTTACCATTCCTGGCAGCATTGATCAATGCATTCACTACCTTTGAGCCGTCAGCAACCCGGTAAAGCGTGGATTTAATTTCAACAACATCAGGATCAAGGCTTGATTCACGTAACATATTAACATACTGATCAAAACTATGATAAGGAAAATGTAATAAAAGATCCTTCTCCTTGATCTTATTAAGCAACCGTTGACCTGACTGAAGATTTCTATGCGTCAAAGGTGGGAATTTCTCGTGCTCCAGATCCGGTCGGTTAAGCGTTGGAAACTTCATGAAATCCCGGAAATTATGATATCTTGCTCCCGGAATCAGATTATCGTATTTGTCAAACCGCAGGGCATTAACAATAAATTCAAGCAAATCCGCCGGCATTCTAACATCATAAAGAAACCTTACCGGCTGCCCCTTACTACGACCACTAACCCCCTTGGATATTTTCTCAAGAATGCTCTTGTTCAGATCATTATCAATATCAAGTTCTGCATCCCGGGTTAACTTTATGGTATAAGCCTCAAAGTGATCGTAATTAAAAATAGAAAATACTTCATCCAAACATAAACGAATAACATCATCAAGTAAAATAACATAAACCCGATGATCTTCAGAAGGTAAAACCACAAAACGCGACATGGTCCTGCTTGGAATCTCAATCAATGCATAATCGGGCTTATCGTGTGAATTACAACATAACTTGGTTGCAAGATATATGGATTTATCCTTCAGATAAGGGAATGGAAGATCATCGCGTAAAAGAATAGTTGACAACACAGGTAAAATATGCTTCCTAAAATATTTATGTATATAATCGGACTGTTTAGGATCAACTTCCATCTCATTAATAATAAAAATGTTCTCTTTCTCTAGTTCTTTTTGGAGATTTGCATAAATATAACCAAAACGATCCTGCAATTTAATGACATTGGTTTGAATTTGATTAAGAACATTTTTAGGATTATCGCCTACAGCCTTTAATGGATTAATCCTTAAATCGATCATTCTTTTAATAGTAGCCACTCTCACTTTAAAAAATTCATCAAGATTATTTGAGAATATACCCAGGAATCGCAACCGTTCTATTAAGGGCACATTGGGATCTTCAGCCTCCTGCAAAACACGATGATTAAAAGACAACCAACTAATTTCCCTGTTTATTATTTTTCTGTTCATTTTTTCCATAAACCAAACTTTTCGCTATTTTCTAAACACAAGGTCTCCCCATAAACAACCATATACAAAAAAATGCCTTTACCTTTTTGCATTTCCCAAAAACATCATTTAACCTGCTTAATTCATAAAAAAGATCAATTAATCAGATTAAAAAAACTGAAAATTATTTTTCAGGAACAGTGAAATGAACCGTTTTCACCTGAGTTTCTTCAATGGCTCCCCAGTCATCCACATCAAACTTAATTGAAACACAACCTGAAGTAGGAATATTATCAATGGGTTCGGCAATAAACCGATTCGCCAAGTTAGTTAAAGTAGGATTATGACCTACAACCATGACCTGATTGTGCTCATTATCCAGATTGGTCAAAAAATTATACACCACCTCTTCGTGAGAAGCATAAAGCACGTCACTGAGAGCTAAATCAGAAAGGGGGAGATCCAATACCCGGGCAAAAATGGTGGCTGTATGCAAAGCTCTTACTGCTGGGCTTGAGATAATTAAATCTACCTGTACAAAAGAACTAATTTTTTCTGCAATAGAATAATTATTCTTGATTCCTCTATTTTTTAATGGCCTGTCATAATCCATAATATTCTCATATTTCCAGGAAGATTTACCATGCCGAACAATATGTAATGCTTTTTTTTTCAACTGTATTTCTCTTAATTATGATTTATTAATATCCAGCTACATTAAACATTTATTAACTTTATAGACAAGCTCTATGCAGAACAAAAAAATTATAAAGATTTCACATCAACCATCATATAGAAAACAAAGATATAAAACAAATTCACTTAAAACAAATGTCCAACAATTCTTACAGCAAATTGCTTGCCATTTCAGCAAGATAACTTCTTTCCCCCTTTACCAGATTTACATGAGCAAACAAATCCTGTCCCTGCATTTTTGAAGTAAGGTATGACAAGCCATTAGATTGTACATCAAGATAAGGAGAATCAATTTGCTCAATATCACCTGTAAAAATCATTTTTGTTCCTTCTCCTGCGCGGGTAATAATTGTTTTAACTTCATGAGGCGTTAAATTCTGTGCTTCATCAACAATAAAATAAACCTTTGAAAGACTTCGTCCTCTGATATATGCCAGCGGTGATATAACTAATTTTTCACTGGATTGCATCTCTTCGATCATCAGTTGTTCTTTACTCTGCGGCTTAAACTTATGTTTAATTACCGAAAGATTATCATAAAGTGGCTGCATATAAGGACCAATCTTTTCTTTTACATCCCCCGGAAGGAAACCCAAATCTCTGTTGGAAAGTGGCACAATAGGCCTGGCAAGAAATACCTGAGAATAAAGATCACTTTGTTGAATAGCCGCGGCCAATGCCAGGAGCGTTTTCCCGGTCCCAGCCTTACCGGTGAGTGCTGCCAACTGCACTTCAGGCCTTAACAATGCATCGAAAGAAAAAGTTTGTTCTGCATTACGAGGCTCAATACCAAAGGTTTTCTTTTTTTCCACACGTTCAACCATGCTGTTAAAGGGGTCAAAATGAGCCAGCACACTGGAATTTCCTCCTTTAAGAATAAGATATTGATGAGCAAGCGGTTTTTCTTCGAAGCCAAACCGTTCAATATCCAAGCCCTGGTTATTATTATACAACTCCTTGATCAGATTCTCATCAATATTCTCATAAGTCTTAATACCCTTGTAAATACGATCAATATTGCGAACTTTATCACTCTCATAATCCTGAGCAAACACGCCAATAGATTTGGCCTTCATACGCAGATTAATATCTTTAGAGATCAAAACTACAGACTGATTCTCATTTTTCTTATCTACATATTCAGCAATAGCCAATATGCGATGGTCAGGTGTATTTTCAGGAAAAGAAGCCTGAATAGTTTCGGAGAAAGGCACAACGGTCTCTATACTAAGCTTCCCCAAACCTTCACCAAGCGGAACGCCCCCATTAAAGAGACTGTCTCCCGATAATTTATCCAGCTCACGGGTAAATTCACGGGCATTAAAATTAATCTGATCATTCCCTTTTTTAAATTTATCTAATTCCTCTAATACCACAATAGGAAGGACCACATCATTTTCTTCAAAATTATAAATACTGCGATAATCATGTAACAATACATTGGTATCAATAACGAAAATTTTCTTTTTACTTTTGGCCATATTAATCATTTTTTCTTGTCCGTTCACTAACGGATTTGTTGTTTAATTTCCATAAAAATAAAAAATTAAGCTGTACTTTTATTTCATTTTTAAAGGAAAGAAGAAGTGAATCCAAAACTACATTCATTTTCACATGGTTACGTCCAACAATAATACACATTGGTCTTATACCGATGCGCTGCACCTTTTAAACACCACCATTCCCTTTTATCAACAAGACGGGAAAACCGCATATAAACCAGACCTCTCAAAGGCATTTAAATTGGCTGAATTCTTATCTAATCCACATCAAAAATTTAAAAGTATACATGTAGGAGGCACCAACGGGAAAGGGTCCGTCAGCCATATCCTTGCATCGGTACTGCAACAGGCAGGCCTGAAAACAGGCTTGTATACATCTCCTCATTTACTTGACTTCAGGGACCGGATCAAGATAAATGGTAGCGCCATCTCAAAAAAAGAAGTCACCTTTTTTATTAAAAATAACGCTGAATTATTTAAATCACACCAGGCAAGTTTTTTTGAAGTCACCACTATAATGGCTTTTGATCATTTCGCCAGACACAAGGTTGACTATGCGATTATCGAGGTTGGACTTGGGGGGCGACTTGATACAACAAACATCATTAACCCGGAGATTAGCATTATCACCAATATTAATCTTGATCACACAGATATTCTCGGTAAAAATATCACCAATATTGCCAAAGAAAAAGCAGGTATCATTAAAAAACAGGTGCCCGTTATTATTGGCGAAACTCATCCTGAGTCAGCGCTCGTATTCAAGGAAAAAGCAAATAAAGAGGAGGCTCCCCTTCTCTTTGCAGACCAAACTATCAGGATCAAAAAACAAACCAGTCATTTTCCTTCCGGCCAGGATATTCGTTATGAATTAAATAAAGAGAACATTATTGACTTACAAACAGACCTAAACGGGCATTATCAACAAAAAAACATAGCTACATCGCTGGCAACCTTACAACAACTAGATCCAGGCGGGAAACAATTCCTGAATAATATGCCTGCGATGAAGGGATTTGGCCAGGTTCAAAAAAACACGGGTCTTTTGGGTCGCATGCAACTATTATCAACAAAACCATATATCTTATGTGATGTAGCTCACAACCCGGACGGGCTTAAACCCACCATGGATCAGCTCATCACCTTTAATTTTGATCACCTGCACATGGTTCTTGGCACAGTGCAAAACAAGCCCCTGAATGAGATATTCAGTCTTTTCCCTCCTAAAGCCAAACTTTACCTTGCCCCACTAAACCTGCCACGAACAGAAAAATTAACGCTACTGGAAATGAGTGCTGAGAATTCAGGGCATCAATACGAAAGCTTCGATTCTATTTGGGAAGCCTATCAAGCTGCCCGCCAGGCAGCAAACAAAAGTGATTTAGTATTCATCGGCGGAAGTAATTTTGCCGTTGCAGAAATTTTACAAAAAATCCCTCAAATATGAACCTTCATGTGACCCGACAAATAGTGGTTAATAGAAAAAAATAGGTTCTACCACTAATTTAATGAAAGCTTGCAATTTGTTTATATGTAGGTAAAATATGGTTTAAGGTTGTTTATATGTTGTATTTTAATGGAGATTGTTTGCCA
>CAZSGN010000056.1:0-13295 GCA_964606415.1 uncultured Bacteroidales bacterium
GAGAGGAGTCGACCAACTTTCAGACGCTGTTAAAGTAACCCTGGGGCCCAAAGGGCGAAATGTGGTTATTGAAAAGAAATTTGGCTCACCCCACATCACCAAAGATGGTGTTACCGTGGCTAAAGAGATTGAGTTGGAAGACCCTTTTGAGAATGTAGGTGCCCAAATGGTTAAGCAAGTTGCTTCCAAAACAAATGATGATGCAGGTGATGGAACCACCACTGCAACTGTTTTGGCCAAATCCATTGTTAATGTAGGCCTTAAAAATGTGACAGCCGGTGCCAATCCAATGGACCTGAAAAGAGGAATTGATAAGGCCGTCATCAAAGTTATTGATAATCTTCACAAATTAAGCAAATCAATTTCTGATAACAGTAAAGAAATAGAACAGGTTGCTTCTATCTCATCCAACAATGATGCTGAGATTGGAAAATTGATCTCCCAGGCGATGGAGAAAGTCAAAAAAGAAGGTGTCATTACTGTAGAGGAAAGCAAAACGGCAGAAACATATGTTGATGTGGTAGAAGGAATGCAATTCGACCGTGGCTACCTGTCTCCTCATTTCATTACTGATGCTGAAAAAATGGAGACGGTCATGGAAAAACCGGCTATTCTTATTACTGATAAGAAAGTCTCCAACATGAAAGATTTGCTTCCGGTTCTCGAGAACGTATCGCAAGCAGGAAAATCATTATTGATCATCTCCGAGGATGTTGAAAGTGAAGCGCTTGCTACATTGATTGTGAACAAACTGAGAGGCGCACTTAAAGTTGCTGCTGTTAAAGCTCCCGGTTTTGGCGACCGCAGAAAAGAAATGCTCGAAGACATTGCTGTTCTTACTGGTGGCACCGTTATTTCCGAAGACAAAGGACTAACCCTTGAGAATGCAAGTCTGGAAATGCTTGGTAGCTGTGAAAAAGTAACCATCGACAAAGACACCACTACCATGGTTAACGGAAGTGGCGAAAAAGGAAATATTGAGTCTCGTGTTAAACAAATCAAAACACAGATCGAAAACACCACTTCTGACTATGACAAAGAAAAATTACAGGAACGCCTGGCTAAATTAGCTGGTGGTGTCGCTGTCATTTATATCGGTGCTGCTTCTGAAGTTGAGATGAAAGAGAAAAAAGACCGCTGCGATGACGCTTTAAGCGCAACACGTGCAGCCGTTGAAGAAGGAATCATTCCAGGCGGTGGCGTTGCCTTCCTTAGAGCTATAAGTGACCTTGAAAGCATGAAAGGTGAAAATGAAGACGAAACAACAGGTATTGCCATCGTACGAAAAGCACTTGAAGAACCTATCCGTTTAATTGTCTCCAATGCAGGACTTGACGGATCAGTCATTGTGCATAAAGTACTTGAAGGCGAAGATGACTTCGGATTCAATGCCCGTACTGAGAAATATGAAAACATGCTTGCTGCAGGAGTTATTGATCCGACTAAAGTAACACGCATTGCCCTGGAAAATGCCGCATCTATTGCGGGTATGTTCCTGACAACTGAATGTGTACTGGTCGACAAACCTGAAGAAGAAAGCCAGCAAGGCGGAGGTGGAATGCCAGGTGGAATGCCTCCAGGTGGCGGAATGGGAATGATGTAATTTTTCCTTAATTAAATAATAGCTTAACCCTTCTTCGGATAACGAAGAAGGGTTTTTTTATTTATTTTTGTATGCAACATTATTTATCTTCTAATAAATGGATCAAAGAACACAAACAAACCAACTTGCAAGTTTAGCAAACGAATATTGCACCTTCACAGAAAATATTCCGGGATTTAACAAAGAAGATGTGGTTTTTAAAATGATCACGCTACTACCTTCCATATATGCATACATGGTAACTTTAAATGTTAATGATCCGGATAACGAAGACTTTACAGAAGTCATTGTTGACGAGCAATTATGGGAACAAATCCACTTCAATCTCCAAAGTAAGCTGGGACAACATGACACATACATGGAAGTCTTTGATCCTTCAATCTATGAACAGGAGGGTCCTGTCACACGGAGCATCGCTGAAGACCTGGCTGATATTTACCAGGATCTGAAAAATTTTACCGTCAATTATGGTATCGGAACGGAAGCCCTTATGGAATTGGCTTTATGGGAATGCAAAAGCAATTTTGAATCAATATGGGGACAGAAAGCAACAAATGCCTTACGGGCTTTACATAATCTTTATTACAACGAAGAAGAAGATATTAGCGAAGAAAATAATCAGGATATAGAAGAATCCGAACTGGAAGATATTGATACGAGTAACTGGCTAATATCAAAAAAAATGAAAGAGGAGAATGAAGACAAAAACAGAGAATAATACATTCCGGGCAAAAATAAGCAAAGAAGAAATCAATAACTTACCGCTGGGTAAATTTGAAGGAGAAATGCACCTGATTGACAATCTTGAAAGTTTATATCAGATCATTGATCAACTCAAATCCCATGAAATCCTTGGTTTTGATACCGAAACCAGGCCTTCATTCCGCAAAGGAGGTAATAACCAGATTTCTCTGCTTCAGCTTTCAACCAGTAAAGAAGCTTATCTTTTCAGGCTGCACAAAACAGGCCTGCCTAAACCCCTTGTTGATATACTGGAAGATCCGGAAATTATTAAAGCTGGTGTAGCTATCAATGATGATATTAAAGGATTAAAAAAAATTGCCCCCTTTGAACCTGAAAGTTTTATTGAACTCCAGCATTATGTTAAACTATTTGGCATAGAAGATATCAGCCTGAAAAAGATGGCTGCTATTGTTATGCAAATACGGGTATCTAAATCTCAAAGACTAACTAACTGGGAAAACGAATTTTTATCTGAAAAACAACAAATCTATGCAGCCACCGATGCCTGGGTTTGTCACCAGGTATACCAACAACTTAACAAATAGATCAATGGAAGAAACCGCATATACCAAAATCATCCTGAAATCAGGCAAACATGTATCAGTTAAGCGTTATCACCCCTGGATTTTTTCCGGGGCGATCAAAAAAATCAAAGGCCCTGTACAGGAAGGCGACATTGTTGAAATATGGTCGAACCAGGACGAATATCTTGGCACAGGCTTTTACCAAATTGGCGCCATAGCGGTCCGTATCTTTTCCTTTAAACAAATTGTGCCCGATTATACATTCTGGGAAAATGCCTTATTAAAAGCCTTTAAACACAGAGAAGAACTGGGCATTACCAACAACCCGGGAACAAATGTTTACCGGCTTGTCCATGCCGAAGGTGACCATTTACCCGGCTTGATCATTGATTATTACCACGGCACCCTTGTCATGCAGTGCTATGCCATTGGCATGTATTATTTACGGGATACCATCGTTCAAATCCTTAAATCCATCTATGGAGATCATCTGCAAGCCATTTATGATAAAAGCTCCTCTACACTCCCATACAAAGGCCCTGTTGATGCCAAAGATGAATATTTATTCGGATCTTCAGGAAATAAAGAAATACAAGAGAATGAACTAAAATTTCTTGTAGACTGGGAAAGTGGGCAAAAAACAGGGTTTTTCCTGGATCAAAGAGACAATCGTGAATTGCTTAAAAAATATTCCAGCGGCAAAAAAGTCCTGAACATGTTCGGGTATACAGGAGGATTTTCTGTTTATGCCATCGCAGGAGGAGCTGAAAAAGCAGACACCGTAGACAGCTCACGGCCAGCCATTAAACTTACAGACAAAAACATACAATTAAACAATCAGTCAGAGAAACATCAATCTTTTACAACTGACGCCTTTGATTTTTTAAAAAACACCGAAGAAGCATATGATGTCATTATCCTTGACCCACCTGCTTTTGCTAAACACCAGAAAGTACTCCCGAATGCGATCCAGGGATATAAAAAATTAAATGCATTAGGCATTGCCAAAATTAAGCCCGGTGGAATACTATTCACTTTCTCCTGCTCCCAGGTGCTCAGCAAGGCTGAATTCAAAAAAACCGTATTAACAGCCGCAATCAACTCGGGCAGAAAAGTAAGGATTTTACATCAGCTTGGCCAGCCTGCAGACCATCCCATCAATATATTTCACCCTGAGAGCGAATACCTTAAAGGATTAGTCCTGAGAATTGATTAGCCCCCAGGCTTTTCTATATTCTTAAAACATTTTTTGTTAAAAAACAATATTTGCATATCTTAGAAGTATAAAAGAATGACCAAAGAACAAAATGTCCCTTCAGCAGATCTTAGACCGTGAAATCAAATATCTCCCTGGCGTAGGCCCCAAGCGCGCTCAAATTCTTAAAAAAGAACTTGAAATTGAAACCTATAAAGACCTTCTCTATCATTTTCCTTATAAATACATTGACCGCACCAAATTTCATCAAACAAACGAAATACATTCCGAGCAGGCTTATGTTCAATTAAAAGGCCGGATTACAGGATTTCGAATCGAAGGCAAGCGTCCTAAGCAAAGACTCATTGCAAAATTTGCCGACGAAAACGGTCAAATTGAGCTGGTGTGGTTCCAGGGGCTGAGCTGGGTACAAAACAACCTTAAACCCGGCGTTGATTATGTCATCTTTGGCAAACCAAATGTCTTTAACCGTAAAGTAAACATACCTCACCCGGAAACAGAAGAACTGAAAAAATACCAGGAAAATCCGCCAACAGGATTCAAAGCCCTTTACAGTACCACGGAGAAACTAAAGAAAAATTACATCAATCAACGAACCATTCAAAAACTACAAATTAACCTGTTAAAAGAAATACAGGAATATCTTAATGAAGAAACATTACCCCAATCCTGCATAAAAGATTTTCAATTACTAAATCTAAAAGACGCCCTCATCAACATTCATTTTCCAAAAAACATTGACTTACTTGAAAAAGCTCAATACCGGTTAAAATTTGAGGAACTATTTTACATACAAATCAACATATTAAAGCAAAAAGACCAACGAAATAAGGCCTTTAAGGGATTGATCTTCGAGGAAGTCGGATCATATGTTCATCAATTTTACAATGAAAATCTTCCATTTGCGCTCACCAACGCCCAAAAAAGAGTCATTAAAGAAATCCGAAAAGACCTCCGTTCCGGGAGGCAAATGAACCGTTTGCTCCAGGGAGATGTCGGGAGTGGGAAAACCCTTGTTGCCCTCATGATTATCCTGATAGCACTCGACAATCAATTCCAGGCCTGCCTGATGGTTCCTACAGAAATCCTGGCAAACCAACACTTTGCCACCATCCGGCAGTTTCTTTCTAACCTGGATATTGAAATCAGATTATTAACCGGCAGCAGCAAGAAAAAAGAGCGAGAAGAAATACATGAAAAATTAAAATCAGGCAGCCTGCAATTACTTATTGGCACGCATGCGCTCCTCGAAAGTCCTGTTCAGTTTAAAAACCTGGGTATGGTCGTTATTGATGAACAACATCGTTTTGGCGTTGCTCAACGCGCCAAGCTCTGGCAAAAAAACACCAGCACGCCCCCTCATATCCTGGTTATGACAGCAACGCCTATTCCCCGGACACTTGCCATGACCCTTTATGGAGACCTGGATGTTTCTGTCATTGATGAACTGCCACCAGGAAGAAAACCAATAAAGACAATGCACTTCTATGACTCATCAAGACTGAAAGTACATGGTTTCATGAAAAAACAACTGGCAGCGGGACAACAAATTTATGTGGTCTATCCTTTAATATCAGAATCTGAGAGCATGGATTACAAAGACCTGGAAGATGGTTACGAGAGTATTTCCCGGGCCTTTCCCCCTCCCCAATACCATGTCACCATCGCTCATGGCAAGATGAAACCAGAAGAAAAAGACAAAGCCATGAACCACTTCAAATCAGGCAGAGCCAATATTCTGGTTGCAACAACCGTTATCGAAGTGGGAGTTGACGTCCCCAATGCTTCTGTGATGATTATCGAAAGTGCCGAACGTTTTGGCCTGTCACAACTTCATCAACTACGTGGCAGGGTTGGCCGGGGAGCTGACCAGTCCTACTGCATCCTGATGACAGGACATAAATTAACCAATGATGCCAGAAAAAGATTAAGTACCATGATCAAAACAAACAACGGATTTGAAATTGCCGAAGCCGACATGAAACTGAGAGGCCCGGGAGATATTGAAGGGACTCAACAAAGCGGAATACCTTTTAATCTTAAAATTGCCAACTTGGGAAAAGATGGCGATATACTCCAAACAGCAAGAAATGCAGCTATAAAAATAACCAACAATGATCCTGAATTTAAATCACCTGACAATCAAATCATCAAAGAACAACTCACAAAAAACAGTAACTTTCAATTTCAGTGGAGCGTTATAAGCTAAAAAGCATTCTTGAACACCACTAATTGATATTACACAGGAAATCTAAACAATAAAGAAAAATGATGAACCGCCCAAGGAAAATAATCGTTCTCGTTTTTATGCTGATCAGTTCAATTTCAAATCAGATAACCACTGCACAAGACAATTGCAACATAAAAAATACATCATTCCAGCCCGGGGAAAGCATCACCTATGAATTGTCTTATAACTGGGGCATCCCCTGGTTGAAAGTTGGTTATGCTAAATTTTCCGTTAAAAAAAAACAATTAAACAGCAAACCTCATTACCATCTTATCGGAGTAGGAAGCTCCTATGAATCGTGGGACTGGTTCTACAAGATGCGGGCTTCTTATGAATCTTATGTGAATATGGAAACCTTTAACCCCACCTATTATAAACGCAAAACAAAAGAACCCGATTTCTTTATTGACCAGGAATACCGTTTTAACTGGAAAGATACTGTTGCCTACTCCAAATATGAAAGCAAAAAACATTCACTGCGTTATGACACCATCGCTACCACACCATGCACCTATGACCTGATTTCAATACTCTACTACGCCAGAAATTTGGATTATTCAAAATACAAAAAAGGAGAAAAGATTCCTTACACCTTGCTCTTAGACAGGGAGATCATGCATCTTGAATTTAAATACCTTGGAGAAGATAATGTCAAAATCAGAAAAATAGGACGTTTCAACTGCCTTAAATTCTCCATATCATTGGTAGCCGGCTCCATGTTCGACGAAGGCGATGAAATGACTCTTTGGGTTACCAAGGATGCCAATCGCATCCCCGTAATGATCAAAACGCCCATTGTTGTTGGATCGGTTAAAGCCAAACTCATTGATTATAAAAACCTGAAACATCCTTTAAACTCACTCAACTAAAATCGTCAACAGAAGATATCCGACAAAAACGAAATTATAAGCACTTACACCACACTATCGCAACAATTATTCCTGATTTATTGCAAATAAACATTGTTTTAAAATAAAAACAACCGTTTTTTTTAGATATTTACATTTTGCCCGGCTGAGGCGGGATAAGATTCGACCTGGCTCTTAATGCTAAACCCAAGCTCTTACCTTAATTGTTTAATAACCATCCAGGTACATAAAAACCAGCAATAATGCCACGGTAGCGTTCATTTTCATTTTATCCAAACAATTAAAGAACTTTTTATTATTTTTGCTTTGAAATTTCATATGTTTATTTTTTATTTTTCAAAGGTCATATGGAACTTACCATCATTTTGTATGTCATCTGCAAAGTCAGAGAAGATTAGTCAACATAACCTCAATAAATAAACATATCCAGGTATGTCTTTTAATTTCCTGTTGAATGAGCACAGATAAAATTGAACATCAAGGAATTGTGAAGCAGGTAAAAGGTCAGGATGTAATCATTGGATTTACACAACCAACTTCTTGCGCTTCTTGCTATGCCAAAGGTTATTGTTCTGCCTCCGAAATGCAAGAAAAAAACATGCACATCAATGCAGGAGACACCAGCTATGCTGAAGGCGAGCAAGTAACCATCAGTATCCACCGGGTTATGGGTCTTCAGGCCGTTGCACTCAGTTATATACTGCCTGCATTCCTATTCCTTACAAGCCTTATTATCAGCTCTTTATTTATCAAAGAATTATTTGCAGGACTGTTATCGCTGGGAATACTTGTTCTTTATTTTACATTATTATATTTGCAACGAGATAATATTGACAAACGCTTCTCTTTTCACATTCAAAAGTCTAATAATCAATGAGTCCAACAATTTTATACACGATAATATTATTAAGTAGCACAGGAATTGTTGCTGCCCTTATTCTATATTTCGTAGCCCGAAAATTCAGAGTATACGAAGACCCCAAGATTGATATGGTTGAATCAGTGTTGCCTGGAGCAAATTGCGGAGGATGTGGATATACAGGATGCCGGGCTTTTGCAGAAGCAATCGTTAACAAAGATGACCTGGACGGCTTTTACTGCCCTGTTGGAGGCAATGACTGCATAAAACATATCGCCGAGATCCTGGGAAAAGAATCCGTTGAAACCATCCCTCAGGTTGCTGTTGTCCGGTGCAATGGCATCCCGGAACACCGTCCTCAAATCAGCAAATATGATGGAACGAACAATTGTCAAATAGCTCATAACCTTTACATCGGAGAAAGCGGCTGCCCGAATGGATGCCTGGGCCTTGGCGACTGCGTCGATTCCTGCAATTTTGACGCCATACACATGAATCCGCAAACCAATCTCCCCGAGGTGATTGATGACAAATGTACAGCCTGTGGCGCATGCATCAGTGCTTGTCCGAGAAATATTATTGAACTCAGAAATAAAGCGAAAAAAGACCGAAAAATATATGTTTCATGTGTTAACACAGACAAAGGCGCCATTGCCAGGAAAAATTGCCAAGTAGCCTGTATTGGCTGCGGCAAATGCGTTAAAGTATGTCCTTATGACGCCATCACCCTTGAAAACAACCTGGCATATATTGACTACGAAAAATGCAAACTATGCCGGAAATGCGTAAATGAATGTCCAACAAGTGCTATTCTGGAGATCAATTTTCCTCCACCACGTACATCAAAAGAAAAAAAGAAAGAAACAACGACACAAGAATAAAACCCAGTCATGCTTAAAACATTTAAAAATGGAGGTATTCACCCTCCCGAACATAAACTTTCAGCAAATGCCATTATCGAGCGGATAGACATTCCTGAGCAGGTAAAAGTACCGTTATCCCAACATCTTGGCGCACCTTCAGAAGCCATTGTAAAAAAAGGAGATCAAGTAAAAACAGGCCAACTAATTGCCCAGAGTAAAGGATTTGTTTCTGCCAATATCCACTCACCTGTTACAGGAAAAGTTGAAAAGATAGACCAGGTCATTGACAGCAGTGGCTACAGAAAACCTGCTATAATAATCAAGACCGAAGAAAAAGAAGAATGGGAAGAAGGCATCATTACCGACCAACAACTAAATACCAATATTGAAGCCTCTGCTGAAGAAATTATTCAGAAAGTAAATAAAGCAGGCATTGTCGGCCTTGGCGGAGCGACATTCCCTTCTCATGTAAAACTATCCACTCCTCCCGACAAAAAAACAGAAATACTGATCATCAACGGGGTAGAATGCGAGCCATACTTAACCGCAGACCATCGCGTAATGCTTGAAAAAACGGGAGAACTACTAACGGGCATTGAAATAGCCAAAAAAGCCCTGGGTGTTGATAAAGCAATCATTGGCATTGAAAATAATAAACCAGATGCCATTGCGCATCTGCAAAAACATACCCATGACCATCCAGGCATCGACATTGTCTCATTAAAAGTAAAATATCCGCAAGGAGGTGAAAAGCAACTAATTAAAGCCATCATTGGTGGAGAAGTTCCTCCGGGAGGGTTACCTCTTGATGTAGGAGCAGTTGTTTTTAATGTTGGAACAGCAATAGCTATTTATGAAGCTGTGCAAAAAAACAAACCCCTTATAGAGCGAGTTGTCACCATTACCGGTAAATCATTAAAAAAACCGTCAAACTTTCTTGTAAGAATCGGCACCCCAATTCAGGATCTTATAGATGCTGCAGGGGGACTGCCTTCAGACACCGGAAAAATTATCAATGGCGGGCCCATGATGGGTAAAGCAGTACTAAATACTGACATACCGGTCGTGAAAGGCAGCTCAGGCATCCTCCTGATGCCAGAAAAAGAAGCCGGTCGTCCTGCCTCAACGGTGTGCATAAGATGTTCCAGGTGCTTAAATGTATGTCCAATGAATCTGGAACCATACCTTTTAATCAAGCTAGCTGAAAACAATAAATGTGAAGAGCTGGAAGCCAATCACACAATGGACTGTGTCGAATGCGGATCATGCAGCTATACCTGCCCGGCAAATTTACCCCTGCTTGACTTTATTCGTTTCGGCAAATCACAGGTTGTTCAACTGAAAAAATCAAGAAAAGAATAATGAATCAATTACTCGTTGTATCCCCGTCTCCCCATGTTCACGATAAAACGAACACGCCCAAACTAATGTATGGTGTTGTTCTTGCTCTGTTGCCGGCATTAGCGGTATCTTTCTACTATTTTGGTATTGGAGCCATTATTGTTACCAGTACAGCCATCATTTCATGCCTCTTCTTTGAATGGATTATTCAAAAATATTTATTAAAAGAGGAAGTAAAAATTAAAGATGGCTCAGCAATCGTCACGGGGCTTTTGTTGTCATTTTGCCTTCCGGCCAATCTACCTCTATGGATCATAATACTTGGAAGCCTAGTAGCCATTGGAGTCGGAAAAATGTCATTTGGCGGGCTGGGGCAAAACCCTTTCAACCCTGCATTAGTAGGCCGTGTCTTTCTATTTATCTCATATCCTGTCCAGATGACCAGTTGGCCAAAGCCATTGGTGTCCCGTGGAGCTTATCTGGATGCCAATACAGGAGCCACACCGTTAGGAATGCTTAAAGAAGAACTAAGTAATGGACAAACCGTTCAGCAAGTTATGCATAACGCCCCCTCAAAATGGGATATGCTAATGGGACATATAGGTGGCTCTATGGGTGAAGTTGCAGCCTTTGCCCTTTTAATAGGTTTAGGTTATATGCTTATCCGGCGTATTATTTCGTGGCATATTCCTGTAAGCATTTTACTAAGTGTTGCTTTATTTACAGGAATACTTCATTTAGCAGACCCGCAGCAATTTGCCGACCCTGCTTTTCATCTCTTAAGCGGAGGATTAATGTTAGGTGCTATCTTTATGGCAACGGATTATGTGACCTCCCCCATGACGCACAAAGGCATGCTTATATACGGTATCGGAATAGGAGTGATCACAGTTATTATCCGTGTTTTCGGCTCATATCCGGAAGGTGTACAATTTGCTATATTGATCATGAATGCCTTTGTACCTTTACTTAATCGTATTAAACCAAAACGTTTCGGGACCAATAACAAATAAAATAAGCACTCATGGCCAAAAAAGAATCCAGCTTTTTCAATATGGTATTAACACTGTTTTTAGTGACTTTCGTTGCCTCAACAGCGTTAGGTTATGTGTATCAATTCACGAAAGAACCTATTGCCGAGGCTAAACTAAACCAAAAAGTAACCGCTATTAAAGATGTCGTGCCCGAATTTGACAACAACCCCTTTCAAGAACAATTTAAGATACCAGGTAAATCAGATTCCCTTATCATATTCCCAGCAAAAAAAGAAGACAGCATAACCGGCTTTGCAATTGAAACATATACCAATAAAGGATTTAGCGGAGAAATAAAGTTAATGGTCGGTTTCAAACCTGACGGAACCATTCATGGTATTTCTGTTCTTGAACACCAGGAGACACCAGGCTTAGGGGATAAAATTGAATCTTCTAAAAGTGATTTTAGCGCACAATTTATTGGAGAAGACCCGGATCAGTTTAAACTAGACGTCCGAAAAGATGGTGGTGAGGTGGATGCCATTACTGCTTCGACCATTAGCTCCCGGGCCTTTTGCGATGCGGTAGAAAGAGCATATCAGGCATATAAGCAAGTCAGGAATAAATAAAATCTGTAATAATAAAAAAACAACATAAAATATTATCATCAATTGTTTAACTTAAATATACCATAGTGAATCAACTTCAAAATTTTTCCAAAGGATTCATCAAGGAAAATGCCGTATTCACCCTTTTCCTGGGACTCTGCCCAACGCTGGCAGTAACAACATCTGCTATTAATGGGATAGGCATGGGATTAGCCACAACTTTTGTATTATTAATGTCAAATATTGTCGTCAGCATAATCAAAACAGGCATTCCGGATAAAGTCAGGATTCCCTCTTTTATTGTGGTTATTGCCTCATTCGTAACCATTGTTCAATTAACCATGGAAGCCTACCTGCCAGATCTTCATAAAGCCCTGGGCTTATTTATACCTCTAATCGTTGTCAACTGTCTGGTTTTAGGCCGATCAGAAGCCTTTGCCTCCAAGAACAATGTGTTTTCTTCTGCTATAGATGGACTTGGCATGGGATTAGGGTTTACATTTGCCTTATTTTTATTAGGAGGGATTCGCGAATTACTTGGCAGTGGTGCTGTTTTCGGGGAAAAATTCATTGAAGGCGATGGCATCCTAATCTTTGTCCTTTCTCCCGGTGCTTTTATTGCACTTGGTTACCTCATCCTTTTGATGAATAAACTCAAGAAAAAACTATATTAAACAACAGTTGCTATGGAATATATCCTGATTATTATTGGTGCCATTTTTGTTAATAACATTGTCCTTGCTCAGTTTTTGGGCATTTGTCCTTTTATTGGCGTATCAAATAAAGTAGATACCGCTATCGGGATGACAGGAGCTGTTGCCTTTGTCATGGTTATCGCAACAACTGTGACCTACCTGCTTCAACATTACCTGCTTCTTCCGTTGGGAATTGGTTTCATGCAAACAATAACATATATACTGGTCATTGCTTCGTTGGTTCAAATGGTCGAGATCATGCTAAAAAAAGTCAGCCCGCCATTATACCAGGCATTGGGTATTTTTTTGCCCCTTATCACAACCAATTGTGCTGTTTTAGGTGTTGCAATTCTTGCTGTACAAAAAGAATTAACCCTTTCCGAAAGCGTGGTTTTCTCATTTGCTCATGCGCTGGGTTTTGGCCTTGCACTTATTCTGTTCTCCGGTATCAGGCAACAGCTTGACATGATGAATGTCCCGGAAGGCATCAAAGGTGTACCTATTGCATTTATTGTTGCAGGAATACTCGCAATGGCATTTATGGGATTTGCAGGTATCGTATAATTTCAGAACTCCTGATCCGCATCAAAATATAATGTCGCATTTTTATGTCGGGAATACAATCAACTTATAAGGCAAAGTACATCAATTGCTGATTTTAATTACAAAAGTTTCACAATAACTTATAAAGCACGAATCATTAATACACAGGGTTAAGTCATTGATTTTTAGAATAGTTAAACTTTCATTTCTAAATTTTAAACATGTT
>CAZSGN010000057.1:0-13175 GCA_964606415.1 uncultured Bacteroidales bacterium
CCATATTTTACCTACATATAAACAAATTGCAAGCTTTCATTAAATTAGTGGGAGAGCCCTTTTTTTATTAAGTTTGGAGAGAAAGAAAGAAATTTTCTGTGAATGCGTGAAATGAAAGCTTTACAGCTTTTTAGCCTCCGAAAAGCCGAAGTCAGGCAGTATACGAATATTTTTAAATTAACATAAAAAATGAAGAGGCTACCGGGAAAACCAAAAATATATCGTTCATGAAAAAGTTTTTAGGTTACCGAGTGACCGGTAAAATAATGATATTATTATTTGATTGAAATACAGATATTTAACCAAATATATATTCTAATAAAGTAACACAACCGCGTAGCGGTGACCTGTTGGAATTTAGCCGGGCACTATTGATAAAGAATAATCACCTCATTTGGGTATTATCAATTATTTAAGTAAATTAACAGGACAGTAATAGATAAATAAATAAGCTGTTTCCTGATTTACAGTTTTTTATCATTTTATCAGAAACTTTATTTAGCGATCATGAGTTTAGTTTTATCTGAAAGAAATATGATGGACTTTCCCTGGGTTCTCTTGGTTTTTTTGTTCTTTATTGGGTGTAAAGATGCACCATTGCCGGAAAAACCACTTCAGCTTTCGGATGTTGATACTGTTATTTGTGACCGTGATTCTTCCCAGCAATATGTGGCTTATGTTCCCTCCGGGTATTCCGGTGAAGCACAGTGGCCGGTGCTTTTTGCTTTTGATCCTCACGCCAGGGGTTATCTGCCCGTGGATTCATTTAAATGTGAAGCTGAGCAGCATGGTTATATATTGATTGGCTCCAGTAATATAAGAAACGGATTGTCAACAGTGCAAAAGAGCATTGAAGTATTGATGGAAGATGTATCGAATCGCTATAATATTGATGCGGAGAGGATTTATCTTGCGGGATTTTCTGGTGGAGCAAGGATTGCCAGCATTATTGCTTTGCAAGGCGCAAAGGCAAGAGGAGTAGTGAGTTGTGGAGCTGGGTTGCCGGGCGTTGATGTAACGAAATTAAACAGGCCTTTATATTTTTATGGTATTGTTGGTAACCAGGATTTTAATTACCAGGAATTAATGAGGTTTAAAGATAGACCAAATGATGACCACTTTATTTATGAAATATCTGTGTTTAATGGAGGACATCAATGGCCCCCGGCTGGAAATATTGAAAAAGCTTTAATATGGTTCCGGCTGAATGAATTTAAAGAAGGTCTTTTGGAAGAGGATGAGCAATATATAAAATGGGTCAGCCAATTGTTTAAAAGAGAGATTGAGGCTAGTGATTCTATCCGGAAAATAAAAACGGCAAGGCAAGCGATTAACTTTCTTCGTGGGTTGGTGAAAGTCAATGAATTTGAGAAAGTCATTCGCCAGGGCCATAAAAGTCCTGTCCATCAAAAATATATAAAAGATAAAAAGTTTGCTATGCAATTTGAGCAGCGTCTGAGAAAAGAATTATATGATGCTTTTTCATCCAGAAGTATTGACTGGTGGGGGCGTAACATTCATTACATCAATAATTTAATTAAAAAAACAGATAATTTTTATCATCGTAATGCATTTATAAGGGTAAAAAATTACGCAGAAATGATGGCGTTTTTATTTACATCAAAAGCTTTTGAAGAAGATAAATCAGACGAGGACATTGCCAGATATTTGGATATTTATCAAATGGCCGGACCAAATAATGCTGATATGCTTTATTTTAAGGCCCGCTTTTTTAACCGGGTAGACATGCAGGACAGTGTGCTTTATTATCTTCGCCGATCTTTGTCAAAAGGAGTCGATTTAAAAGAAAAGCCGCTTTCTATGTTTGATCCTGTTGTCCTTAATTCACTTGAGATCGTATTTTGATCCTTTTTCGGCGAGGTATGATTATTGTTATTAGTAAATTTGTTTATTTTTACATAATATGAGAGTAAATAAAGGTTAAAAATGGAATGAAGGTTTATTTTTAATCTTGCTTTCAGGTTATGTTTCATTTAAAACCCGCTTGGATATGAAAGAAGACAGAAAAGATATGTTAATTCCGGTTGA
The DNA here is from genome assembly GCA_964606415.1 of uncultured Bacteroidales bacterium. Taxonomy (GTDB): domain Bacteria; phylum Bacteroidota; class Bacteroidia; order Bacteroidales; family JBBRXJ01; genus CAZSGN01. Next base: position 2,050 of record CAZSGN010000057.1, read on the forward strand.
TTTCTCTGAGGAGGCCATTTTTGTAATTGATAACACCATTCATCTTACAAGTTTTATTAAGGGATCGATCACCTTGCTTTATGTTATTTATAGTGGTGATGCTTTTCAGCAATTGTTTGTCAAAAAGGATGAGGTTAAACGGATTGAAACGGAGGCCAGGCAGAAACTGGAACAAATAGCTGAGGACGTGCGTTCCAGGACCAACTTGGAAGTTAATATAAGAATCGAAAAGGGTAAAGTATCCAAGGTGATTATTGATGTTGCTGATGAATTGAAGCCCCGTTATATTGTTCTGGCTAAAAAAGGGCCTTATGAAGGAGGAGAAAAGATGCTGGGAGCTAATTTCTCAAAAATTATCAGGCAATCAAATCATCCTGTTTTGGTTGTCCCCACTACAAGAGATTGCCGGGTAGATTACCATCGTATTTTGGTACCTATGGACTTGACTAAAACAAATCGCGTTAAGGCGTATAGTGCAATGGCCTTTGCGTTGCATTATAAAGCCGATGTGAATCTGGTCGCTGTGCTTAGAGGGGATGTGAAAATCCGAAAGAGCCATATGTATAGAAAATTAAAACGATATAAAAAGACTTTTGAAGATAATGGGATCAAATGTGAGTTTAAGATTTATCCTAAAATGGAAAAGAAGAATATTGCAAAAACCCTACTGGAGTATGCCAAGGAAGTTGATGCTGATTTAATGATTATCATGCCTCATCGTGAGACATTATTGAATGAGAATTATATTGGCTCAGTTGCTTACAAGGTGATTAATGACACCCATATCCCTTTAATAAGTCTGACGCCTGTTGCAGCTGAAAATGAGAATGAGGCAGTTATGAAATCTGTGATTGATCCTTTTGATGTTTTTTTGCCCAAAGATATTTAGATATCGTTTTTCTGATGATATTTATTTCCCCATACTGGTTTTTTGAAAATATTATTGAGGAAATTATTGATATTATGGTTCTACTCTTATTTTAATGGTTAAATATTTAAATGATATAAGACACTGTTAAAATTGTTAAAATATTGCGTTTTCAGATTGATGCAATATAGTTGCTCATTTTTGGCAAACATTCTCCATTAAAATACAACATATAAACGACCTTAAACCATATTTTATCTACATATAAACAAATTGCAAGCTTTCATTAAATTAGTGGTAGAACCGATATTATTAACAGAATCCCCGGGCAAGCTGCTTTTTTCTGAAGAGATAATTGTCAAAGAGAGCCAGCCGCTCGTTTTGATCAGCCGGATCTCTTTGATTTCATGTTGCTAAACGGCACCTATCCCTCTTTCTTCGGTTCTGATCCGGATACATTCTTCAAGGTTGGTAATGAAAATTTTCCCATCACCGATTTGGCCTCCTTCTTTTGATTTAGCCTTTTCTATGATTGTGTCTATGGTCGGCTCAACAAATTTGTCATTAACGGCAATTTCCAGTTTTATTTTTGGGATGAGGTTTGGAATGATTTTCCGGCCACGATGAATCTCTTCTTGCATTTGTTGCCCATGGCCGGACACCCGACATACAGTAATTCTTGTAATCCCTGATTTTATGAGTGCTTCCCGCACCTGCTCCAGTTTATTTTCTCTTATAATGGCTGATATAAGTTTCATTATGAATATGTTTTATTATTGATATCGTTTAAAAATATGGTTGTTTTAAGCAACAAAGACTATTAGTTGGGGTTTAACATACCGTAACCATGCTCTCCGTGGTAGGAGGCATCAAGTCCTTGCATTTCATCTTTATCTTTAGATCTGAAAGTAAATATTTTATCAACGACCCAAATGATAATGAAGGTTAAAACAGCTGCATAAGCAATAGCAATAACAACTGCCAATGTTTGGATGCCTAGTTGGTTCATGATTTCACTAAATGTATGTTCACCTCTCATAAAGAATGTTAAAAAGATGGCACCAACAATACCACCGACTCCATGTACACCAAAAGCATCCAGGCTGTCATCATAGCCAAGTTTGTTCTTCATGATGATGGCTAAATAGCAGATGGCAGAAGCAATAATCCCTAAGGCAAGTGCTCCTGCTGGCTGCACTACGCCTGCTGCCGGGGTGACAGCTACAAGCCCGGCTAATATTCCCGAGGCAAATCCTAATGCTGTGGCTTTACCTTGATGAATTCCTTCAATGATCATCCAGGCAATAGCGCCTGCTGCAGCTGCTGTTTGGGTAGCTGTTAGGGCCTGGGCTGTGCTTAACCCGCTTTCTACACTGCTCCCCGCATTAAACCCAAACCAGCCAACCCAGAGTAAACCTGCGCCGATCATGGTCATGACCAGGCTATTGGGGTGCATTACCGCTGTTGGATGTCCACGACGACCGCCAAGATAGAGAACTGCTACAAGTCCACTAATGCCTGCTGAGATATGAACAACTGTGCCGCCGGCAAAATCAATGGCTCCCATTTGATAAAGAAAACCGCCTTCAGCCCAAACCCAGTGACATAATGGATTGTACACGAGGATGCCCCATAAAGCAATGAAAATAACATAAGCCCGGAAGTTTACCCGTTCAGCAAAAGCGCCAGCAATCAGGGCTGGCGTGATAATAGCAAATTTGCCCTGGAACATGGAGAAGACATATTCGGGAATACCACCTTCTATAATCGAATTGTCAATTCCCGAAAGGAATACATAATCAGAATTCCATCCAAACCAGCCGCCAAGAACACTGGGGCCAAAGCTCATTGAGTACCCGAGAATAACCCATAAAATTGCCATTACGCCCATGGCTACAAAGCTATGCATCATGGTTCCGAGCACGTTTTTAGTCCGGACCAGGCCCCCGTAGAACATGGCCAGCCCCGGAATCATTAATAGTACAAGTGCGGTGGATGTTAACATCCATGCTGTTGCTCCACTGTCAATTGGAATTTCTTCTGATGCGAGAACACGATGGGCTGCAAATACCCAGAATGATCCCAGCGCGACAATTAATCTTTTACCTGAAAGCTTCATAATTTTAAATAATTTAAATAAAAAGGTTAAAAATTTAAATAATTGTAAATATATGGCAAATATATTATAAAAAATAACATAAAGTTTAAATTTTATTGTAAAATGTTCATTTTTTGTAAAAAAAACATAAAACATCGTTAAGGCTATTGATTGAATGGGTACTTGATTTCAAAATATATTCTTTTATTTGAAATCTTTATATTTAAAATAGGGGGAGGTGGTAATGATAATACTTTTATGTATGAATTAGGTGGCAATATTTCATTCAGCCCCGGGAACGTTTTTTGTCTGGCAAGTAGTTGTTTCTTTGCCAAAGGGTTTATTTTTGCTATTTTTACTTTGCAGGGATTTCTTAGGCGACTGAGAAGATATAAGGCATTCACTTCTCTCATATCGCTCATTTTAGCTAGAGCCTGTCAATAAACTCAAGTGTGTTTGGATCATAATGTTCGATAACGAGGCTTGCGAAGTCCCAAAATGCGGAGTTTACTGGTGTAAATGAGCAATTTTGGGACAAGCATAACGAAGTTAGTGGACATTATGGACGAACACTTCTAGTAATACAATGATTTGGACAATGCAAAAAGTACTTTTTATTTTTTTCTCAGACCTGCTTTTTATGCAGGTAGTCGTGGTTAAATCTCAGTTTAAGGACAGGGTTTTCTATAATGCCAGGCTTGAGCCAGAAAATGGTGTGATGACAGGCGCAGGCCAAAGTGATGATGCTTTTAAGGCATATTGGGACTTAATGGAAGATGATGCTAAGCCTCTTTTTTTTATGTCTTACCAGGGACTTAAAGATTGCAATGATCCTTATTGGGTTGATCCGCTCAAAAGGGAACTTGACAAATATGATAAGTATATCATCCCGCAAATTGGTTTATCAATGACGGTTGACGGGCAGCCAGAGGAGCATTATGAAGGTTATGTGGCAAGAGGTGATTATGATCAGGAAATTGAAAATTTTTGCCTGGGATTAAAAAGACTTGGCAGGCCGGCTTTTGTTAGGATTGGTTATGAATTTAATGGTTTTTGGAATGGTTACGAGATTGATCCTTATATTAAGGCTTTTATCCGCATCACCAATGCAATAAGGGATCATAATCTTGAAGTAGCTACTGTTTGGTGTTATGCTGTTGATGCGCAGGAGAATACTTACATATCCTATTATCCCGGATCGGAATACGAAGTATGCAAGTGGATACTTCCTGGCAACAGTTCTTAATTTCTGATATTGGGGTTGATCCGGAGCTGGAAGTTAAACTTTCTTTTATGTTGGGGCAATCAAAAGCAAGCAATATATGGATTGATAGTATTGTTCTTATTGAAGAAGCTGATAGCCAGTCTGCTTTTCTTAATCCGGTTTTACCTGTAGAATCGGGAGAACAGCCAGGTAATATTCATGTATATCCCAATCCCGCCAGCGATCATTTCTTCATTGAATCTTCATTATTAAAGGAAGGAGATTTTGTTTTGAATGTGATCAGGCAGGATGGCAGTATTGTGTTGACTCGTTTATTATCCGGGCAGACTACCGTTCGTGTTTTTGCTCAAGGATGGACAAAGGGCTTGTATTTTTTATCGTTAAAGGACAATCTCACTGGCGCTTATTTTAATAAAAGGTTGATTGTGCGTTAGAAATCAGGCGAAGGCAAAACCAAGCATGTCATAAATCAGCCTGGCTGCTGTAAAATCTGCAGCATGATTGTTTTTTGAGGGGCATAATTCTACAACATCAAAGCCTACGATCTTAGTTTGCTGGCTCATTTTGCTTATGATATCAATGACATCCCGGTAAAATAAACCGCCTGGCTCAGGGGTTCCGGTTGAAGGCATCAGGGAAGGATCCAGTACGTCAAGGTCAAAGGTGATGTAAACCGGCCCCCGAATTGTGTTAAGTTTTTGCAATGCTTTTTGATTCCATATTTCATGAGCAAATATAACTTTGTCTTTCCGGATAAAGGCATATTCTGATTGGTCCATGCTTCTAAGGCCTATCTGGAATATTTTGCTATATTCTTTTGCTCTGGACATTACACAGGCATGATTGTATCTTGAGCCCTGGTATGTTTCGCGAAGATCGGCATGTGCATCAAACTGGACAACTGTCAAAGCAGGATAATGGTCCGCATATGCCATTATTGGCCCAATGCTTATAGAATGTTCGCCGCCAATGGAAACGACAAATTTGTCCTGGTCAAGGTATTCTTTGGTTATTGTTCTTGTATTAACCACTACTTTATTGATATTTTGTGTTTTTCTGACTGGTGGTGTTGTAATAATCCCTTGTTTATATACTTCTGTTTCTGTCTCCTGTTTAAACCACTCGAGGTGTTGTGATGCTTTTAAAATAGCATTAGGCCCTTTTCGTGCACCTTTTTTCCAGGTGGAGGTTTTATCAAAAGGAATTGGTTGCAGGACAATTTTTGCTTGTTCCTGGGCACAAAAAGAGAGCGGAAAATCACCAAATCGAAGCACAAGCAGCTGTTTAAAATTAGCTAAAATGGTTCATTGTATCATTCATGACCGGATAATAGTAGCTGGTGAAGCATAATCCAACTAAAACGGTTCCATATTTTTTGGACGGAATGAGTGAGTTGGTGATGATTTTTTTCTCACCAAGTGTGTATTCTTCTTCAAAACCGTTTATATATAGCTCATTCAGACTGGCATAAAGCAGGTTTTCTATCTCTTTTTCCTGGTACTGGCCGTTATGTTCGCAGACAAGTCCTCCAAATTTTTCATTTGTTTTCCTGTTGTAAAGCCAGCCATAAATAATTCCTGCAGATATTTCTTCATCTTTATGGCCATTTGCTACGGCCATAATGGTTTCCATGACAGCTCCGTGCGTGTATTCTTTTGGTCGTTCAATTTCATTTGCTATAGCAGGTAAAATAGAGGAGTAGGTCATGATGTTTGCCCGCTCAATGCCGGCATCTTTGAGAGCAAGGTGATAAGAACCGGCGTGTATAGCAATATCACTTTCTCCTGTTCCTTTGCAGGAGAAATAATCCTTGGGCACGCGATTTCCTATGACAATACCTCCGGAGGAGGCATTGTGTCCTTTTTCTAGTTGACTAAGGTTGTCAAAGGTAAGGTGCTCCACGGCTTCTTTTTTATTTGTTCTTGTTGACAATTGGTTTTGATTACCTTTTTCTTTTTTGTTTATAAATCAGGGATGCGAATATAATACCAATATTAAAAATATTGATGGTTGATATTAAAAAAAATACCTGATTTTATCAAAACAGGGAGGAAAGTAAAATTATTTTAGATAAATGGTTCTGCCACGAACATTTATTATTTCTTGCAAAGCAAAATTTAATGAAAGCTTGCAATTTGTTTATATGCAGATAAAACCCAAATTGAGCGATTTAAACGAAGTGAAAAATCGCTTTACTTAATCGATTGAGCGGAATCGTTCAATTTGGCTATTAAAATAAGGGTAGAACCAGATAAATAATACAGAAAGATATGAAGTTAGGCAGAAGGTTATATTTTTCTTCTATTTCCTGAACTTCTTTGCATGGCAAAAGCATAAGCTTTGAGAATTCTCCTTTTATCTTCGGGTGTCCCTGGTTCAAGGGAGCTTAAGTCATCAATAAGATCAAAGCCATTTTCAAGTTTATGGACTTCACATCGAATTTTGTTTACAGCGCGTGAAACATATTCATCAACCATCATGCCCCGCATAATAAGGAAAAGCCTGTTGTTGGCACGGTCAGCCTCTATTTTGTAAGAACATTTAAAGGTTTCCATCGCATTTGTTTGAATTGGTTCATAACAAATTTACATTATTGATAATCAGTATTTATAGGTGCTTTCACTATTTATTGCAAGGAAATCCTGTAAAAGATCCTGGGTGTTTACCGTCATTTTTTGATAACGATCATTTATTATTTTTGTGCTACTGCGAATTTCGTGGATATACTTTCATTATACCCACGAAATATGCAGTAGAACCATTATTTAAAAATTGTCTTGTAACTCAAATTTTATATCCTTAAATCTGCATGAGGCATATAATTAATATTCATTTAATAAGTTATGTAATGGAAAAAATCTAAATTTGCACTCTTTTTGTAGAAAGAAGAAGAAGATTATTGAGCGAATTTTAAAAATAAATATTTGAACTAATGAAAAAGACGAAAATTGTAGCAACAATATCGGATTTAAGAGGAGATGCTCCTTTTATTCGTGATTTATATCATGCGGGAATGAATGTTGTTCGCCTGAATACAGCGCATCAATCGATTGAGAGTACGCGTGAGATCGTTCATAATATTCGCGGTGTTTCAGATAAAATTGCTATTTTGCTTGATACCAAAGGCCCTGAATTGCGGACATGTAAGGTAAAGGAGGAGTTTACGCTTGGTCAGGGAGAACGTATTAAGGTGAAAGGGGATAATGAGGGCATTACTTCACCCGAATGTCTTTATGTCAGGTATGACGGTTTTGTTAATGATCTCGAGCCAGGGAATAAAATGTTGATTGATGATGGTCTGATTGAGCTTGAAGTAGTTGAAAAGAAAAAGGATTATCTTGTTGCTGAGGCGCTGAATCAAGGGGTTGTTCAATCACGGAAGAGTATTAATGTCCCTAATGTGTCGATTAATTTACCTGCTTTAAGTGAGAAGGACATTAAATATGTGCAGTTTGCTATTGAAGAGGATCTTGATTTTATTGCTCATTCTTTTGTACGGAACAAAGAAGATTTGCTTCAGATTCAGCAAATGCTTGATCAGCAGAATAGCAATGTGAAATTGATTGCTAAAATTGAAAATCAGGAAGGGCTCACCAATTTGGATGAGATTCTGGATCATTGCTATGGTGTTATGGTGGCCAGGGGCGATTTGGCAATTGAAATTCCTTATGAACGTATTCCGGTCATTCAAAGAGATATCATTGCCAGGTGCAGTGTGAAACGAAAACCGGTCATTGTTGCCACGCAAATGCTTCATTCTATGATCAATAGTCCGAGGCCAACAAGAGCTGAGGTGAGTGATATTGCTAATGCGATATATAGTCAGGCGGATGCTATTATGTTAAGTAACGAAACAGCAAGTGGTTATTATCCGGTAGAGGCGGTTAAAACCATGGCTCGTATTGCCAGGGAGGTTGAATCGAATAAAAAGCCATTTAGTAAAATCAAGCCTGTCGTTTTAACATCTGAGGTATCTTCTTATTTGACCAGCTCAGCTGTAAAAGCTTCTATTAAGTTAGATGCCAGGGCTATTATTGCTGATACTTTGACAGGAAGAACAATACGAAACCTTTCAGGATACCGGGGAAATAAACCTGTTTTTGCCCGGTGTTATGACCGCCGTGTGGTAAGAGAACTTGCTTTAAGTTATGGGGTGTATCCTGATTTTATGAATCCACGTGATTCCAGCCCCGAATTTGTGAATGATACTTTGAGGGAATTGATGAAAGAACAGGTGATTAATCAAAATGATATGGTTGTTATTTTGGCAGGTAATTATGGGACCAATCAGGGGGCATCCTTTATTGAGATCAGTACTGTGGATAATTTGCTCTTTTCTAATAAGGTTAAAATCGATAGTGAGGCCCGATTATGACTGGACGGAAGGATATTTTTTCAAAAACTGATTGTGCTAATAATTTTTTTAAGAAGGAAATTACTCTTTTTTTTTTAAGTATTCTTTTATTTTTTTTTGCTGTATCTTTCGGGAATGCACAATCTCATGTTGCCGAGAAAGGCCTGATTCGTGGGGAAGTTGTTGATGAGCATTATCAAAAACCTGTGCAATATGCCTCAATTAGTCTTTACAGGCATAATGACAGTTCTTTGGTTGATGGCACGATTACAGATTCTACTGGTGGTTTTTCTTTAAAGGCTTCGTGGGGTGATTATTACTTGCGAATCTCATTTATGGGATACAGAGAAACGTTTATTCGTAATATTCCTTTGCGATCCGGAGAAAAACATGTTGATCTGGGGACTGTTTATCTTCAGACTGATGTTAGATCTATCGAAGAGGTTGAGATAAACGCGGATAAGCCATTTATCCGTTATCAGGCCGATAAAAAAGTTATTAATGTTTCAGGGGATGTAAATGCTTCTTCAGGGTCTGTCGTTGATGTTCTGGAAAAGGTGCCTTCTATAGAAGCAGATATTGAAGGAAATGTGACTTTGAGAGGCAGTAGTGATTTTAAAGTTTATATTAATGGAAAGCCTAGTGTGCTGGAGGGTAGTGATGCTTTGCAGCAAATCCCGGCAGCTATGGTTAAGGATGTGGAGATCATAACGAATCCTTCAGCCAGATATGATGCTGAGGGGGTGGCAGGAATTATTAATGTTATTTTAAAAGACAATGAAAGTGCAGGGTTCAACGGAGTTATTAATGTTTCTGCGGGGACAGGAAAAAAATATTCTTCTGATGTATTGTTTAATTATCGATTGGATAAGTGGACATTTTCTGCGGGAGCAAATTGGGCGGAGAGAAACATGTCAATGACCCGGGAAAATCTAAGGGAGGCTAATTATGGGGATACAATGACTTCTGTTCATAACAGGTCAGATGGATTGTTTTACAGAGATCGACGGGGCATGCATTCCGGAATTGAGTTTAATCCCGACACTTCCAATGCTTTTATGCTTAAGTTAGAGTATAATGAGCGGATGAGAGGACGGGATTTTAGTGGTTTGTATGAGACAATTAGTAACCCTGGCAGTACTCGTTATGATCATAGAGAAACCTGGCATGATCATGATGTTCGCAATTTTGGTTCCAGCTTTGATTACACTCATTTTTTTGATGGGGAAAGGCATAAATTTAACGTGACTGCTTTTTTTGATCATTATATAGTAAAAGATAAGGAAGGAATGGAAGAATTCCGAACCGGACCTGGAGGAATGAAGATTTTTTCTGAAAGATACCGGGAGGATGCAGATAAGAACGAAAGGACGAGCCGGTTCCGGCTTAAAGGTGATTATGTTAACACTTTTGAAGAGGATATGAAATTTGAAGCCGGATGGCAGATGACGCTGGAGCAGAAAAGGCAATATTATGATTTTGCTGTTTTTGATACCGTTGCAGATGAATGGCAGTCTGATTTGTCGAAATCTTTTGAGGTTGATTTTTATGAGCATATTTATGCTACATATTTTATCTACTCAGGATCCCTTTATTCTTTTGATTATCAACTGGGCCTCCGCCCAGAATATACTGACCGGTTTCTAAAGCAGAGGACGCTTAATGAAGACTATTCAATTAACAGGATGGATTTTTTCCCTTCTGTTCATCTCTCACGTCCTTTTGGTTCCGGACATGAAGCGACAATTAGTTATAGCCGGCGGATAAGGAGGCCGCATGAGTGGGAACTAAATCCTTTCCCGACTTATTATGATCAATTGAATTATCGAATTGGGAATCCTGCTTTAAATCCTGAATATATTAATTCTTATGAATTAGGTTATCAGAAAAAGTTTGGAAGGAGAAATATATTTTCGGCTGAGGTTTATTACCGTGAGACCAATAATGTGATTAGCCGCATCAGTCAGCTTGAAAGCAATAATATTATCAGGCATACTTATGTGAATATTAACAGGGATTATGCTGTTGGTGTCGAATTGGGTATGAATGGCCATTTAGCAAAGTGGTGGAATATCAATCTTAGTGGTGATTTTTATAATTATTCCATTGAAGGGGAACTGGAAGAAGATAATATTAACCGGGCCCGGTTGACCTGGGGTGGACGTTTGCATTCTGTGATTTCTTTGCCGGCGGATTTAAAGTGGCAGGTTAGTGGTTTTTTCAGGGCGCCTACTGTTACTGCTCAGGGAGAAAGGGATGCTTTTTTGATGCTCAATAGCGGCATAAAGAAAGATCTTTTTAATAAGAAAGCCACAGTTAGCTTCAGGGTAAGAGACGTATTAAGTACTTTGCGTTTTAATGTAACCTCTTCTGGCAGTAATTTTTATAATGAGTTTACTTTTGATCGTGAATCCCCTGTGTTCTACCTGTCCCTTAGTTATAAGATAAATAATTATAAGCCAAAAGATGCGCCGGCTGGCTCTGTCGAAATGGATTACGGCAATGATTTTTAGATAAAAACAAACCATTTGGCCGGCCAATGAATAAAAAGCCAGGCCAAATGGTTGGTATTATTATTTAG
>CAZSGN010000058.1:0-13156 GCA_964606415.1 uncultured Bacteroidales bacterium
GATGTGGCGTAATTGGTAGCCGCGCTAGACTTAGGATCTAGTGCCTTCGGGCGTGTGGGTTCGAGTCCCTCCATCCGCACTAAAAAACCGCTTATTAAAAGTAGGCGGTTTTTTTTCCATTAAATGGTCTGTTTTATCTAAAACAATTTGAAAGAATGAATATCACGAAAGAAAATGTGGATGATTTGAATGCCTTATTAAAGGTACATGTTGAACCAGGCGATTACGAAGATCGTGTTGAGGAAGCATTAAAAGACTACAAGAAAAAAGCAAATATCAAAGGTTTCCGCCCCGGTAAAGTTCCTATGGGTATGGTCCGTAAAATGGTCGGCCCCAAAGCAATTATTGATGAAGTTAATAAAGTCGTACTCGACGCTATCTCCAAATACATCACAAACGAGAATATGAACATCCTGGGCGAACCACTTTTAAGTGAAGATCATCAACCGGAGATTGACTGGGAAAATCAAAAAGAATTTGATTTTGTTTTCGAAATAGGATTCGCCCCGGAAATTAACATTAACATTACCGAAAAGGATAAGATTCCTTACTACAAGATCAAAGTAGATGAAGAGATGATCAATGAGGCCGTGGAGGAATACAAAAGCCGCTTTGGAGAATTTAAAAATGTAGAAAAAATAGAAGGCGGCGAGATGCTGAAAGGAGCGCTGAAGGAAGTTGATGAAACCGGCAAACCCCTTGAGGATGGTATTACCAATGAAGATGCGACCCTATCTATGGATTACATCAAAGATGAAGCTATCAAAGAAAAGTTCATTGGTGCCAGTGAAGGAGAACAGATCGTATTTGATCCCAAAAAAGCTTATCCCAACGAAGCTGAGCTGGCTGGACTGCTGAATATCGAAAAAGAAAAACTTCAGGAAATCAACAATGAATTTCAGCTAACAATAAACGAGATCAAAAAATTTGAGAAAGCAGAAATCAACCAGGAGATTTTCGATAAACTATTTGGCGAAGGTGAAGTAACGTCAGAAAAAGAATTCCGGGAAAAGATCAAAGAACAACTGGAAAAACAACTGGAAAATGACAGTGAATATAAATTCACACAGGATGCAAAAGACTTCCTCATCAATAAAGCCAATATTGAATTGCCGGTTGAATTCCTTAAAAAATGGTTGTTAAACTCCAATAAGGAACAATACACCAAAGAACAAATCGAAGAAGATTTCAGCAAAAACCTGAATGAGCTAAAATGGCAGGTAATCAGCAATGACCTGATCAAACAATTCGATATTAAAGTAGAAGAACAAGAGGTGCTGGATTATGCCAAACAAATTGCTAATTACCAGTTCGCGCAATACGGAATGGCCAATATGCCCGAAGAACAACTGGAACAATTTGCACATACGATGCTGGGGAAAGAAGAAGATCGTAAACGCATGTATGAAAAGAAATACCAGGACAAGCTTATTGCTTATGTAAAAGAAAACGCCACACTGAATGAAAAAGAAATTTCCCGGGACAAATTCAAAAACATGCTTGAGAAAGAAAATTCATAAAATAAATAATATCTTTAAAGAAAAAAACGATGCAACATAATGATTTTAAAAAATTTGCCGTTAAAGACAGAGGGCTCAACAGTTTAACCCTTGAGCAATATTCATCTGTTTACAACAGCTACATTTCGCCAAGTATCATCGAAGAACGGCAGCTTAACATCGCACAGATGGATGTCTTTTCCAGATTAATGATGGACAGAATCATTTTTTTAGGGTTGCCCATTGATGATTATGTAGCCAACATTGTACAGGCGCAATTACTTTACCTGGATTCAGCGGACCCTGGTAAAGACATCCAAATTTACCTGAACACCCCCGGAGGAAGTGTGCATTCCGGCCTGGGCATCTATGACACCATGCAGTTTATAACCAGTGATGTTGCAACCATATGCACAAGTATGGCCGCATCAATGGGAGCTATATTGCTGGCTGCCGGAGAAAAAGGAAAACGTTCTGCCTTAAAACATTCAAGGGTTATGATTCATCAACCCATTGGCGGTGCACAAGGCCAGGCTTCAGACATTGAAATTACTGCCCGTGAAATTCTAAAAATGAAAAAAGAATTATATCAGATTCTTGCCGATCATACCGGAAAAACATTACAAAAAATAGAAAAAGATTCTGACAGGGATTACTGGATGACATCTGAAGAAGCAAAAAAATACGGTATGCTGGATGAAATCCTCGAGAAAAGCTCTCACAATAAAGAGGACAAAGATTTAAATTTTTAAAAAAAGGTTGTCTATGGACACTTGTTCTTTTTGTGGTCGTGCCAAAAAAGACACTAATTTGCTAGTTACCGGTATTTCCGGCAACATTTGTGATAACTGTATCACCCAGGCACAACAAATCGTTAACGAAGAAGAGAAAAAAAACAAAGCTTTTAATGTTGATGAGGTCGAACTCATGAAGCCCAAAGACATCAAAGCTTTTTTGGACCAATATGTCATTGGGCAGGATGAGGCAAAAAAATACCTGTCAGTAGCCGTTTATAACCATTACAAACGAATTCTTCACGGAAGTAAGCAAATCCAGGAAGATGAAGTAGAAATAGAAAAATCAAATATTATTCTTGTTGGCGAAACAGGTACTGGTAAAACGCTGCTTGCAAGAACCATTGCAAAAATGCTACAAGTCCCTTTCACCATTGTAGATGCAACCGTTCTTACAGAAGCAGGATACGTTGGAGAAGATATTGAAAGCATCCTCAGCCGGTTAGTACAAGCGGCAGATTACAATGTTGATGCCGCTGAAAAAGGCATCGTTTTCGTTGATGAGATTGACAAAATTGCCCGCAAAGGGGATAACCCATCTATTACCCGGGATGTTTCAGGTGAAGGGGTACAACAGGGCTTACTCAAATTGCTTGAGGGATCAAAAATCAATGTCCCTCCGCAAGGTGGTCGTAAACATCCTGACCAAAAAATGATTGAAATTGACACCAGTAATATTTTATTCGTCTGTGGGGGCGCTTTTGATGGCATCGAACGAAAAATAGCCCAACGTCTTAATACAACCGTGGTTGGCTTTAATGCAAACAAAAAAACACAAAATATTAACCGCGAAAACCTTCTTCAATACATTGCTCCCCAAGACCTTAAATCCTTCGGGCTTATTCCTGAAATTATCGGACGGTTACCGATATTGACCTATTTAAACCCCTTAACCCGGGATATTCTCATTAACATTTTAACCGAACCGAAGAATTCGATCATCAAACAATACAAAAAATTATTTGCCCTTGATGATATTAAACTCGAATTTGAAGATGGTGTTTTTGACTTTATCGTAGATCAATCCATTGAATACAAACTTGGAGCAAGAGGATTAAGATCTATCTGTGAAGCTATTATGACAGATATTATGTTTGATATGCCTTCTACTGAAGATAAAGAAATAACAATTACACTGGATTATGCTAAATCTAAAATTGATAAAACAAAACTTAACAATTTAAAGGTCGCCTGATTTTATTTAACATTGCAATTATTAAAAAAATAAAAAACTGTTTCTTTTTTATTAAAAAAATTCGTTTCTTTGTTTTAAATAATAACAAAAGATAAAAATGCAGACTAAATTAAACACATGGTGGTGGCGTCAATCCCTTACTAAAAACTGTGAGAGGTCGTAGCCAATATTGTGTAAAAAATAATAACAAGCAAGGGCTTACCGAATCACGGTAAGCCCTTTTTTTATGTAGCAAGAACGACAATAAATAATCAATTCGCTGAATACCAAAACACAAAGCTAATAAATATGAAAACCTTTAAAATTCACGCCCAAAGCAAACAAATCCTGGCAGACATCATTACTCCTGTCAGTATTTACTTAAAAATCCGGGACATTTATCCTGAATCAATCCTATTGGAAAGCAGTGATTACCATAGCCATACCAATAGTTATTCCTTTATTTGCCTTGATCCCGTTGCTACATTTATGACCAGCAAAGATGAATTAACCGAAATTTATCCCGGAAAAGAAAAGCTAATCACTGCCATAGATGAAAATATGGATATTGTCGGTAAACTGGATCAATTTATCCAATCATTCAAAATAGAAAACGGAGAACATCTCCCCATTGACGGCCTTTTTGGCTATTCGGCATATGACGCGGTCAAGTACTTTGAAGAATTAAAGATCAACAACCCTCAACCTGAAAACGAATACATTCCGGAGATCAGGTACAGCTTTTACCGTTTTGTCATTGCCGTTAACCATTTTAAAAATGAGCTCCACCTCATTGAATTTTTATTTGACGGAATGGAGTCACAAATCGATGATGTTCAATCCCTTCTACACAACCGCAACTTTGCAACCTACAACTTTGCACCTACGACAGGCGAAACCTCTAACCTTGATGACAAAGAATATATGAACATGGTCAAAAGCGGCAAACAACATTGCCAGCGCGGAGATGTATTCCAGATTGTTCTTTCCAGACAATTCACCCAACCCTTTAAAGGAGATGATTTTAATGTATATCGTGCATTGAGATCAGTAAATCCTTCGCCTTACTTATTTTACTTCGATTATGGCAATTACAAAATATTTGGCTCCTCTCCGGAAACACAAATCGAGGTAAGAGACAACCAGGCCTTTATCAATCCTATTGCCGGCACCTTTAAACGAACAGGAGATGACATTAAAGATAAAGAACTGGCTGAAAAACTGTCACAAGACCCCAAAGAGAATGCTGAACACATCATGCTGGTTGACCTAGCAAGAAACGACCTGAGCCGCACAACAACTAATGTAAGCGTTGAAAAATACAGGGAAATCCAATATTACTCGCATGTCCTTCATATGGTCTCCAAAGTATCCGGCGAACTTAAAAAAGATGCCAGTAAAATACGAATTATGTCCGAATCTTTTCCGGCCGGGACACTTTCCGGAGCACCCAAATTCCGTGCAATGGAACTAATTGACGAAATAGAGAATAAAAAAAGAGGGTATTATGGCGGTTGCATAGGTAACATCAGGCTTAATGGGGACATCAACCAGGCCATTATGATCCGTTCATTTATGAGCAAAAACAACCAACTCTATTATCAGGCAGGTGCTGGTATTGTTGTTGACTCAGAAGAAGAAAGCGAACTGCAGGAAGTGAATAATAAACTGGGCGCATTGAAAACTGCCATCAAAATGGCCGCTCAAATTTGATTTTTCAACAAAATGAAAAAAACAAAAACAATGAAAACATTGGTGATTGATAATTACGATTCGTTTACTTATAACCTTGTCCATTATCTCGAAGAAATTCTGCAAGAAAAAGTAGATGTCTACAGAAATGATAAAATAAGCATTGCAGATGTCAATCAATATGACAACATTTTGATATCCCCTGGCCCAGGCATACCCGAAGAAGCAGGCATCACCAAAGAAGTGATCAAAACATACGGCCCAACCAAAAAAATACTGGGCGTCTGTCTAGGCCACCAGGCAATAGGTGAGGTATATGGATCAAAACTCAGCAATCTCGATAAAGTTTATCATGGCATGGGCACACCCATTGAAATAACGGTTCCGGAAGACCCTTTATTTAAGGACCTGCCTAATCGCTTCGAAGGAGGCCGTTATCATTCATGGATCATTGATGAAAACAATTGCCCTGATCCACTTGAAGTAACCGCCAAAGATGATCAGGGGCGAATAATGGCCATCCGGCACCAGGATTACAAAGTGCATGGAGTACAATTTCATCCGGAGTCAGTACTAACGCTACACGGGATGGATATTATGAAAAACTGGATTAATCATTGTTAAATTTAATATGTCATGAAAGAAATTCTTCAATTTTTATTTGACCATAAAACGTTATCCAGGGATGACGCTAAAATGATTTTGACTAATATCGCCCAGGGCAAATATAATGACCCTGAAATAGCATCATTTATAAGTGTTTACCTAATGCGAAGCATCACCACTGATGAATTGTCCGGTTTCAGGGATGCTTTGCTTGATCTTTGTATCCCTGTCGACCTGAGTGATTATAATACCATTGACGTTTGTGGCACCGGAGGAGACGAGAAGAACACCTTTAATATCTCGACCCTCGCGGCTTTTGTCATAGCAGGGGCAGGGGAATATGTAGCCAAACATGGCAACTACAGTGTCTCCTCTTCATGTGGCTCATCCAATGTTTTAGAATATTATGGTTACAAATTTACCAATGACACAGAAGTTCTGAAAAAACAAATTGATGAAGCAGGCATCTGCTTTCTGCATGCCCCCCTTTTCAATCCAGCGATGAAGAATGTTGCACCGGTCAGAAAAAGCCTCCGGGTCAAAACCTTTTTTAATATGCTAGGGCCCATGGTCAATCCAGCTTTTCCGAAAAACCAAATGATCGGTGTCTACTCATTAGAAGTAGCCAGGCTATACAACTACATATACCAGGAAACCGATAAATCATTCTGCATTGTTCATTCATTAGACGGCTATGACGAGATATCCCTGACTGGCGCATTTCGTGTTTTATCCAGGGACACAGAACAAATTATTCAGCCGGCTGATATTGGCCTTGAAAAGTTAGATCCAACATCAATATACGGTGGCAAATCCGTGGAAGAAGCCAGCAAAATCTTTCTTGATGTACTGGAAGGAAAAGGAAACCGGCAACAGAATCAGGTCGTTATTGCTAATGCAGCTTATGGCCTCAAAACCATGAATCCCGGGAAATCAATTGAACAATGCATCGAGCAGGCTGAGCAATCACTTTATAACCAAAAAGCACTTAAGTCATTCAAACATTTAACAACCATCTGATGAACTCTATGCTGGATAAAATAGTTAAGCAAAAACAAACAGAAATTGACAAGAAGAAAAAACAACTTCCGAAAGAAGCTCTTCGTGATCAATATTATTATACACGCAAATGCCTGTCATTAAAAGAAACATTGCAACAAGCAACTAAACCTGCTATTATAGCCGAACATAAAAGAAAATCACCCTCAAAGGGAATCATCAACGATCGTTTTCCTGTCGATACAATTACCAGCGGATACTATCGTGCAGGTGCTTCAGCCATATCTGTACTGACAGATAATCAATTTTTTGCCGGAACGGAATCCGATTTAATATCAACACGAAAACTTCAAATACCCATTCTACGAAAAGACTTTATCATTGATCCCTATCAAATACACGAAGCCAAGGGTATAGGAGCTGACGTTATTCTGCTGATCGCTGCTATTCTGGATACACCGGCAATTGAAAAACTCTCCGCACTTGCACACGAATTAGGCATGGAGGTATTATTTGAAATTCATGATGAAGCTGAAGCAGAAAAAATAATAACAGGCCTGGATATAATTGGCGTGAATAACCGTAACCTGAATGATTTCTCTGTTGATCCGGAACGATCAAAGGCCCTCAAAGCATTTATCCCCAAAAACACCCCAGCCATATCGGAAAGTGGCCTGTTTGATGCAACCGTCATCCTGGATCTTTTTAATGCCGGATACAAAGGATTTTTAATCGGAGAATCGTTCATGCGCGAAGAAGATCCGCCGCAAGCTTGCAGGAAACTAATTCA
Organism: uncultured Bacteroidales bacterium; assembly: GCA_964606415.1. Lineage (GTDB taxonomy): Bacteria > Bacteroidota > Bacteroidia > Bacteroidales > JBBRXJ01 > CAZSGN01. The sequence continues at coordinate 7,555 of CAZSGN010000058.1, forward strand.
AAAACTTGACAGGCCATGATCAAAATAAAAGTATGCGGGATGACACAAGCGGGCAATGTCAAAGAACTGACCCAACTAAATCCCGATTATATAGGGTTTATTTTCTATCCGGCATCCAAAAGATACATAGGGGAACATATCCCCACGGAGATTCTGGAAATCATTCCGGCAACAATTAAAAAAGTAGGCGTCTTTGTTAATGTCCCACTGGAGGAAATCAAGCACATCATCCGCACAAATCAATTAGATGGCGTTCAGTTGCATGGAGAAGAAAGCATCCAGTATTGCCGGTCAATAAAAGAAACCGGCGTTTTCCTGATCAAAACATTTGGCATCGGAGATCAACTTAATCAGGACCTGATGGCACCATATACCACTGTCGCAGATTATTTTCTTTTTGACAAAAGCTCCGCTGATTATGGAGGTACCGGCAAAAAATTTAACTGGGACTTATTAAAACAATATACACTGGCAAAACCAGTCATATTAAGTGGCGGTATCAGCCCCGAAGACATGGATCAATTAAACACATTGCATTATAAATGGATACATGGCATTGACCTGAACAGCCGTTTCGAAAACAGTCCCGGCATCAAAAATATTGAACACCTAAGAAAATTTTTCGAAAAAGTTCGCTCATAAACTAAAACAACAGATGAAGCAATACAATGTAGATCTAAAAGGATATTATGGTATTTATGGGGGCGCCTATATACCTGAGATGTTGTATCCAAACGTAGAAGAACTCAGGAGCAATTACCTGTCAATACTGGAATCAGAATCTTTCAGGCAACAATTTGATGATTTACTGAAAAACTATGTCGGTCGTCCATCACCACTTTATTTTGCCTCACGCTTATCAGAAAAATACGGGAAAAAAATATACCTTAAACGGGAAGACCTGAACCATACAGGCGCACATAAAATCAATAATACCATTGGACAAATTTTGGTGGCGAGGCATCTTGGCAAAGAACGGATTATTGCAGAAACGGGTGCCGGCCAGCATGGCGTAGCAACGGCAACCGTTTGTGCCCTCATGGGCATGCAATGCATTGTTTATATGGGTGAGCTGGATGTTGAAAGGCAATCACCTAATGTAGCAAGGATGAAAATGCTTGGCGCAGAGGTAATACCGGTAACCAGCGGGAATAAAACTTTAAAAGATGCTACGAACGAGGCTATCCGTGATTGGATCAATCATCCTGACAACACCCATTACATCATAGGCTCCGTTGTGGGCCCTCATCCTTACCCGGACATGGTAACAAGTCTGCAATCCGTCATCAGTAAAGAAATAAAGTTCCAGTTAATGGAACAAGAGGGACGGGAAAACCCGGATATGATCGTTGCCTGTGTTGGCGGCGGAAGTAATGCGGCCGGAGCTTTTTACCACTATCTCGACCATGAAGCAGTTCAACTGATTGCCGTTGAAGCGTCCGGACTAGGTATCGACAGTAACCAAACAGCCGCTACCATGATAAAGGGCAGGGATGGCATCATCCATGGCAGCCGGACCATGCTAATGCAAAATGAGGACGGCCAGATTACCGAACCCTATTCGATATCAGCGGGCCTCGATTATCCCGGCATAGGGCCAATCCACGCCCATCTTGCATCCCAGGGACGAGCCAAATTCCTGAATGCAACGGACCAACAAGCATTGAATGCCGCATATGAGCTTACACGGCTGGAAGGTATTATTCCGGCTCTTGAAACGGCACATGCCCTGGCCGTGCTGGACGAAATAAAGAATGAACCCGGTGAAATAATCGTCGTTAACCTCTCCGGACGGGGTGATAAAGACATGGAGGCCTATAGCAAACACATCAGCGAATTAACAGATTAATAAGCTTATTGACATCGTTTAAATCGCCAAACACAAATAGAAAATAAAACACAAACAAGTCTAAAATATATTCAGATGAACCGCATTGATCAGCTCTTCCAAAATAAACCATCAAACGTCTTATCTATTTATTTTACTGCTGGCTATCCTTCATTGGAGGACACCTTTTCCATTCTTCAGCAACTGGAAAAAAACGGTGTGGACATGGTGGAAATCGGGATGCCTTTCTCTGATCCACTTGCAGATGGCCCTGTCATACAAAAAAGTTCGCAGAAAGCCCTTGACAACGGCATGTCTATCTACAAATTATTCCAGCAACTGGAAGCCATGCGCCCAACCATATCCATCCCTGTCATTTTAATGGGATACTTTAATCCGGTCATGCAATTCGGTATTGGCCGCTTTTTAAAAAAAGCAGCCGAAGTGGGCATAGATGGCATTATTCTACCCGACCTACCCCTCATTGAATACCAGGAACATTATCAGCAAGACTTTGAAAAACATCAGATACACCCTATCTTTCTTATTTCGCCATCAACCAGTGAGGCCAGGATACGGGAAATTGAACAAACAGGCAAGGGATTTATTTATATGGTTTCCTCTGCATCAACCACAGGTGGCACCAAAAGCATCGCATCAGATCAGGAACAATATTTTCAAAGAATAACAAAACTAAATCTAAAATTACCTCAAATGATCGGGTTTGGTATTTCCTCCCATGAATCATTTCAAAAAGCCTGTCAATACGCCCATGGAGCAATTATCGGAAGTGCATTTATTAAAGCCTTATCACAAGAAAATTTACCATTAGAAGAAAGAATCAAAACATTTGTCAAAAAAATACTCGGATCCTGAGTTCAATCGACATTGCTCATGAAAAGAAAATCATCACGAATACCACTCGCATATTTCTTCGGTGGATTTTCTTATTTTTGAACGGACAGGATAATCATCAGGGGGATAACCAAGCGTTATCACTAAACCAATGCGCTGATTACCAGATAACTTAAGTATCTTTTTCATCGCTTTTTCCTGAAACCACCCAATTAAACAAGTCCCCAGGCCCAGTTCGGCTGCCTGAAGACAAAAATGCTCAGCCGCAATGCCAACATCCATGAGCGGGAAGGCCTTCTTTTTTACCTTACTGCCAAACCAACTGGTAAAATTCGTTTTTTTCATAATCAGAACGACCAGTACCGGTGCCTGATGGACAAATTTATTCATCATCATATCCGAGACACAGCCAGCAATATTCCCGCGCATACGCGGTTCCTCTACAACAAGGGCCTTCCACGGCTGGCCGTTACAAGCCGAAGGAGCTAAACGAAGTGCTTCAATGCAAGTCTCAATTTTTGCTTTTTCAACAGGTTGATCTTTGTATTTTCTTACACTCTGACGTTGTTGAACTAATTCAGAAAAATCCATAATTTAATTATTTACTCAAGTTTCGCAATAACTTATAAAACATTAATTATTAACCCTGTGCATATTAAAACACAGATCTAAATTATTGACTTTGTGCTATGTAAATATTCCATTTGTGAAAAATATACCTAAATATTATCCTGAAAAACTTTACTCAACTATAGGCTTTAAGACACCTATAAACCTGTTCATTTTTTTTGTCATTCGTAACAAAAATCAGTCAGTGGACGGACAAGAAACGAACCAAAAAAAAATACTCGTGAAACCCTCACAATAGCATCTATAAAAATGTAAATAATATCTTAAAATTAAAAGGCTTAAATGCATATAATAGTTTATTCTAAATGTGAGGGTTCGCCGGGGGATGCGTGCAAGTCTCGTGGGTGCCCGGCAATTAGCGCGCCAAGGCTACGCCCATTCCTTCGCAAATTCACTGGCCACACTCACAAAAAGATTCACAATTAAAAGCATATCAATTTTACGACATTATAATTTGTTATTATATTTAATACTGGGATCAAGAGTTCTAAAGTTTCGCAATAACTTATAAAACATTAATTATTAACCCTATGCATATTGAAGCACAGAGCTAAATTATTGATTTTATACTATTTAAATATTCCATTTGTGAAAAATATACCTGAATATTATCCTGAAAAACTTTACACCACATTAATTATAAACAAATCACCTGCCAAATCCGACTGCACAAATGATCTATCAAAAATATTAATTCAGATTCAGAGAATAAAAAAAACTTGCTCCGGAAGCGCATTTTCATTAATTTCGAAAATTGAAATCAACAAAACCAAGAATTTGAAATTCAAAGTTAAAAAATCAAAAATTGCCGGTTGCATATTTGTTCCTGCTTCTAAATCACATACCATCCGTGCGATTACAATAGCAAGCCTCGCAAAAGGGAAATCCGTTCTTCACAACCCGCTGGTGTCAGCAGATGCATTATCCTGTGTAGAAGGATGTATCGAAATGGGCGCCCAGATTCAAACCGGGGACGATTTTATTATCCAGGGATTTGGCCCCAGGCCATTGAAAAAAGCCAATCTTATTGATGTTGGCAACTCGGGCACAACGCTACGTATTTTAACAGGCATTGCAGCCCTTGCTGATCAGCCTATATCATTTGACGGCGACAACAGCATCCGTCAACGCCCTATGGATCCCTTATTTAACGCACTTAAAAACCTGGGGGTAACCATCGATTCTCCTAATAACAAATGTCCATTTTCTGTTAAAGGGCCGCTAAAAGGCGGCAAAACGACTATTGACGGTATCAGCTCTCAATTTCTGACAGCCCTGCTCATCGCAGCACCTGTTGCAAAAAATGACACAGAAATCGTTGTGGAGAACCTGCATGAAAAACCTTATGTTCAGATGACACTTGACTGGTTACATAACCAGGATATCAAATTCGAACATAAAGGACTGGAATGGTTTAAAATACCCGGGCGACAACGTTATAAACCATTTGAAGGACTTATCCCCGCTGATTTCAGCACCGCTACTTTTCCCTTATGTGCTGCTGCTATTACAAAATCGGATCTCACATTAAAAGGCCTTAACTTTGAAGATAGCCAGGGAGATAAAGCTGTTTTTGACCATCTCAAAAACATGGGAATGGAACTTGAATACGGTGATGACGAGGTACATATTAAAAATAAAGATCTAAAAGGCATTGATATTGACATGGATGCCACACCTGATGCATTGCCAGCCTTAGCTGTTGTTGGATGTTTCGCCAAAGGGACAACCCGGCTGTTGAATGTTGAACAAGCCAGGTATAAAGAATGCGACCGCATAGCAGCAGTTGCCAAAGAACTTAAAAAAATGGGAGCCCGGATCGAAGAAAAAAAAGATGGACTGATCATTCATGAAAGTAAATTAAAAGGGTCACCCAACCTTCACGGATACCATGATCACAGAATGGTAATGGCACTTTCATTAGCTGCAATGGGAGCCGAGGGAGAATCTGTAATAGATACTGCAGAATCTGTCAAAATAACTTATCCTTCTTTTGCCGAAGATTTCCGGGAACTAGGTGCCGATATCCAACAAATCTCCGACTAAAATCTTCCAAGCAGGCGCTAATATTATTACTTTTTGAACTTCCTAAAAATAATTTCAAACCTCCTGATCCGCATCAAAATATAATGTCGCATTTTTATGTCGGGAATACAATCAACTTATAAGGCAAAGTACATCAATTGCTGATTTTAAACTACAAAAGTTTTACAATAACTTATAAAACACGAATCATTAGGACTGTCCATATTTAAAAAAACAAGACTAAATCATTAACTTATTGCTATT
>CAZSGN010000059.1:0-5144 GCA_964606415.1 uncultured Bacteroidales bacterium
TTTTTAAGGGTTTAGTGGTTTTTGTTGCCGGACACCCGCAAGGCCACAAACACTGCCTACCGGCGATCCCACATCATTATTATTTTAATAAACGCTTGATATAATTTAAAATTTTTAAGAATCTCTTTATTCAGGTATTAATTAAAAACGCTTTACTACCTGATCAGATTTACCTGGCCCGTCTCTACCTTATTATCCGGATCATTCAGATAAATAATATAATGATAAGCATCTGTTGGCAGGGGCCTGCCATTCGAGACACCATCCCATGCATCCGGATACCCTTTTGGTGATTTGAAAATCAATTGCCCCCATCGATCATAGATAAAAACTTCTATTTTCGGATATAATTTTTTTAACACAGTCAATTCCCATGTATCATTGACCCCATCGTCATTAGGAGTGAAAGCGTTAGGTATCTCTAAACAAATCTCTTTCTTGTTCATTAGTCTTACCGTGTCTGCATCAACACAACCATCAGCATTCATTCCTTCCACAACATAAATCCCGGCACACAAATTCTTCATACGGGGCTGTATTATATCTAACTCCCATAAAGAATCTTTATTGATCTCGTACCCATAAAGTTTATTTAGATTTCCCTTATGCACATGAACATCAACAACACCATCACAAAGATCCTTGCAATACGGCCTTTTTGTCCCAGATATATTAATATCGAGGCTATCAGGCGGAGAGATGGAAAAAGACTCTTCTTCACGACATACATCATTGATCGCTATTTCAGCACTATAATTCCCTGGGATTTGTGTGCAAAAAGAAGCCCCTGTGCCCACCGAATCTCCGGCATCATTGCGCCATAAAACAACAGGTGGTGTACTGGCTATAATCTTCATGCAAGCAGTATCACCTTCACATTTAATAGAAGTATAATCTTTCTGGTAACTTTTATCTGCCACCTCAACATCAAAAGAAACAGAATCAGGATCAACAATACCCTGGTTTGCAACCACCAATTTATATTGACTGGCAGAAAGGCCTTTTAAGGTTAAAGATGCAGGTTGCCCTGCCATTAAAAAAGTATCCAATATCTGTACCCCATCTTTATGCAAACATACATCCAACCTCTCTTCACCACCAAAAATTACCGTACTAATTCTGCCATCTGCCGATCCCTGGCAAGATTCATCATTCAGGATATAAACATCATCGATCTGTAATTCCGGGACCGCATAAATTTCAACCTCAAGAGTATCGATGGTCGAACAACCCGTTAATGTATCAGTAGCCTGCACCAAAATGAAAGCATTTTGCGTCACTGTATCATACCACGAAACAGTTATTTCCGCACCCTCCTGATTACCTTTAATCTCTCCATATCCAGGTATACTCCAACGATAATGATGATCCTGTTCCGGAACCAATGAATAATCGGCCACCTCTCCCTTGTAAGCGCGAAGCGTATTTGTTTCAGAAAACTGAACACCAGGATATTCCGGCAGCTTAACCTCAACAGACATACTATCCGGACAATCATTAACATCGTAAACCTTCATTTTATAAAGCCCTGCTTCATCAGCAACAATAGAAGAAAAACCTTCAAGCATGGTTCCATCAGGCATAAACCAGTCAATACTGTCAGCATTAACGCTTTGACCTCCTGAAAGAGACTTATTTTCATCAGGACAAAAAGAAATCATGGAATCGACAGGACTCCCTTCATTGGAAATAACAGAGATCACTTCAGCAGGCTGATCTAAAGTAATGGTATCAGCATTCAGGATATTAGCGGGATTATTAACATCACCAACACAAAGTTCATAAACACCTGCCGCTAAATCATTAAAAACCGAGTCATTGGACCAGCTCGAACCGCCATCAACGGAATAACGATAAGCGCCACTACCTCCACGCGTATTTTTAAAAACAATGCGCCCATCTCCGGATTCAAAACAGCTTAAATTCCGTGCTGTCGTTTCTGTTTTAAGAATACCCTGTCTATTCACCTGCTCAAGCCTTGTACAGTAATCATTTTGAAGATAAACATCAAAATCAAGATCAAAAACAGGAGAAGAAGCATCATTCTCCAGTGTATAATAAACCTTTAACAAACCAGTATATGCATTTATTGGAATGGTATCAGCACCCTCCAGGTTTAATTGATAAAGTGAAGAATTATTCGAGTTTACCTGAAGGGTATCCAGCAAATCAGTAGCTGAATACTGATCATTCCGGAAAAAAACATTCAGCAGAACAGTATCGCCATCCTTATAATAACCATCAAGATTATTAGTTGAATCTAACTGCACCAGGAGCGCAGTATCACGTTTCACAAAATGACTAAGCGTTCTTTCATTAATGATATACCACCAGGTGTTATTGGTCTTTTCGTTCACCTCCCATGAGCGGCAAAAATCAAGACAACCTTCCAGGTTGCTGCTGCCTCCTATTTTCCGGTCATCCCAGTACATCAATACACTATCTAAATCACCCCCAAAACAATCTTTTTCAGGACGAATCAAGCGAATATCCAACCCCCCACAACGCTCAACATCATCCATAGGCAAATGAGTTATTCCAGCGATCATATAAGCATATACAGGTATTGTATCATTTTTGTTGATAACATTTCCTTCATTATCTCTTCCATCCCAATTAACACAATTAACGACATCTTTATTCACTTCCACCGCATCAAACATTACATCTTTCCCGTAAGGACTATAAAGCCCATCCTTATCAATATCAAGAAATACATTGGCATATCCATCCCGTGATGTTTCCAGGTTAATACAATAATCATCTGTATTACATTGATGAACTGTTGATAATGCTTTTACACAAGAAAGCTCTCCGGTGGGATAAGCGGTGGTATCAGGTGGTTGCAAAAAAACCTTATATTCAGGCAAAAACAAAGGAGAATCATCAGAAGACTGCCGGTTCTCACGGACAGTTCCGGAAGTATCGACACCATAAGAATTACAAAAGACACTAAACTCCCATGGCCTGAAATCCTTAAATGTAATTTCCGTAACCACCTGGTCAGAAGAATAAGTATACAATTTACCCTCAAAAGGATCAATCTTATCAGGTTCCTGACCCTGCCCATAGGTTATCAGTCGCCATAAATGCGCCCACAGACGGCCAGGCAAAGGCTTGCCGGCCTCAGACCCCACCGTGATATCAAAAAGCTGGAACACCCTTTTCCCACCCCCATTTACCGGATCTCTGAACTCAATCGAATAATCACCTTTTTTCTGAGGCTGAAAAGACAATGCATCATAACCAGAATCACCCACAAGTTGCCTGGGCCCATTTACTGCCTTTTTATAAGCAATTAAAGAACTATCACCAATAAATCCCTGCCCGCTAACAGGTACCAGGCTATTGACCACCACATTACCCAAAGGGTCTTTAATGCGGTATTCAATAGAATCCTTCCAACTACTGGTTGCCGTAATATCCTGATTAAGCTCAATAGACGATGAGGTAACATGTCCAAAACCATAATAGATTACTTCAGAAGTATCCGAGATATGAATATAAAGTTTCCTTGCTGAATCAGCATTCCAGGAAGCCATACTGTTAGAACGGATCGTCAGATAAGCCGCAGCTTTATCAACAGGGGCATAATCCGGACGGAGTTGCCTGGTCCCTTCTGCGAATAATAAAAGCGGAAACAACAAAAAAAAGCAACACAGCCATAACCCATATTTATCTAAAAAGAAAATCACGCCAAATGATGTATTACATAGAAATAACAATAAATTTCATAAAGTTAAAAAAATCCCATAGAGGAATATTATTTAAGATAAAAATTTGACTTCTAAGAAAAGAATCATAATTTTAAAACATCATTGTATTATCCAATATGAAAAAAAACAAAACCATGTTAATTAAAAATTCTTTTTTTTCTATTCTGACAACCAGCCTCATTTTATTCTCTTGTACAAAAAAATACGAATCCGGACAAGCACATTATGAATCAACAAACGTTGAGCAGGACAAAAGCAACATTGCCCAGGCCGGCATTAATCTGATTGCTGAGGTTGATGAACTCGAAAGCACAACAGCGATCCAAACAATGATCCAATTCGGGGAACTTTCTGACAGTTCTTCTGCCCTAAAATCAACAAAATCACTTTATGTGTTTGATGTATTTAAAAATTTCACTTTATTCGCACAGGGTAAAAATACTGCCACTGACGTACTTAAAGCACTTGCCGCCACAGACACCACCAGTTCTGAGGCAGTTTTCTACAATGCCAAAGGATTGTATGAATGGAATCATACAACAGGTGGTTGGGATTCTTCCTATGCTAATACCATCATATTTAAATTCCCCTCTAATGATTCAAAAACAACAAATGATGCTGAAATTAGCATAACAAAATTTGACATGGAAACACAAATTATTAACGGTAAATCAATTGAAATGCCGGCTGGGATTGCAGCAACCCTTAAAATAAACGGATCAACAGCAAGTCAATACACTTATGATGCAACTTACTCAGACAACAGGCCTACAAACATAACCACCTCATTTTCGATCACTCCTTTTGAATGGAATTACTCATTTGAAAACACGAACAATACCAGCGCATCTGCTAACTATAACTGGAAAAATGGCTCAAAAAATATTATGAGGATGGGAAATAATACAACAGGCAACTGGTCTGAGGATAATATAGAAAATTCTACACATACCGCAATGACCCTTCACTGTTCCTCCTGGGACACTAATGATGATGGCACCTGTAATGAAAACAAATACGACACTATTTACTGGGATTCTGTTGCGATTAATAATATTGTCAAAGAATCCAATGCTTATTTTCAAATTTTCGATATTAAATTTATCGGTTACATTGATGCCGATGATTTTTATCTTGATATGATCAATGCCGCAGACCAAAATTACATTAACGATAAAGAAAAGTTTCAAGCCTATGCCGATGTAGCCAACAGTAACATTGACCTGCATATCCAATATTCCTCCTCAGGAAAAATAATCGGTGAGTTGGAAGCATTCCCTTATTATTATAAAAAAGATAGTTGCTGGACCGATTACAGTGATGGAGATAACAACCCAATAAGTAAATGTGAAACATATACCCGCTACGAATTAGACTTTAAAATGGTATTTCCTGATGGCTCAAAGGTTAATCTTGATGCTTACGTAA
>CAZSGN010000059.1:5244-13083 GCA_964606415.1 uncultured Bacteroidales bacterium
GAATGCTAAACACGGCATGCAGATGGACTCCGTTTATTTCGAATAATAACAGCATATAACATAAAAAAGTAAAAGATGTCCTTTTTTATAAGAAGGGCAGCTTTTTGCTTTTTTTGTATTTTTATTATTAAAGCATATCGAAAACGAATAAAAATAATATAATATAAAAATTGACTTATAAGAAAAAGAATCTTAATTTTATATCGAAATTTATTATTAACTTTCTAAAACCCAAAATCATGTTATTCAAAAAAACTTTTTTGCCCATACTGGTTGCCAGTCTCCTTTTATTCTCTTGTACAAAAAAAGATGAATCAGGACAAACACCTGATGAATCAACCAACGTCGAAGAAGATAAAAGCAATATTGCACAAGCCGGCATAGATTTAATTGCTGAAGTTGATGAACTCGAAAGTGCAACAGCGATACAGACAATGATCCAATTCGGAGAGCTTTCTGATAGTTCTTCCGCCCTAAAATCAACAAAATCACTTTATGTGTTTGATGTCCTTAAGAATTTCACTTTATTCGCACAGGGCAAAAATACTGCTACTGAAGCGCTTAAAGCACTTGCCGCCACAGACACCACCAGTTCTGAGGCAGTTTTCTACAATGCCAAAGGATTGTATGAATGGAATCATACAACAGGTGGCTGGGACTCTTCCTATGCAGATGCTGTGATACTTAAATTCCCCTCTGATGATTCCAAAACAACAAATGATGCCGAAATAAGTATCACAGAGTTTGACATGGAGCTACAAACCATTGACGGTAAATCAATTGAAATGCCGGCTGGAATTACAGCAACGCTTAAATTAGACGGATCAACAGCAAGTCAATACACTTATGATGCAACTTATGCGAACAACAGGCCTACAAGCATAACCACATCTTTTTCGATTACTCCTTTTGTCTGGAGTTACTCATTTGAAAACACGGACAATACCAGTGCATCTGTTGACTATAGCTGGAAAAACGGCTCAAAAAATATTATGAGCATGGGAAGTTCTGCAACAGGTAACTGGTCTGAGGATAATGTCGATGCTTCCACCCATGAAGTTATGAATATTGATTGTAAGTATTGGAATATTGATGGCTCCTGTGCTGAATACGACACTAATTACTTGGATTCCGTTGAGGTTGATAAAATTCTCAAAGAATCCAATGCTTACTTTCAAATTTTCGATATTAAATTTGCCGGTTACATTGATGTCGATGATTTCTATCTTGAAATGATGAATGCAGAAAATCAAACATACGACAGTGAAAAAGAAATGATTCAAGCCCATGCCAATATAGCCAACAGCAACATTGACCTGTATATTCAGTATGCATCATCAGGTAACAAAATTGGTGAACTGGAAGCATTCCCTTCTTATTATGAAGAAGAAAACTGCTGGACCGATTATGATTATGAACTTAATCAGGAAGTTACCGAATGCGGGGACCCTTATACCGGTTATGAAATGGACTTTAAAATGGTATTTCCTGATGGCTCAAAGGTTAATCTTGATGCTTACGTAACAAGCGGCATGGAGGACCTTGAGGATGAATTAAACACGTTCATTTTTGATATGAATGCTAAACACGGCATGCAGATGGACTCCGTTTATTTCGAATAATAACAGCATTTAGCATAAAAAGTAAAGCTGTCCTTTTTTTATAAGAAGGGCAGCTTTTTGCTTTTATATTTATTTAACTACAATATCACTACTCTTTAAATTCCAACATTCCAAATAAAAATAAAAGAGCTATTTTAATACGATTGAATAAATGGTACTTCCATACCCGCCCCAGACACCAAGTCCACCATTAACATTTGATTCAATACTGCCAGGTTCAGCAGTAAAAGAAGTTAATCCAAGATTTTTCCCCTGGAAACTATTCCAAAAATCAAAGTGAGCTTTATCCATTGAAGCTATTTTTATCCTGACATTTTGCCCCACTTCAAAAAATTTATCGTTATAGTATAAATCTGTTAATTCATTTACATTCTTATAAATAGAAAAATCCCCGGTCTGTCCATTAAAATATCGATCATTAAGCGCATTAATGTAAGAAGGCACAAAACGATCATCCTTCCCCAAAACACGGTAAAAAGTACGGTAATAATTTTTTTCATGCGCATTATCAGACAAACGAAAACGAATATACCCCAGGGAATCATTTTCCCGGATAAACCATAAACTATCTAATTCAGCAACAGGAGGAATAGTCGTTGATGCAGTAATAACGTTACCCTGAAAATCAACCCGCAAGTCATAACGCTTTCCGGGTTCACCCAAAATATCAATGCCCGTATAATAAAAAGGAGGATACACCGAAGTATCCCTTTCGAGGGTAAGAATTTCAGATTGATCATCTGTACTGACCGTCACCTTAGCGACGGCCACAATATTTTCAAACAATTTATCCTCATCAATCTCCTCAAAAAAAGGAAAACTCTGTGTGAGATAAACCACAGGATGCCGGCCTGCTTCAATATACCCGTCAACAACAACCTTATTTTCAGGAGTAGGTACGTCCAGATCCAATTCCTTTTCACAGGCAAGAACGGCAGGAATAAAAACTAAAATAAATACACCCCATTGACCAATACGCTTTTTTGTCATGATTTAACTATCTTTAATGATTGTGCCTCATTGATAAAACCATTTAAAATGAAATACTATACGAAACAGCAGGAATAATTGGGAATAAAGCAACCTGGAGCGGTGTCATTTTCACATTATGTTGCTCAATAGAACCCTCTGTCTCAAAATAAAGATAAAAAGGATTCGCCCTGCTGTAAACATTATAAACCGAAAAAGACCACGATGATTCATATTTTCTTTTTTTACGGGTATAAGTAGCAGAAAGATCCATACGATGATAATCCGGCAAGCGATATCCATTTCTGGGCCCATATTCACTGATCAACTGCTCCTGCACCACATAGATATTTTCAGGAAGTGTTATAGCTTTACCAGTAGACCAAACAAAGGTAGCGCCTAATCGCCAGTACTCGTTTAACTGATAGGCGGCTACAAGTGAAAGATCATGCGTCCTGTCATAAGTCGAAACATAAGGATTGCCGTTATTCAATTCGTCAAACAAACGTTCTGTTCTGGAAAGTGTATATCCCAGCCAACCACTTAACCGCCCTCTTGTTTTCTGAACAAATAATTCCATGCCATAAGAATGCCCTTTCCCCTGCACAATATCATCGTATAATGTTTGAGCAAAAGCACTATTCAACAATCCCCGTTTAAATTCGACAAGGTGGTCCATCTCTTTATAATAAACTTCTATAGATGATTCGATAAGATCCTGCTTAAAATTCCGGTAATAGCCAACAGAATAGTGAAAAGCCTCTGCCGGCTTAATAAAAGCAGAACTAGGGAGCCACATATCCGTAGGCATAGAAACAGAAGGCATGGTAGCCAAATGAACAGACTGATTGTTTTTCGAAAAGGAAGCCTTAACAGAAGAACGGGGATTTAGTAAATACCGGAGAGATAAACGGGGTTCCAGGATATGAAAATCCCTAATGGTCTCACCCGGAGAATAAGAAATGGTATCCCTAATCAATCCGGCTTCTTCTTTTTCAAACCTTTCAAAGGGCCCAATGTGCCGGTAATACGAATACCTTAAACCCGCATTGATCTTCCACCGGTCAAAGACAGAGAATTCATCATGAACAAACCAGGCCATTTCATCCGAATAAAGATCACCGAGCTCCATGAAGTCCAGCTCAAAACCTTCAACAACAGCATCCATTTGGGTTGGGGAAAAACGATGACGGATCACCTCTCCCCCCAGTTTAATTTTATTCTTGCCCAACAAAACATTCAAAACCGATTTTCCTCCATAATCAAAAACACCGCTATTCAGATTAAATTCATAAATATTTTGCACCGTAAGAAAATCAAAAGCATAGTTGGTTAAAAAAACATGATTTTCTAACCAGGCATGTTCATTAAAAATATGCAACCACTTTAATTTTGCAAGTGAATTCCCCCAACGAACATCAGTCCGGTCATTTTTTGAATAACGATATAAATACTGGTCACTTCCATGGTAAAAACTTAACTTAATCCGATCTTTAGGTGACATTTGATAACGAAGGCTTCCATTAATATCATAAAAAAAATAATCCGTTATCCGTATACCCACAGATTGAGCAGAAAAAAAATCACGGAAAAAGGGTTTTAAAAGATCAAAATAACTTCTACGTGCAGAAAAAGAAAAACTTCCTTTCTTGGATAAGGGACCACTCAAATGCAATTTTGAAGAAATCAAACCAATACCAGCCTTACCCGCTAAACTATCACGGTTTCCCTCGTCACTATTAACCATGATAACAGAAGAAAGACGCCCGCCATAATAAGCAGGTATGCCTGATTTATAAACAGAAGTCTTGTCAACCGCATCCGGATTAAATACAGAAAAAAAGCCAGCTAAATGAGCAGGATTATATACAGGTGTGTTATCATATAACATCAAATTCTGTCCCGGGCCACCTCCCCGCACAACTACTCCCGTGTTACCTTCACTAACCGTCCTTATACCGGGTTGCAGGGCAATTGATTTAAGCGGTTCAACCTCTCCAAATAAAACCGGAAGCGAAGCAATATCTTTCGTCTGAATTTCAACCAAACCAATATCACTACTTCTTATATTATGATCCGACCGATATCCCCTGATAATAACTTCCTGATCCATGTTTTTAGCAGGTAAATAAACAGTAAGCTTTCTGTCACTTGTCAATTGAATGTGAAGTGATTTATTTTGATAAGCAATGTGAGATATAACAACAATGTAAGAACCTTCATCCAAAGACAACTTAAAAAAACCCTGCTTATCCGTGAAAGTACCATTCCGGCCAGGCGATACCATCACATTTGCATTTTCGACAGCAAGAGAATCAGGCCCTAAAACATACCCCTGTAAAACATGAGCTTTAAGGGATATCCCTGCAAAAAGAAAAATTACTCCAATAATGAAAATATGAAAAAATCGCTTTTTTTCCATTTACATAATTTATATCCATGAACTGACATATGCCGTTCGCCTTAGTATTAACTGCATTGAATGACTCTTCAAAGAAATCGCTCAACTCAATTATTAAAAGAATAAATATACCAAATAAAACCAACCTTGTAAAACCTGATAATTTATTAATCAGGAAATCAAGATACAAAATAAAAAAGTTCCATTAACCTTATTCCAAAACCAAAAAGGTTCTTCTGCTCGTTTAATGGGAAATAAAATAGATTATTCTTCTGAAAAAACTAATCTTCATATTTTATAAGACCCTGCATGAAGCATTATGCCAGGGTAAATAAAGCTTTCGGCCATCAATATTATAAAAAAAAATCATAAAATAAGAAGCTTGATCTATAATACTCATCATCAAAGCCCAATACTATTCTTTATTATAGCTAGAAGGCATTCCGTCATATTTATACACATAAGCTGATTTACCACAAAACTCGAAGCTATGATTCATGTGATCCCGCTCATCAAGACTAATCCGCCGGAAAACATCAGCCCAGGTTTCAACATCAGCATATGTTTTAACAAATAAATTATTCAACTTTTGATTTTCCCACTGAGGATTATTTACTACAAGCCTGGCATAAACCAATTCGGCATGATTCTCAAATTCAGCATTAAAAAGAAAGGCTCTTTTCTGGCTAAAAAAGGCAATAAGTTTAGACAAAAAAATATAAATAAAAACGACAGGCATACTAATAAAAGAATGCAAATACCACTTATCCCTGATACCATCCTCTTTCATCTTTTCATGAATAACAAGTAAATGAGTAAACTCATTATCCTGCGCATCACGTCCCCAATCAATTACCTCCTGAGACTTTTTTACCTGCCCAGTATTTTTATACTTTTTTGTTTGTTTCATATAATGACGAATTTCCCATACCCTGTATGGAACACTGGCCAAAATCTCCAACATTTTAGCTTTGGAAAGATCATCTTTTTTTCCTGCGAGCAAATCCATGCCACTAAAAAACAACCTTGCCATTAAACTATATTTATAACGAGGCGTATCTAGCGTATTTTGTTGCTCTTTTTTAAGGTCAATTTTCGAATTTGTCATATCTATACCTCCATCTTCATTATTTCTACTTATATAGTGTGTAAAGATAATATTTCTATAAATTTGAAGCATGATGAATGAAATATTTCTCAGCATAATAGTAGCCAAATGCTATTTTTATGAGTTTTCTTTTCAACGTGAATTCTATCCACCCTGGTTCTTAATAAAAAAGCAATGAAGAGTCATTTAATATAGAAATTAATTTTACCTGATAAACAGCTAGCCTGCCCAGCCTGCAAACAATATATTTTGGTTCTACTCTTATTTTAATGGTTAAATATTTAAATGATATAAAACATTGTTAAAATATTGTTGCACATGTAGTTTAAATGTAGTTTAAATATTGCGTTTTTTGATTGATGCAATATAGTTGCTCATTTTTGGCAAACATTCTCCATTAAAATACAACCCAAATTGCAAGCTTTCATTAAATTAGTGGTAGAACCTATATTTTAAATAAACATCATAAATTACAAATGATCGAAGAATAATGATCGCAAATAAAAATTGAGAGCAAATCATTTTTTTTTAGATTTGTACATTAATAAAAAAATATAAATATGGAAATTCGTCATTCACTTCTGGCACTTGGATTAATCCCATTGGTTGGCTGTCAAAACAATCAGGAAAAGCAGGAAAAAAAAGAAACAAAAAGCCCCAACATCATTCTTATCATGGCCGATGATATGGGCTTCTCAGATTTAGGATGTACAGGTTCAGAACACATCCGGACCCCTAATATTGATCAACTTGCTGAAAACGGAATTCTTTTAAATCAATTCTATAACACCTCCAGATCCTGCCCGACAAGAGCATCACTATTAACAGGGCTGTATCAACACAAAACCGGGATAGGCTGGATGACCGCATCCAATCTTGGCGAACCGGGATATACAGGAGACCTTAATGAACATAACATAACCATCGCGGAAGCCTTGCGCGAAAAAGACTACCGTTGCTATATGACAGGTAAGTGGCATGTAACATACAAGGAATATCAAACCCAGGAAGGGCCTAAACACAACTGGCCAATTCAGCGTGGATTTGACAAATTTTACGGCATCCTTTCAGGAGGCGGTGGCTATTATAATCCCCGGGTACTGGTTTCCCATAATAATGTTATTGAACCCGGCGAAGATTACTACCTGACAGAAGCCATCAATGACTCAACTGTCGCCTTTCTTGATGAACACTTTCAAAAACAGCCAGACAAACCCTTCTTTTTCTACGTAGCCCATTATGCACCACATCGCCCGCTCCATGCGCTACAAGAAGACATTGAAAAATACGAAGGGAAATTCAAAGCCGGATGGGACTCATTGCGTAAAGTACGCTACAGAAATCAACTTGACAAAAACCTGATCGATTCCTCCTGGGCTTTATCTGAACGCGGGGAAGGAATACCACCATGGGACGAGCTCACCGAAGATGAAAAAACAATATGGGCCAAAAGAATGGCTGTTTACGCTGCGCAAATTGATCGCATGGACCAGGGCATTGGACGACTTATCGCCAAATTAAAAGAACACAACCAACTCGACAACACCATGATATTGTTCCTTTCTGACAATGGGGGATGTGAAGAACCCTCAGGAACAGAAACAACCGTTGAAGAAGTTAAAAACCTGGGACAGGAAATACCTTTCCAAAGCTATCACAAACACTGGGCAAATGTCAGCGATGTACCTTTCCGGATGTACAAATCATTCACCCACGAAGGAGGAATCTCTACGCCATTG
>CAZSGN010000060.1:0-12916 GCA_964606415.1 uncultured Bacteroidales bacterium
GATTGTAGAAAATTAAAATAGATAAAGTAACATAACCGCGTAGCGGTGACCTGTTATTTTTTATCGGACAACATTGATTACACATTAATCATAAACAAAAAAGGGAGGCGTTATCGTCTCCCTTTTTTAGTTTCATCTAAAACAACATCTTTATTTTTCTTTTTCATCGTAAGCCACAACAACAACTTTGGTATTCTCCTGTTTTTTGTCATAATCCACGTTAATGGTATCTCCCTGCTTAATGTTAGAGCTAATAATCAATTCTGCCATGGGCTCTTCAACATATTTTTGTATAGCTCTTTGTAAAGGTCTTGCACCAAATTTATTGTCGAATCCACGTTCAGCAATAAAATCTTTTGCCTTTGGCGTAATCTCGATATTATACCCAAGATTATTGATTCTTTTGTAAAGTCCTTCAAGTTCAATATCAATAATTTTGGCAATATCTTCCTTCGACAATGTATTGAACAGCACGACATCATCTATTCTGTTTAAAAATTCAGGAGCAAAAGTCCGTTTAAGCGCTTTTTGAATTACATCCTTCGTCATTTGATTTGTAGTCTCTTGTCTTGCCTTTGTCGGGAAACCAATGCCAGTACCGAATTCAGCCAGTTGACGTGTTCCGATATTGGATGTCATAATAATAATCGTATTGCGGAAATCAACTTTGCGTCCCAGGCTATCAGTCAATTGTCCTTCGTCGAGTAGTTGAAGAAGAATATTAAATACATCCGGGTGTGCTTTTTCAATCTCATCAAGTAATATAACTGAATAAGGCTTATGACGAACTTTTTCGGTTAACAAGCCCCCTTCTTCGTAACCAACATACCCCGGAGGAGCTCCCACTAATCTGGAAACGCTGAATTTCTCCATATATTCACTCATATCTACACGCACCAGATTGTCATAACTATCAAAAAGGTATTCAGCCAAAACCTTTGCCAGTTGGGTTTTGCCTACCCCCGTAGGCCCGAGGAAAATAAAAGTTCCAATAGGTTTATTGGGATCTTTCAATCCTGCTCTGTTTCGCTGAATCGCTTTTACAACTTTCCCCAGTGCTTCATCCTGTCCTATAATACGATCTTTAAGCTGATCTTTCATTTTCATTAATCTGGTTCCTTCAGCCTGGGCAATACGCTGAACAGGAACACCACTCATCATCGCAACCACTTCTGCAACATTATCCTCATTAACGGTGACTCTGTTTTTCGTCAATTCCTCTTCCCACTTGACTTTTTCATGTTCCAGTTCTTGCATTAACTCACGTTCCTGATCCCTGAAACTGGCGGCTTTTTCAAAATTCTGATTTTTCACCGCGGCAATTTTATCTTTTTTGGTTTCTTCAATTTGTTGTTCTATTTTCAGAATCCGCTCAGGCACATTGATATTGCTGATGTGCACCCTTGAGCCAGCTTCATCCATAGCATCAATAGCCTTATCAGGCAGGTGGCGATCGGTAATATAACGATTAGTCAATTTCACGCAGGCATCCAAAGCCTCATCGGTATAAGTAACATTGTGATGATCTTCATAACGTTCTTTAATATTATTAAGGATCTGAATGGTTTCATCTGCTGTTGTCGGATTAATCATCACTTTTTGAAAACGGCGTTCCAGCGCCCCGTCTTTTTCAATATGTTGACGGTATTCATCCAAAGTGGTTGCCCCGATACACTGAATTTCTCCCCTGGCAAGAGCAGGTTTCAGCATGTTTGCAGCATCCAGTGATCCGGTAGCACCGCCGGCTCCAACAATAGTATGAATTTCATCGATAAATAAAATAACATCCGATGTTTTAGACAATTCATTCAACAAAGCTTTGATACGTTCTTCGAATTGGCCTCTGTATTTTGTGCCCGCAACAAGAGATGCCAGGTCGAGCGTAACCACCCTTTTACCAAAAAGAGTCCTGGAAACATGCTTTTTTATAATTTTCATTGCCAATCCTTCAGCAATAGCCGATTTTCCAACGCCGGGATCCCCTATTAGTATTGGGTTGTTTTTCTTTCTGCGGCTTAAAATCTGGGCAATACGCTCAATTTCTTTTTCCCTGCCCACAATCGGATCCAACCGACTTTCTTCAGCAGCTTTGGTCAAATCAAGGCCAAAATTATCCAATACAGGGGTGTTAGATGTAGATTTTGAAGATTCCTGCGAAGGTCCTCCTTTATCTTGCCCGAACTTAGGTTCATCATCATCATCAGGAGGCATTTCGGCTCTTGCCTGGGTTGATTTTATCCCCTTATTGTTGCCTTCGGCATAGTGCTCTTCAACCTCCATTCTTACGTCATTATAATGAATATTATTTTCACTGAGTCCTTGTGTTACCAGACTATTCTCATCTTTAAGAATAGCCAGAAGTAAATGTCCGGTATCAATGGTTGCGCTTTTTAAAGAACGTGCCTCCAGGTAAACCATTTTTAATGCTTTTTCTGCATTTTTCAGTAAAGGAATATTATCCTGGTTCGGTGGTGTTTGTTCTTCTTTTGATTTAATGGTATTTTCAATGTTTTGCCTGAGTTCATATAAGTCAACTCCAAGACCTACAAGAATATCTATTGCAATACCTTCTCCTTCTCTTAATATACCAAGAAAAAGATGTTCCGTACCTATATAATGATTTCCAAGCCTGAGAGCTTCCTCCTTGCTGTAGGTCAATACATCCCTGATTCTTTGTGAAAATTTGGCGTCCATATTAGTCTCCTCAAAATTGTTAATGCTAAAATGCAAAGATAATGAATATTCATGATTCTAAAATAACACAATACTTTTAAACATCAATTTGTTAAAAATTAGATAACATAACCTGCATAAATTATGCCAATATTGATTACTTTTATGCATCAGAAAAAAAAGAGGACAACTAAAAATTTTAAGAGCAAAGTAATGGCAAACGGAGAAGTAATTATTAAAACGAATATCGAAGAGGAAATGAAATCAGCTTACATTGATTATTCAATGTCAGTGATTGTTTCCCGCGCCTTACCAGATGTGCGTGATGGTTTAAAACCGGTACACCGGAGAGTTTTATATGGGATGCAGGGTTTGGGACTTTATAATAACAAGCCTTATAAAAAGTCTGCCAGGATCGTTGGTGAGGTTCTGGGAAAATACCATCCACATGGTGATTTATCTGTCTATGAAGCGATGGTACGAATGGCTCAAACATGGTCTATGCGTTACAGATTGGTAGACGGCCAGGGTAATTTCGGTTCAATTGATGGAGACAGCCCTGCTGCAATGCGTTATACAGAGGCCCGGCTAACAAAAATAGCCGAAGAGACTTTAAGAGACATTGAAAAGAATACCGTTGATTTTGATCTGAATTTTGATGATACCATGGAAGAGCCGACGGTTCTTCCAACCCGTCTACCTACATTATTGCTTAATGGCGCCAGTGGTATTGCAGTCGGGATGGCAACCAATATGGCTCCGCATAATCTTAACGAAGTTATTGATGCACTTATCGCCTACATTGATAACCGGGATATCGAAATCAGTGAGCTAGTACATCATATCAAAGCGCCTGATTTCCCGACTGGTGGAATTATCTATGGTACATCCGGTGTTAAAGAAGCTTACGAATCAGGCCGTGGCCGTGTTGTGGTAAGGGCAAAAACAACCATCGAAAATACCGCCTCGGGTAGAGAAATGATTGTCGTTACCGAGATACCATACATGGTGAATAAGGCTGATATGATTAAAAAAATTGCCGACCTTATTAATGAAAAAAAGCTTGATGGTATATCTTACATTAATGACGAATCTGACCGGAATGGAATGCGCATCATCATTATTTGTAAAAAAGATGCTATTGCCAATGTTGTCTTAAATAAATTGTTTAAATACAGTCAACTCCAGAACACTTTTAGTATCAATAATATTGCACTGGTCAAAGGACGGCCGAAGATGTTGAATTTGAAAGATCTTTTATTCAATTTTATTGAGCATCGTCATGATATTGTGATACGCCGGACAAAATACGAACTTGATCAGGCTGAAAAAAGAGCGCATATCCTTGAAGGATTAATTATTGCCAGTGATAATATTGATGAGGTTATTGAAATCATCAAAAAATCACAGACACCTGATGAAGCCAGAAATACCTTGATGGAACGATTTGAACTTTCGGAAATTCAATCCCGGGCAATCGTTGATATGAGGTTGAGGCAGTTAACAGGCCTGGAACAGGAAAAGCTGCGGAAAGAATATGATGAGATCATGTCGCTTATCGAGGAGCTGAAAGCCATTCTTGCTGATGAAGGAAAAAGAATGGAAATCATTAAAGAAGAACTTCTCGAAGTAAAATCCCATTATGGCGATGAACGGAAAACGGAGATTGTCATGGATGAAGGCGAATTTAATCCGGAAGATTTTTATGCTGATGAAGATATGATCATTACCATATCACATATGGGTTACATCAAACGCACCCCCCTTACTGAATATAAAAAACAACACCGTGGTGGCGTGGGCATCCGGGGAAGTAAAACACGTGATGAAGATTTTCTCGAGCACATTTTCTGTGCCTCAATGCATAATACAATGCTCTTTTTTACCAAAAAAGGACGGTGTTTTTGGTTAAAAGTTTACCAAATACCCGAAGGAGCCAAAGGAACCAAAGGAAGAGCTATTCAGAATGTGATCAATATTGAGCCGGATGATGTGGTACAGGCTTATATTAATGTTGATAACCTTAAAGAAGAGGATTATCTCAGGGAAAAATTCATATTACTTTGCACCGAAAAGGGAACCATTAAAAAAACACCGCTTGAAGCTTACAGCCGACCCAGACAAAATGGCATTAATGCAATTAATGTCCGGGAGGGAGATAATTTGATCGAAGCAAAACTTACGAATGGCAACAATCAAATTCTTATTGCTGTCGAATCAGGAAAAGCAATTCATTTCCCAGAATCCAAAGTGCGTTCAGTAGGACGAACGGCAACCGGGGTAAGAGCTGTCACTTTGACACAACCCGAAGATAAAGTTGTGGGTATGGTATGTGTAGAAGATACAAATACAAATATCCTTGTGGTCTCCGAGAAAGGTTATGGCAAACGTTCAACTGTTGACAGTTACCGCATTACTAATCGCGGAGGTAAAGGTGTCAAAACGCTTAACATTACAGAAAAAACGGGTAAACTGATTGCTATTAAAGGGGTGAATGATGAACAAGACTTGATGATCATCACCAAAGAAGGTGTGACTATTCGCATGGCTATTGAAGACCTCAGACTTATGGGACGCACCGCTCAGGGTGTCCGGTTGATCAACCTCAGGGACTCATCAGGTATTGCTTCTGTTACTGTGGTTAATGGCAATGACGAAATCGAAGATGATAATGCCATCCAGGCAAAAGGACCCGTTGATAATGAATTAAGTGAAGGTCCAGGTAATGAGGATGAAAGTATTGATAATCAAAAAGAAGCAGATGACACTGCTACTGATAATGATCAGGAACCATCAATAGAATAAATGCTTTATCATTAATACCTTTATAATCAATAAAAAAACCCGGAATGATTCATTCCGGGTTTTTTTATTTTTCAGCAGCAACAGGAATGCCGAACAAATCGTATTCATTTGCATCCGTGATTTCAATCATTTCAATGCTTCCTGATTTTAAAGGATAAGAATCAGCGATAAGCACATTATTATCAACTTCAGGAGAGTCATATTGAGTTCTTCCAATCCACACATCTCCTTCTTTCCCATCAATAATCACTTCCATAGTACTCCCTATTTTGCTGACGTTTAATTCTCCGGATATAGATTGTTGAATATCCATAATCATTTCAGCTCTTTCTTTTTTTACATCAGCAGGAATATCATCCTCCAATTTGTCTCCAGCCGGTGTATTTTCTTCGTGCGAATAAGTGAACACACCAAGCCGGTCAAAGCGTACCTCTTTGACAAATGTCATTAAATTCATGAAATCCTCCTCTGTTTCACCAGGAAAACCAACCAACAAAGTGGTTCTTAAAGCAATTCCGGGTACTTCCCTGCGAATTTTTGAAATCAGATCCATCATATCCTGACGGGTATGCCCCCTCTTCATTGCTTTTAGCATTCGGTCACTACTGTGTTGAAAAGGAATATCAAGATAAGAACAAACCGACGGGTTCTTTTTCATTATTTCAGTTATCTGTTCGGGAAAAGAAACCGGATAGGCATATTGTAAACGGATCCATTTAAAGCGATCCAGTTTAATAAGCGATTCCAAAAGATCAGGTAGAAGCGGATGATTTTTTTTGTCTTTACCATAATAAGTCAGATCCTGAGCAATTAAAATGATTTCTTTTACTCCTTTATCAGCAAGCATTATGGCCTCATTCAATAAATCGTCCACAGGCATGGAATGAAAAGGGCCTCTTATTCCCGGAATAGAGCAAAAAGCACATTGCCTGCTACACCCTTCTGCAATTTTCAAATATGCATAATGTTTAGGAGTGGTTAGACTTCGATTTGGATAGGATTTCTTGTATTCAGGAATAATAAAATTTAACAAACGCTCCTGCTCATTAACGCCAAGAAACAAATCAACTTCCGGCATTTCACGACTTAAATCTTCTCTGTACCGCTGGGATAAACAACCCATCACGATCAATTTTTGAATATCACCATTTTTCTTGCCCTCAGAAAACTGAAGAATAGTATTAATGGATTCCTCTTTTGCATCAGCAATAAACCCACATGTATTAATAATAACAATATCAGTTAATTCATTGACATCAAAAACGACCTTAAAGTCATGATTTGAAAGTTGCCCCATAAGATGCTCTGAATCAACAATATTCTTAGAACAACCAAGCGTAATAACATTGATTTTTTGCTGGTTCATTTTATTATATCAGTTGTTGAAGAGAAAAAAGACAAGCGCTTAATTGAAAAGGCTTTCGACAAAATCTTTACGGTCAAATATTTTGATATCCTCCACTTTTTCTCCTACACCAATGTATTTAACAGGAATACTAAACTGGTCAGAAACACCAATTACAACCCCGCCCTTAGCCGTTCCATCAAGTTTTGTCAAGGCAAGGGTATTCACATCGGTTGTTTGAGTAAATTGCTTAGCTTGTTCAAAAGCATTTTGTCCTGTTGAAGCATCCAGTACAAGTAAAATTTCCTGAGGCACATTGGCAGCAAGTTTTTGGATAGCACGTTTAATTTTACTCAGTTCCTGCATCAGATAATTCTTATTATGCAATCTTCCGGCCGTATCAATAATAACAACATCATAATCACCCGCGATAGCGGCCTGCACACTATCATAAGCCACTGAGGCCGGGTCAGATCCCATCTGTTGCTTAATCAAACGAATATCCAGTCTGTTAGCCCACATTTCAAGTTGGTCAATAGCAGCTGCCCTGAAGGTATCTGCTGCACCAAGCACAACATGCTTTCCTGCTTTCTTAAATTGATTAGCAAGTTTGGCTATGGTCGTTGTTTTTCCAACACCATTAACACCCAGCACCATAATCACATATGGTTTTTCCGGTAATTCATCTTCAAAGAAATTTTTTCCTGACTGATGTTTATTCTCTTCTAAAAGTCCAATAATTTCCTCTTTCAGGATTTGATTGAGCTCATCCGTGCCCATGTACCGATCATTTTTAACCCTGTTCTCAATCCTTTCAATGATACGCACGGTAGTATTCACTCCCACATCAGAAGAAACAAGAACTTCTTCAAGATTATCAAGGACCTCATCATCAACCTTGTTTTTTCCGACTACAGCCCTGGATAATTTTTTAAAAACACTTTCCCGTGTCTTTTCCAGTCCCTCACTGAGTTTTTCAGATGATTGGTCAACTTCTTTTTTTCGGTTTTTTTTTGAAAACAATGCCATAATAAAACATTAAGACAAAAAAAGCTTTCCTGTGAAAGAAAGCTTTTAATTTTTGAATATTATAAAAATTGATTACTTTTCAAAGAAATCTTTGATATGATCGCTATTGACCATTTCTTCACGAAAAGAATACGCTCCTGTTTTACCGGATTTTTCCATTTTTATTACTTTAGCATAGCTTTTCGCATTTCCGGATTTTAATGTTGCAACAGTCTTCTTAGCCATAATTTCAATTATTTAATTTCTTTGTGAACAGTTTGTTTTTTCAGGTATGGATTATATTTTTTCATCTCTAACCTGTCAGGTGTGTTTTTTTTGTTTTTTGTCGTAATGTATCTGGACATCCCTGGCACGCCTGAATTTTTTTGTTCGGTACATTCAAGAATGACCTGAACACGATTCCCTTTTTTAGCCATAATTCATATATTTATATTATTTTTAACCTGTTATGATTTGTTCCCTAAGACGGGATGAACATCCTAAATAAACATTACCCTCAAAAAACCGATGCGATTTTTGTGTGATAAATTATTTATCATGTTATCGATGTTTCATTTTTTTAATAAGATGAGATATAACCTTTTGATTTTGCTCTTTTTAATGCCTCAGCAAGTCCTACCTTATTGATGATCCTGATACCAGAAGCAGTTACTGTCAGATCAATCCATCGACTTTCCGTGTCAAGATAAAACCTTTTCTGGAACATATTTGGATAAAATTTCCTTTTGGTTTTCTTATGTGAATGAGAAACATTATTTCCCGTCACAACTTTCTTCCCTGTTATTTGACAAACCTTCGACATCGCTTGTTTAAGTTTTAACTGTTATAATTAAAATTTCTGCAAAATAATTGAATTTATTTTAAATTATCAAACCTTTTGATAATTATTTTTTAAAAAGATTCCTAATCCTGAGAGGGTTAGAATATATTATTTTTTAAAAAACTAATTTTCAGTAATTTGTATTGTTTTCTTGAGCATATTTAAAGCATAATAAGATGACCTGATTATATTCCGTTCCCGGTCCTTGCCAAAATGAAATTTTTTTGAATTGACGCCATTTTTATAAGCAACCGCGATCCACACTGTCCCGACAGGTTTTTCAGAAGTGCCTCCTTCCGGTCCTGCAATACCAGAAGTTGATATGGCATAATCTGTTTGCATCAATATCCTGGCTCCTATAGCCATCTGCTCAACAACTTGCTGACTAACAGCGCCATGCTGTTTCAGATTGCTTTCCGAAACTTTCAGCAATTCTTTCTTTATCGGGTTTGAATAAGCGACAATACTTCCTTTAAAGTAATTACTGCTGCCGGGCACAGAGGTGATTAAACGTGCAATATTTCCGCCGGTACAACTTTCAGCCGTAGCAAGAGTCTGGCCCTGTTTTTTCAGCTGATAGCCGATTAATGCTTCCAGCGTATCATGATCATAGCCTATGATAAAATCTCTTATAATGACTTCTATTCGATGCAGCTGCTCCTGCAATTGCTTATATACTTCTTCTTTTTGATCTCCCCTGGCACTTAACCTTAATCGCATATAAGAAGGAGACGGAAGATAAGCCAGTTTAACGTTTTCTGGTAACTCATCTTCAAAATTATTCAATAGCTCAGAAAGTTGTGCTTCAAATAATCCCTGGGTCAAAATTGTTTTATGCAAGACAAAGGGTAAATTAAACTGATCTTTTAAACGGGGAATAACTTCTTTCTGAATCAAATATTTCATTTCATGAGGGACACCGGGTAAAGAAATAACGATCTTCCCTCCTTCTTCAAGCCAAAGCCCAGAAGCTGTACCATTAGGATTAGTAAGAATTTTTGCTTTTTCCGGTACTTTTGCCTGATCTTTGTTTGCATTATTTAAACTGGCCTTTCTTTCCCTGAGGAAAGCTTTTATTTGTTTCAAAACAACTTTATTTTCAATTAAATGAGTATCAAATAACTGACATAAAGCATTTTTTGTTGTATCATCACGGGTTGGTCCAAGTCCTCCCGTCATTATTACAACGGAGGCTTGATTAAATGCATTTTGAACGACTGCTTTGATTGCTCCGGGGTGATCGCTAATGGTTGTTTTCCTGCTAACACTAAATCCTTCTTTATTCATCTCTGCCGCGATCCATGCTGCATTGGTATCAATAACCTGACCAATCAATAATTCTTCTCCGATGGTAATAATTTCAATATTCATAAAAAATAGTCGAATGAATGTCTTCTGATAAAAAATAATAATCTTTCAATCCCTCTTCTCTTTGAAATAAAAATTTTTCGTGATATTAAATGATTGAATGGTTATGATTGAAAAAAAACAAAGCGATATATAAAACGAGCGGTAGACGGGAATCGAACCCGCGACCTCAAGCTTGGGAAGCTTGCGCTCTACCGACTGAGCTACTACCGCATTATATTATGAGCCTCCCACGGGACTCGAACCCGCAACCTGCTAATTACGAGTGAGCCGCTCTACCAACTGAGCTAAAGAGGCAGATCGAACTCATGCAAAAATAATCAATTATGGATTAAAAAAACAGCAGGAACCCTTTAAAAAAAGATTTAAATCGCAAATAGTAGAGAATAATGAGTAATTATCAGCAATAAATGATATACTCAACAAAACACCAGTTACGATAAATAAAATGGCCATGTTTATTCTGATTGTTGAATTTGTATTTCAAGAATTTTGCTGTTGGTTTGGCCTTCTATCCGGCAATTTCCTGGTACAGCATAAGACAAATATTTTTTTCTGCTTCACATTTTTCTTCATTGAGTTAAGAAGAAACAACAGATTAACTAAAAATGGATAATTGAGACGATTTGACCTACATGAATGGTTCCCCATTTGTTTTGAACACGATTTTTGAACCATATATAATCGAAATGGATTTTAAAATGATCCAGGGGCGCTACCTGAAGGCCTATATAAAAATGATTGCCGGTGAATTTCCTGCTTTTATGATTAAAGAAAGATTCATTAGCAACATAAGGGGTTATTTTTAATGCGGTTAATTCCAGTGGCGTTATTATTGAAAAGATATTCCTGCTTTGTATGTAATCTTTTTTCTGTGGGTACATGCGGTAAGAAAACCGATGCCTGTCCGAAATATCAAATCCTCCCCACGTCCATTTATATCTTGCCTCAATCGTAGGGCGATATTCAATACTCCACAAGCCAGGCTGCGCTATTCTATGAAAAACATGCCGGTATCCTGCAAAAGCATCCCATTGATCAGAAAATTGATGTCCAACCCTTACATGGGTATAAGAAAAATAATTTTCTCCTCCATTGCGGAAATTATTTTGATGACTGGCATCAACAATCCATGAGGGCGTTATCTGGTTACTAACACTAACAACTCCCCAAAACTCAGCACTTTGAGCTTTTACCATGCATGGCAAGACAATAAATATTATTAATAAAGAAATAATCCGGCTATTGAGTCTTTTCATTTTTTGTCATTTTATCTTACCAAGTCGGATTTTTGGCAAACAGGTTGGCCTGGTTACCTATTATTTATATTAAATCAGGGAATCATCGTGATTTGCTAACGCATCATTAGGTTTGTGTATTTATATCGCTTGATTAAATTAAGTATTCCGCAAAAATAAAAATAAAAAAGCTGCCTGAACATTATTCCAGACAGCTTTTCAAATGTATAAAAAATTTACCAGTTAAGAATTTTGATCATATCAAAATCTTCTGGCTTGTCAACATATTGTTTTGCTTCCTGGTAATCATCTTCGCAAATAAATTGAAGATTATTCCTGATGATTGTCTGTGAACGTTCTCCCATAATATCCACAAGCCTTGGTGGGATTTTACCGTCGCTATCCTGAAGATCTTTCAAATGGAGAGGAGAAACATTGCCTTCGTGGTCAACATAAACCATACAACCTGTGTGGCCATCTTTAAAGAGTTTATAAACGCCCAGACCTAATTGTGAGCAATATACCAAATCAAAAGCGATAGGCGCAACACACCGGACTTCATAACCAACTTCACATGGCCTGGCTTTTACTTTAATACCCAGATCCTGAAGTTTTTTCTCAAGCACCTCATTAAAAATATGGGCTTTGGATAATTTACCTAATTCAGGATGGCCATGCTCATCATAAGAAAAAATAATACCGGATTTTTCTATCTCTTCCTCACTTAATTCATGAAAAACCCCTTCTGATACAATGGCCGCACCATAAGGAATTCCCATAATTTTCCTTTTAAGGATGGATGAAATAACCAGGTTCATGATTTTTTCAACGGTAATTTCCGTTTTATTAAACATTTCCGGTATAATCATCATAGGATAGTGACATGCACTGCCAATTCCTGCTGCAAGATGTCCGGCCGAACGTCCCATTGCAGAAACAATAAACCAGGTTTCACTTGTGCGGGCATCTTCATAGACTGTATTACAAATACGCACACCTGCTTCCTTGGCACTTTGATAGCCAAAAGTAGGCCTGTTGTTTGGCAAAGGCAGGTCATTGTCTATTGTCTTTGGGACGTGAATATTGGATATAGAGAATTTATTTTCCTGGAGAAAATTAGCCACCCGGTTGGCTGTTGAGGCCGTATCATCACCCCCAACTGTTACCAATAGACGGATATTATTGTTTTTAAACAAATCAATATTGAAATCATTTTTGAAATTATCATCAGAAGGCTTATAACGGCTCATCTTAATGGAAGACCCTCCCCTGTTAAAAATATCATCAGCGTAAAGAAAATCAATATCGACCATTCTGGGCTCTTTGGTAAAAAGGCTGGAATAACCTCCATGCAAACCTATTACCCTGTAACCATGACGAAGGAAGATTTTCGCAACACTTCCTACAACAGTATTCATTCCCGGGGCTGGTCCTCCTCCGGTTAAAATTGCAACGGCTTCTTTCATAACTATTTAATTTATTTTACTGGTTTTACTTTTGCTCGGTAAAAATATAAAATTCAGTTGTTTTGCAAATTATTTTTTTAAAATAAAAAAGTCCGGCTCAAAGAACCAGACTTTTTGGTGACCCAGCTGGGGCTCGAACCCAGGACCCCATCCTTAAAAGGGATGTGCTCTA
>CAZSGN010000061.1:0-12846 GCA_964606415.1 uncultured Bacteroidales bacterium
CAAGCTTGTTCCAAAACCCAATTTAATCAGATCAATATATTCTCCGGCAGACTCGATCAATGCTTCTGTCTGAGTCAAACTCAGACCTTTATCCATCACCATCGTCAGGCCAACCTCACGTGGTTTATCCGGGCGCTCCGGAATATTTGGAATATCATAATTTAATTTGGTCATTTATAATTAAGTATATTGATTAAGTAATGCTATGATTCGGGGGTCATCTCTTAAATACACATAGTTTACCAGGACATCATCAATAAGCAAAACATCATTGTTGTCCTGGAGCGCCCTTTCAAAAGTATCGTAACATTTTTCTTTTTCGCCGAGGAGATAAAACATCACCGCCATTCGGTAAAGGATATCTGCAACCGCCTCCATCTGAGAATCTGCCTCTTTAAGCACAGAAAGTGTTCTAACCGGATCATTATACGTTTTCATCAGAAAATCAGCATAATCAGTCCAATAAGAAATAATATATGGGTCCAGTTCAACAATACGGCGAAAAGACCTTTCGGCCCTGTCATACTGCAAAGAAAAGAGAGAAATCTC
The DNA here is from genome assembly GCA_964606415.1 of uncultured Bacteroidales bacterium. Classification (GTDB taxonomy): domain Bacteria; phylum Bacteroidota; class Bacteroidia; order Bacteroidales; family JBBRXJ01; genus CAZSGN01. The sequence goes on from CAZSGN010000061.1 coordinate 550, forward strand.
CGCTGACAAAAGCCAGTAATCTATATTATCAGGTTCGTAAGAAAGTGCTTTATCTATATAATAAACCGCCTGCTCCATATTGTCATTCTTAGTTTCCAAAACAGCCAGGTAATACCATGCTTCAGCATAATTTTCCTCTATTGCCAGGGCCGCTTTATAATAATGTATCGCTTCATGATCTCTGCCAAGGTACTCATAACAAAGGCCAATATTACAGTAAACCTCAAGGTAATCCTCTTCAATCCTCAAAAATTCAAGATAAACATTTATAGCCTCCTTGTAGTTCTTTAACTCAGCTAAAGCATTTGCTTTGCTATAATAGGCAAGCGAATAATTTTCGTCAATAGCGAGGCAATAATCGTAGGCCTCAATGGCTTTTTCATATTCATCAATTTTCTCATGAACGCCACCAACTTTATACCATACTAATTCAGCATAAGGATCTTCATCAAGAAACTTATGATAAAAATCAAGGCTTTTTCTGAATTCATTGTTTCGTTCATAGGAAAGGGCAAGATCGTAAAGCAACTGAAAGTTATCAGTGTCATATTCATAAGCTTTCAAAAGATATTTAACAGCCAGCTTATAATGCATCATTCCCTGGAATGACAAACCAATATTATACAACAACTCGCCTTTTTCATCCTCCCCTGCCAATTTAATTGCCAATTCAAATTGTTTTATTGCTTCTTTAACATTTCCCAGCAAATTATGCGCAAAAGCCTTCATGACATAAATTTCTTCGTTGTCAGCTTCAAGGCCTTCTAATTGATTAATAATTTTAAGGGCCTGAAAAGGCTTCCCCTCGTCAATCAACACCTGGGCTTTCTTCATCCGGATAGATGATGCTCCGGGGTGCTGGTTAATGGCAAGATCAATAGCCCGGGTGGCACTGGAAAACTCATGATGATCAAAATAATAATCAATAATATCTTCAAATTCATGGACATCAAAGAAATAGTGAGCATTCCGGTGAATCATCTCCTCGTACTTCATGATCAACAAATCCTTTGACTGATCATGATAAAAAAAATCATTATTTTCTTTCATAATAAATAACCGTGCTGATTTTACTTCTAAATTAAAGAAAAAAAAGCTTCAAAAACCAGCCGTTAAAACATTGTTAAAAACTAAGCCAACCTGCTGCTTCCGAAAATTATTTACCCTCGGCAGCAAGCAAAGTATTATTAAGCAAAGACACAATGGTCATAGGCCCGACCCCTCCGGGAACAGGAGTAATAAAACTACATTTTGGCGCAACTTCGTCAAACAAAACATCTCCTTTCAGCTTCCACCCGGATTTTGTTTGCTCAGAGAGCACCCTGGTTGTGCCAACATCAATGACTACCGCCCTCTCTTTAACCATATCGCCAGTTACAAAACCTGGCTGACCAAGCGCAACAATTAAGATATCAGCTTGCCTGGTTATCTCAGCCATATTATTAGTTCGGCTATGACAAAGTGTTACCGTGGCATTGCCCGGCTGTCCTTTCCGGGACATCAGGATGCTCATTGGCCGTCCCACAATATTACTCCGGCCAATAACAACACAATGTTTACCATTGGTATCAATATCATAACGTCTTAGCAACTCCATAATACCATTAGGCGTTGCCGAAACAAAAGCAGGCAACCCAAGGGCCATTCTTCCAATATTAATAGGATGAAAGCCATCAACATCTTTAGCCGGATCAACCGCTTCAATGACCTTATCTTCGTTAATATGATCCGGAAGTGGAAGCTGAACAATAAAGCCATCAATATCTGTATTCTTATTTAGCTCATCAACGTGCTTTAACAAATCATTCTCTGAAACAGTTTCATCCAGCCTCACCAATGTCGATTTAAACCCTACCCGCTCACATGCTTTTACCTTGTGGTTTACATAAGTTTCACTGGCCCCATCGTTTCCAACAAGAACTGCTGCCAAATGAGGTGTTTTTCCACCTGCATTATTCCGCTCCTGGACTTTTTGGGCAATCTCTTCTTTAATTTGATCCGAAACCTTTTTTCCTTCAATTAATTCCATAGTCATCTTAACTTAATATTTACATACCTGGCATTTGACCCATTAAATTCTTCATTTTTTTTCCACTGGACATTTTTTTCATCATCTTTCTGGTCTCATCAAATTGCTTGATTAAACGATTCACCTCCTGTATCGAGGCTCCGCTTCCTTCTGCTATTCTTTTTCTTCTACTCCCATTCAGAAGAGACGGGTCTTCCCTTTCAGCCGGGGTCATCGAATAAATAATCGCTTCAACACTTTTAAAAGCATCCTCATCATCCAGTTCCATATTTTTTAATGCTTTCCCCATTCCAGGAATCATACTGGCCAGATCTTTAATGCTTCCCATTTTCTTGATCTGGTTAATTTGCGTAAGAAAATCATTAAAATTAAATTGGTTTTTTGCGATCTTCTTATGTAACTTACGTTCCTGGGCTTCATCATAATGTTCCTGCGCTCTTTCGACCAGCGAAACAACATCACCCATTCCGAGGATACGATCGGCCATCCTGTCCGGATGAAAAACATCCAATGCATCCATTTTCTCGCCTGTCCCAACAAATTTAATGGGTTTATCCACCACCGAGCGGATTGATAAAGCAGCTCCCCCCCTGGTATCTCCATCAAGTTTTGTCAGAACGACCCCATCATAATCAAGGCGCTCGTTAAATTCTTTTGCCGTATTCACTGCATCCTGACCAGTCATGGCATCCACAACAAAAAGGATTTCATTTGGCGAAACCGCTTTTTTAATAGCAGCAATCTCATTCATCATATCCTCATCAATAGCCAAACGACCAGCAGTATCAATTATTACCTGTGAATAACCTTCTTTTTTAGCATGCTTTATTGCATCTTTGGCAATTTTCACAGGATCATTACTTCCTTCTTCTGTATAAACCGGAACATTAATCTGCTCTCCAAGCACCTTCAACTGATCAATCGCTGCCGGACGATAAACATCACAAGCCACCAACAAGCAATTTTTACTCTTTTTACTGGCAATAAAACGGGAAATTTTGGCCGAGAAAGTTGTCTTACCTGAACCCTGAAGTCCGGCAAGCAAAAGAATTGCAGGATTACCTTTGGTGTCAATATCTACGCTCTCTCCACCCATCAACTGAGCCAGTTCATCATGAACAATTTTCACCATCATCTGCTCAGGTTTCACAGCACTCAAGATTTTCTGCCCTAAAGCCTTTTCTTTAATCTCATTAGTGAAATCTTTCGCTATCTTATAATTCACATCAGCATCCAGCAAGGCCCGGCGAACATCCTTTAAGGTTTCTGCCACGTTAAGCTCCGTGATTCGCCCCTGGCCCTTAAGCATCTTAAACGACTGTTCCAGCCGATCGGATAAACTTTCAAACATAATTACTCAATTTTACAGTCCTCATTATTAACAGCAAAATTAATAAAACGGTTGTAAATGAATCCTGATTCGGTCATTTTTCTTGCCCAAAAGAAGTAACTCCCCTGAACACCCCATGCGATCACCTTTAAATATCAAGACGCAATCTATACCATAATTGGTATTCATCCTTCATGTCTACTAACTCCGTTATGCTTGTCTCAAAATTGCTCATTGACCCCAGTAAACTCCGCATTTTGGGATTTCACAAGCCTCGTCATCGAATATTATGATCCAAACACTTGACTTTTATTGACAAACCCTCATTAATTTAATGCGAAAGTTTAATAAATTATTGGTCCTACCCTTATTTTAATGGTCAAATGTTTACCTTTGTAATCAATCAAAATAGTAAATACACAATTTCAGAGATACTACCACTCCGGATATGCAAACTGGTTAATAAATAACCATAATTTCCAGGTTTAAAAATTTCTCTTCTTTGTAAATGTCAAATTTTACACCCAGTCAAAAAAGAAGTCGAAACAAAAAAGCCTGCTTACCTTTCCGTGTTAAGCGTTTTCTCCACCAAAGCCCCATAATTTAAATATTTCTGATATAAACATCTATACTTCTCTTTGTTCTCGGGGATGGGGAGATACTCCTTTTCAAAACCACCACCCATATAATTCTGAGCTTCTTCTATTGATTTATATACGCCACCTACTACAGCAGCAGCCATCGCTGTTCCCAAAGCACAAGCCTGTTCACTACGCGCAACAAAAATTGGCATATCAAGAACATCAGCAATTGTTTGCATCACAAAATCAGATTTTTTTGCAACCCCACCAAGAGCTATTACACCATCAACACGGACCCCTTCAGCAATAAAACGATCGACAATAGCTTTTGATCCAAAAGCAGTAGCTTCAACCAGTGCTTTAAATATCCGGGGTGCGTCCGAGCCTAAATTTAAATTAAACAGTGCTCCCTTAAGCGCTTGATTAGCATCAGGAGTTCTTCTACCATTCATCCAGTCAAGAGCAATAATTCCAGACTCTTCGACAGGAATATTTTTAGCGGCCACTGAAAGCTTAGGTATTATATTATCCGCAACCTCATTCATCAATTTATCTTTAACATCCAGCTCTATTAATTTGCTTTCATTAAGAATTTCATCAACTGGGTACATTAAGACTCGTTTAAACCAAGCATATATATCTCCAAATGCAGATTGTCCTGCCTCCAACCCCATCATGCCCGGAATAATAGAACCCTTCACCTGTCCACATATCCCTTTGACAAGCTTTCCCTCAACCTCGTTAGCCGGTGCGACCAACATATCACAGGTAGAAGTCCCCATCACCTTACTGAGATAGTAGGGTTTTATTTCAGCTCCAACAGCTCCTAAGTGCGCATCAAAGGCGCCTGCCCCTATAAGTACATCTGTTGATAATCCAAGTTTCTTTGACCACTCATCTGAAAGATGACCCACAGAAAAATCACAAGTATATGTATCCTTAAAAAGTCGTTCCCTAAGGCCCGCCAGGCAGGGATCTAATTTTGTCAAAAACTCCTCGGGAGGCAACCCACCCCACTCCTCGTGCCACATGGCCTTATGTCCTGCCGCACATCTACTCCTTTTTAGCTTCAGCGGATCAGTATTTCCTGAAAGAACAGCCGGGATCCAATCACAATGCTCCACCCATGAAAATGCTGCATTTCTAACAAGCTCATCTTCCCGTAAAACATGAAGGATTTTAGCCCAAAACCATTCCGAAGAATAAATACCTCCCTCATACTTAATGAAATTCTCACCTCCCCAGAATTTCGAAAGTTTATTAATCTCTTCCGCCTCCTTTACAGCCGTATGATCCTTCCATAAAACAAACATAGCATTTGGATTCTCTTCAAAATCAGGAAGAAGCGACAAAGGGGTTCCATAATTATCCACAGCTACTGGTGTTGATCCAGTAGTATCCACAGATATTGCCACTACATTTTCAGCTATCTCTTTAGGTGCTTTTTTCAATGCATTAACAATAGTTGCTTCAAGTCCTTCAAGATAATCAAGAGGATGCTGTCTAAACTGATTTCGAGGAGGATCACAATATGCTCCCTTCATCCACCTCGAGTAATAAAAGACCTCACTGGCAATTTCTTCCCCTGTATGAACATTAACAATTAATGAACGAACAGAGTCCGACCCATAATCCAATCCGATTGTATATTTTTGATTCTTCATAATGACTAAATTTTAATCGATTCTGTTTATATTTTAATTTTCAATGGTCATGGCTACGTTCATCAAAAATTATTGCCCGTAATAAGCATCATCTCCGTGCTTCCGCAAAAAGTGCTTATCCAATAAAGTCTGCTTTATATGCTTCGTTTTTCTATTTAAAGCTAAAGTATTAAATCCCATTACAGCTAATTCTTCCATGACAACAGCATTGTGTACTGCCTCATGAGGATTTTTTCCCCAAGAGAAAGGACCATGAGATTTTACCAGAACCCCGGGGATCTTATCAGGATTTTTTGAAGCAAAAGTTTCAACAATCACGTTACCTGTTTCACGTTCATAATCCCCTTTAATTTCATTTTCTTTAAGGCTGCGGGTACATGGAATCTCACCATAAAAATAATCAGCATGCGTTGTCCCCATGGCCGGAATACCATATCCTGCCTGAGCCCAACTGGTAGCCATCGTTGAATGAGTATGGACCACTCCATTCACATTCTTGAAATTATTATACAGCACCAGATGTGTTGGGGTGTCAGAAGAAGGTTTATATAGCCCCTCTACTACCTTTCCTTCAAGATCCACAATCACGATATCCTCAGGCCTCATATTCTCATAAGATACACCACTAGGCTTAATAGCAATGACATTGTTAGCACGATCAATACCACTCACATTACCCCAGGTGAAAAGAACCAAGCCATGTTTTACCAAATCAATATTAGCATGAAAGACTTGTTGTTTTAATTCATTAAAATTCATATTAACAATTTTATAAAAAATCCAAAAAAAATCATCTACTGTCTTAAACCGGAATTCATAGTATAGTATAAGTCATTCCATCGCAATTCATTTTTAAAATGATGCCCAGACGATTGACCATCGATGATCAAACATTCAATGCCTGCCATCTCTGCAAAATCCTGCATATGTTCGACGGTTACAGAGAGGCTAAATCCAGTATGATGCGCACCTCCGGCCAATATCCACATCTCTGCAGCAGAAGACAAATCTGGTTTTGGCTCCCAAAGCGCTCTGGCTACCGGTAATTTGGGTAGATTTTCCGGCTCCACCACTTTTACCTCATTAACCAGCATTCTAAAACGATTTCCCATATCCATTAAAGAAGCATTAATAGCATCCCCGGCTTTTACATTAAAAACAAGACGAGCCGGATCTTCTTTTCCTCCAATACCAAGCGGATGGATTTCAAGATTAGGGACACCATCAGCAACAGAAGGACATACCTCAAGCATATGCGCGCCAAGCACCTTTGCTCCGTCAGGATCAAAATGATAGGTATAATCTTCCATAAAAGAAGTCCCCCCGGGCAATCCCATATCCATTACCTTCATTGCTCTAACTAAAGCCGCTGTTTTCCAATCCCCTTCAGCTCCAAAACCATATCCCTCGTTCATTAAACGTTGAACAGCTAATCCTGGTAATTGAGATAAGCCATGCAAATCTTCGAAAGTCGTTGTAAAAGCAAAAAAATCGCCGGCCTCAAGAAATTTCCTCATCCCTATCTCTATCCTGGCTGAATTTTTGAGCTTTTGAGTCTTGTCCTTATCTTCCAACAAAGTCTTCACCCCATCATAAGTTTGAGCATATTCATCAAGAGTAGCCTGAATTTCACCATCAGTAATATCATTTACAACTTCCACTAAATCCCCGACTCCATAACTATTTACAGAAAAACCGAACTTTAACTGAGCCGCGACCTTGTCTCCCTCAGTAACAGCCACCTCTCGCATATTATCTCCAAAACGAGCTACTTTTCCTGTTTGCCATTCATTCCATGCCACCGCTGCTCTTATCCATACAGCAACTCTTTCAACCACTTTCGGATCTTTCCAATGTCCTGCGATGACCTTACGTTCAAGACGTAATCTCGAATTAATAAACCCATATTCTCTTCCACCATGCGCTGATTGGTTAAGATTCATAAAATCCATATCAATCTCATTCCAGGGAATATCCCGGTTAAATTGGGTATGCAAATGACAGATTGGTTTTTGCAATTGCTTTAAGCCATTAATCCACATTTTTGCAGGAGAAAAAGTATGCATCCATGTAATTAAACCAACACATTGGCTATTAGCATTTGCTTCCATGCATAAATCACTAATATTGCCAGGAGTAGTCAATATCGGCTTAAAAACTATCTTTAATGGAATTAATGATGACTCATTTAAAGTTTCAGCAATTGTCTGGGCATTAGAAGAAACATTCTTTAAAGCCTCTTTACCATACAGATGTTGGCTTCCGGTAATAAACCACACCTCTTTATTGGCTAAGAAATTGTTCATGATTTTATATTTTTAAGATTAAATACTACCTAATAAATATTTGTTCGCAGCATCCTTATAATATGACTCCCAATCAAATTGATAATAAAAAGCCCCTCGCTTGGAACTTTCCTTATCCTTTTCCTCCAAACGAACAAATAAACCAGTTGCTAAGATTCTTTTTCGAAAATTCCGTTTGTCTATATTTTTTTGATAAATAGCCTCATAAAGCTTTTGTAATTCTGGTAACGTAAAACGATCAGGGAGCAAATCAATTCCAACAGGCGACATCCTGCATTGAACCTGTAAATCTCTCAAAGCCATGTTAATCATTTGCTGATGATCAAAAATTAGTTCGGGCAATGAGGTTATTGAATGCCAACTTGCTGCATTCTCTTCAATATGTATCTTATCAATCTCTTTTAGCTTAACCAAAGAATAATATACCACTGAAATGGTACGATCTGCAGTATCCCGATAAACATCTCCAAAAGCATAAATCTGCTTAGTCTGAATATCTGTCAAACCTGTAAGAGATCTCAACACCCTATCAGCTGCTGCATCTAAAGATTCATTAACACGAACAAATCCACCAATCAATGACCACTTACCAACCTCCGGTTCAAAATTACGTTTTACCAATAAAACACACAACTCCCCATCATCAAAACCAAAGATGATATCATCCACAGCCACAAAAAGCTGATCCCTATCTTTATAATATTCTTTTTTCATACACCTAAATAAGTGTAAATATAACACTTATTTATCATCTAAACAAAAAATACCCTGGTAAATTACCAAAAGTAGGCATAAAACATTATTACAGCTATAATAATAACCGCTGAATGGAACAAATCCCAATTATTATAGCTAGCCCTGGTCAATGCTTTTTGTTCCGGTGTTGCACTTCCTATATATAATCCCTGAATTTTCAATGGATCAGCAACAGGAGTTACAGCACTAATAATTATCATTAAGAAAATAATAATAAAGAAAATCACCACCTCATAATGCAACCAATTAGGTGCAACAATTAAGTCATAAACAAAGTCTCCCTCAGGTTCAGATGATCCATACGCGATTATGCAAGCTAAACGAAGCATCCCTATAATAAAACCAATCAACAATCCATAATACCCTGCCTTTGGGGTTGTCCTTTTCGATATAATCCCAAGTAAAAAAACGGCAGCAATACCCGGAGCAAGTAAAGATTGAACTTGTTGCAGATATTCATATAAAACATCTGCCATTTTTTGCATAACAGGAATCCATAATATCCCAAGGATAACAATTACAACAGTAGCCAAACGCCCCACCCTTACATAATGTCTTTCTGACGCTGCGGGTTTGTATTTTTTGTAAAAATCCACCGTAAATAACATCGCTGAGGAATTAAACAAAGACGCCAAAGAACTCATCAATGCCGCAAGAATCCCACCGACAACAATTCCTGTAAATCCTTTAGGAAGTAATTCTGTGACCAAAGTAGAAAACGCAGCATCATTGGCATCCAATGTAATCATTCCCTTTTGGGCGAGAGCAAAAGCGATCATTCCAGGAATTAAAAAAATAAAAACTGGCGTAAGTTTCAGATAAGCCCCGAAGATAGCCCCGCGTCGTGCCTGTTTTTGATCTCTGCCTGACAATACTCTTTGAACAATAAATTGATCCGTACACCAATACCAGAATCCAATTATTGCAGATCCCAATAAAACTCCTGTCCATGGGAAATCAGCATCCTTATGAGAGCGAATTAAATTACCCATAGAATCGCCATATTCATTAGCAGGTGTAGCACGAACAATTTCCATCATCTCACCCCAGCCTCCTAATTCAATCAATCCAATAACTAAAATAGCCAGTGATCCAAAAAGCAATATAGGGGTTTGAAGAACTGAGGTATACAATACCGTTTTCATCCCCCCAATGGCAGTATAAATACCTGTTATAACAACTAATCCGAGAGCACTAACCCAAAAGAAGTCAATCTCATAATCAAATAAGAGAATTGACTCGATATCAAACACATCTTTAAACACCACACCACCAGCATAAACAGTTACTGCAACCTTTGTGAAGACATAACTAACTAATGATATTATTGACAAAAAAGAGCGCGCACCAGAATTATAACGTTTCTCCAAAAATTCCGGCATCGTAAATATTCCGCTACGTGCATAAAATGGAACAAACAACCAACCCAACAATAAAATCAACCACCCATGCATCTCCCAATGTGCCATCGCCATGCCACTTTCTGCGCCTGCCCCCGCAAGTCCGACTAAATGCTCAGAACCAATATTGCTCGCAAAGATAGAAGCTCCAATGGCAATCCAGGTTGCATCACGACCTGCTAAAAAATAATCTGAAGTATTTTCATTTTTCTGAATTGCGACCCAAACAACAATTCCAACTAAAGAAAGAAAAAAGCCCCCTAGTACAATCCAATCTAAAGTATGCATTTTTGTATATTTTAAAAGTCTCTATAAAAATTATTTTAGCATTTTTAACTCTGCTTTTATATTATTCTCCCATCATTTCCAACCACCCACTCCTCTATACAAATTAATGAACACCTCTTAATAATTAAAAATATTCTTTTATTTAATTAAGCGCTATATATTTAAAAGAAAATGCCTAAAAATAATAATCGGGACATGAATTATGTCATTCACGCAAATCATGACTACGCTCTTTCCTTCCAACACTCACTGGCCACACACTCTTTAATTAAAAACAGAATATTATGCAACATAATAAGCTGTTTACCTGCTAATTACTTTTCGGTAAAAATTAAATTTTATTTGTCAAAATAGAATTAAAACATCAAAAAAATGTAAATATAATTTTTTTTAACATTAAGTGTGTTTCATACACTTTTTTTAAGAATCTTTTATCTACAAAATCACAAAATGAAACATCAGGGATAAACATTTGCTATTATTAGATTTAAGTAGATATAAACCCTCATTCAGGGAGGTCATTATTTTTTCGAGCAAGTTTTATGCATGTAATATTTTTCGTTTTTTTTACATCAAGACTTAACCTATACCATAATTAATTCCTGAAAAATTTTATTTGGCATGATTTTTTGTAATCATACCCTTGTATATATTAAAAATTTTGACAGGCAGTTCATCTGCCAATTCCTTAATAATATGCTTAAAAGCTTTAATATTTCGATGGAATTCCAATAATTAAGTATAAATTTGCGCAAATAAAAAGGGTACAAATATGGATAAACAAAATAATCAGAAAAAGATGAAAATTTCATTTTTCAGTTCCAAAAACTGGGTTATCAATTCATTCAACGAAATCAACAAAAAATACCTTTATGAATTTTCATACTTAGAATCGCGATTATATAATAAAACAGCCGCGTTAGCATCGGGAAGTGATGTTGTGTGTGTGTTTGTTAATGACAAAATAGATGCAGAAGTCCTTGAACAACTCAAAGAAAGAGGCATAAAATTAATTGCGCTCAGGTGCGCTGGTTTTAACAATGTTGATATTGAAAAAGCCAAAGAATTGGGCATTGGTATCGTGCGGGTCCCGGCATATTCACCTTATGCTGTTGCAGAACATACCCTTGGACTTATTCTTTCTCTAAACCGTAAATTTCATAAGGCTTACTCCCGTGTCAGGGACGGCAACTTTGCCATTGATGGATTACTTGGCTTCGATATTCATGACAAAACAGTTGGAATCATTGGTACTGGGCGGATAGGACAAATATTTGCCAATATAATGAAGGGTTTGGGCTGTCGCATTATTGCCTATGACAAATTCCCGAATGAAAAATTAAAAAAAGCAGGGGTTGAATATGTCGAGCTGCATGAACTATACGCAAAAAGTGATATCATTTCACTTCACAGCCCGCTAACACATGAAACCTATCACATCATCAACGAATATGCCATTTCTGCAATGAAAGACGGAGTAATGATTATCAACACCAGCCGTGGTCCTTTAATCGACACATCAGCAGTTATAGAAGGGCTTAAAAGAGGAAAAGTAGGATATCTCGGACTTGATGTTTATGAAGAAGAAGAAGAGCTGTTTTTTGAAGATTTCTCTGAAAAGGTTATACAGGATGATATGTTTGTCCGGCTACAAACCTTCCCCAATGTATTAATCACCACACATCAGGCTTTTTTCACCAAAGAGGCTGTACATAATATAGCTGAAACCACCTTGCAGAATATCAAGGAATTCACTGAAAAAGGAAGTTCAGCCAATCAGGTGCTGCCCCGTTAACATTTACTGATAACAGGTCGCCCTGGTGAGGCTTTATTTTGTTTAGATTGTATCTTACTGCAAATAAGTCCTGATTGTAGAAAATTGGTATAGATGAAACCCTCACCATAAGGCTTATAAAATGGGAAATAATTGATTTAAGACAAAA
>CAZSGN010000062.1:0-12644 GCA_964606415.1 uncultured Bacteroidales bacterium
GAATCAATACATTGTTCCTAAACTTGTTGAAACCTGTCAATTAATGATGGGCGTTACAGAAGTACAGGACGGTAATGTATGGAACACCATGCCTTGCCATCTGCATGAATTAAGAATGGAAGCTTATTTCTACTTTGAAATCCCGGAAGATCAGGCTGTTTGCCATTTTATGGGCCAGCCGCAGGAGACCAGGCATATATGGCTGCACAATGATGAATGTGTACTTTCTCCTTCATGGTCTATGCACAGTGCAGCCGGCACAACCAATTATTCTTTTATATGGGGTATGGCAGGCTCTGATAGTGATGTTGATGGTGTAGCAATACCCGAGCTCAAATAGCATTTATCTATAAATGTTCAAACCCCTTCCTAGTATTAAGCATATTTCACGACATTATTGACGGAATCTAAATAATTTGATCCAACAGCAATCAGAAAGGCCTGGGGATTTTTCCCGGGTCTTCTTTTAAGCGTACAAAGCAAGATTATATATGGAAAAATCATCGTCCCTTCCTTATGTCAATATGCCTGAAACCATCGGTTATCCCCCGGATAAAAGCCAGACAGAAGAACTATTGCGCAAAATGGCCGACAGAATATTAAACAACACCACCTGGCATTTTATCAATGAAGAAACAAGAGAGACCTATAAAGATTCGGATCAATTACCCGTCTCAGAAAAAATTAAACTGGAAAGCGGTTATAATGACTGGAAGTACTGGAATGGGGTAAGTCATATTGCATTAAACGGATTATCCAAACTCTTAGATGATGAACGGTACAGAAATTATGTCATCGAAAATTACAAATTTGCATTTACCCATTTAAAATACTTCGAAAAACTCTTTTCCTCCCGAATACCCAATGCCCCTTTTCATCAGTTTTTCCGGCTTGACAGGCTTGATGATTTCGGCGCCATGGGTGCAGGCCTGCATGAGGTAATTAACGACCTGGAAGAGCCAGCATATAACGAATACCTTGACAGAGTCACCCATTACATCAAGTACCAACAAGACCGGCTAAATGATGGCACATTCTGCCGCAACCGGTTTGGTTATACCGCCCTTTGGGGAGATGACCTTTACATGAGCATCCCTTTTCTCGTCCGTGCATGGAAAAGAACAGGCGATGACGAACTGATCGAAGATGCTGTCAAACAAGTGTTCCTCTTTCATCAATACTTATTTGATACAAACAAAGAACTTTTTTACCATTACCGCATCATGCAGACCGGACATCCCGGGGTTGCTCATTGGGGCAGGGCAAATGGATGGATGATTGTAGCTCAATGCGAACTGCTTAATGCGCTTCCTGCAAATCATGATGCCCGGAATCAACTCATTGAATTATTGAAAAAACAGATTGTCGGATTATCCAGGTACCAATCAGGAAATGGCATGTGGAGACAATTGCTCGACAAGACCGACTCGTTTCATGAATCCTCCTGCACAGCAATGATCACATATGGCATAGCGCGGGCAGTGAATCAAGGATGGATTGATGACATTTATGCTTCTATTGCCGTATCTGCCTGGCAAGGGCTTGCTGAAGCGTGCATTAAACCCGATGGCGAATTTGATCTTGTCAGTACAGGCTTTAATTTTAAACAAGACCTGGCTTATTATTATAACCGCCCTATTGAGCCCGGCGGTGATCACGGTGTTGGCGCAGCAATTATGGCCGGCATCGAGATTTATCAATTAAAAGAATACAGAGATTGTGTTTGGTGTTAACTTAAAATAAAAAACATGTTTGGCTTAAGTATCCTTGATATCATTGTTCTGCTTGTTTATCTGCTTGTTTTAATCGGCATCGCTTTTTGGTCGATGAGCAGAATTAAAAATTCCGAAGATTATTTTCTCGGTGGCCGGCGTTTTTCAAAAATCATCCAGATATTTTCGGCCTTTGGCCAGGCAACATCAGCCGACACGGGACCTTCTGTTGCAACGACAACTGCCAAAAACGGATCATCGGGTATCTGGAGTGCCCTGATGATGCTATTTGTAACACCTGCTTACTGGTTTACCGGAGTATGGTATCGCCGGATGCGTGTCTTAACCCTAGGTGATTATTTTACCGAACGTTTCAATTCCAAATTGATGGGTGGCGTTTATTCATTCTTCGGTAGTATCGCGCTTATGATCCTTCTTTCAGTTGGTTTTATCGGGATTACTAAAACCGTGATGATCATGACCCCGAAAGATGTAACTGAATTCACAGAAGAAGAGCGCGTTGAATATCAGCAAGCCAAAAGGCTTGATGAACTTGAAGCACTGGACTATACATCTTTAACCACGGGAGAAAGACATGAAATGGAAGAACTGCGGGCACTTGATCCCAGCGAAAATTTTTCGCATATCAATAAAAACATTTTCATATGGATCATTGTTATCGTAGTCATTATATATGCAGTAATAGGAGGACTGGAAGCTGCTTTTGTCAGCGATGTCATTCAAGGTATATTTATCCTGATACTGTCTGTGTTGCTCCTCCCCTTTGCGCTCTCCAAGATTAATATGATTTATGGAAGCAAAGGGATTATGGGGGCATTCGAGACCATCCATCAACAACTGCCGGAATCCTTCTTCGAGATATTTGGTTCGCCGGACACGATGGATTTTACCTGGTATTATATTGCCGCAATCTCTTTACTGGCCATGATCAACGTTATGGTAGGCGCAAACCAACTGGTAGCCACCGGCTCAGCAAAAAATGAATATGTAGCCAGATATGGCTTTACTTTTGGAACCTACCTCAAAAGATTAACCATCGTTTTATGGGGAGTAACAGCACTCGCAATTACCCTGCTCTATGCCAATTCGATCAAAGACCCTGACCTTTTATGGGGATATGCCTCCTATGAATTGCTGGGTCCATTAAACCTGGGGCTCATTGGCCTGATGATCGCGGCCCTGATGGCTGCCCTGATGTCTACAGCCGACATGATGATGATCACCACTTCCGGACTAATCACCCATAATATATTCCGCCCATTTTTCCCGGGATTAAAAGAAAAGCAATATGTCAATGTTGGACGAGCTCTTGGCGCTATCGTGGTAATTGGTGCAGCCATTATGGTTATGCATTCCGACAGCATCTTAAATGCCCTAAAAGCAAACTGGGAATGGAACGTGGTGGTTGCCGCCGGATTTTGGCTTGGTATTCTGTGGCGACGCACCAACCGAAAAGCCGTATGGGCATCAATGATCACTGCATTCACCCTCTTTTATGTGATTCCAATGGCTTTGCCAGCGATTAATCCGGATATCTATTATAATCAATACCTCTTAAAACAAACAGACGAGGTCATCATAGAACGGTCTTATACCGCCCATGAACAAGATGTGAGAGATCGTGAAAAAGAAATTTCACGATGGGAGCGTTTAAATGCCAAAGGAGAAGCCACTGGGCCAAAACCCGAGTCCATCCAAGCCGGGGAGGAATTTGTCAAACGTTACAAACAACCTCAACGATCTGTTTTCTGGACACAAGACGTTACCTACGATGAAGAAGGGCGAATGAAGGCCCAGGGGACAATGAAAATCACCCTGGTGTTATATGATATGCTCGGTTTCGACCTATCTCAAAACAAATATGCCTTTAACGAGACCCTTAAAGTATTAACCAAACTCATCATCCCCTTTCTGATTGTCATTGTAATCAGTTTATTAACAAAACATCCGAAAGATGAAGAAGAAGTACTTGACCGGTTTTATGTCAAGATGAAAACACCCGTTAGCGGAGACAAAGAAGTGGACGACCGGGAACTACAACTCTCGTATGAAAACCCACGGCGCTTTGACCACACCCTGTTGTTTCCAAAAACACAATGGCAATTTACCAAATGGACAAGAATGGATGGTGTCGGTTTTATTATGTGCATATTAATGATCTTTGCCATACTTGGACTGCTATACTTCTTTGTGCATCTGGGAGGAGCTATCAAGTTTTAATAATACCCAAATTGAGCGATTCTCGCTCACGACTTAGAAATTGTAAGGGTTTCGCTTAACCCATTCAGTGAAACCCTACAACTTCTAAGTCGGGGTTATCAATCAAGACATATGAAAAAACTTATTTTATCTATCCTGGTATCATTATTCACCCTAACTATAGGCCATACCCAGATAAAAGTAGCCTGCATTGGTAACAGCATTACTTATGGCTCCAGCATAGAAAACAGGGATAGCAACAGTTACCCTGCCCAGCTACAGCAAATATTAGGAAATGATTATGACATTGAGAATTTCGGAGTCAGTGGTGCGACCTTGCTCAAACAGGGCGACAAGCCTTACTGGGTACAAAAAAAATACACCCAGGCACTATCTTTTAATCCAGACATAGTCATTATTAAATTAGGAACAAACGATTCCAAGCCTCAAAACTGGAAATATAAGGATGAATTCAAAAGAGATTACCAAACGATGATTGACACCCTGAAAAAGAAAGGCGTGAAAAAAATATTTATTTGCATCCCTGTCCCTGTTTTTGAAGACAGATGGGGTATTCGTAAAACAATCGTTGAAGGGAAGCAACAAGAAATGATCAATGACATTGTAAAAGACAATAATAACATTACCCTGATCAACCTCTACCAGCCATTTATAGGCAAAAAACAATATTTTCCTGACAAAATACATCCTAATGCAAAAGGTGCGGGTATGATGGCCACAATTATTGCTCCGTATATTAAAAAATGGACTCCATTAAACAAAAGCCATCAGGAATAACCCCAATCATTCAATATACTTATACCCTACCCCTTTAACCGTGACAATATACTGATCACCAATTTTTTCGCGGAGTTTTCGGATGTGTACATCAATAGTGCGATCACTAACAACAACATGATCTCCCCATACTTCATGAAAAATCTCATCCCGGGTAAAAACTTTATTAGGCTTTGAAATCAATAAAGAAAGTAATTCAAACTCCTTTTTAGGCAACACCAATTCCTCTCCCCTGTTATTAACCACAAATCGTTCCCTGTCAATGGATAAATGATCGGGAGATAAAACCTGCTGCTTCTGCCAGGCTACATCATCAATCTTTGTTTGAGAATGAAGCCCAAATCGCTTTAAAAGTGCTTTTATCCGGCTAAACAACACTTTTGGTTTAATAGGTTTAGTAATATAATCATCCCCTCCTGCATCAAAACCAGCAATTTGTGAATAATCTTCCCCACGGGCCGTTAAAAAAGCAATCACCATGTTATTCAGTTCTTCATCTTTTCTCATCTCTTCACATGCCTCTATGCCATCCATTCCAGGCATCATCACATCCAAAAGCACCAGGTGAGGTAATGTTTCTTTTGCCTTCGCAATTGCATCACGTCCATTATCAGCAGCAAAAACCTGAAATCCCTGGGATTTTAGATTATAAGAAATAAAATCAAGCATGTCAGGTTCATCATCCACAACCAGAATCTTGTAATCAGCGTTGTTTTCCATTAAAATAATAAGATTAATGTTTCAAGCATTAAATTAATAAAATAAGATCTGATTAAAGATGATTTCCAATATTAATTTATCATTAAATAAAAATTCCTGTTAATCACATAAAATTAACATAAGGTTAAAATTAACATAAGAAGAATATGCTGGTTAATCTATTTTTTTGTGTCGTAATAAAAATTAAAAATTAAATCGTAAACCAAAAACACAAAAACATGATAAAAAATTATTTAAAATTAACCGCAGCAGTCATGGCATCTTTAATGGTTGCTTTTACATCCTGTAATGACGATGATGATGATGACGTTAAACCAGTGGAAGACAAAGACGTTAATGTCATTTCATCTAACATTACAGAGAATACAACCTGGAAAAATGACAAGATTTACCAGCTTGGAACCCGTGTTACTGTCGAAGAGGGAGTTACTTTAACCATTGAAGCCGGAACAGTGATCAAAGGAGAACTTGGAACAGGGACAAACGCTACGGCATTATTAGTTGCTCGCGGAGCTACATTAATGGCAGAAGGAGAAGCTGATGCACCTATTATCTTCACAACTGTCGGTGATGAGATTACGCCCGAAGATGTGAAAGCTGGAGACATAGGAAGTCCTAACCTGGAAACCACAGCCAATGGATTA
This sequence comes from uncultured Bacteroidales bacterium, assembly GCA_964606415.1. Classification (GTDB taxonomy): domain Bacteria; phylum Bacteroidota; class Bacteroidia; order Bacteroidales; family JBBRXJ01; genus CAZSGN01. The sequence continues at coordinate 6,095 of CAZSGN010000062.1, forward strand.
TGGGGTGGCGTTATCATTTTAGGCTCGGCTCCTATTTCAGCCTCAAACGATGATGGAGAATTGAGCGAAGTTCAAATAGAAGGAATTCCGACTTCTGATCCGAACGGCCTTTACGGTGGAAATGAAGCTGATGATAATTCAGGCGTGATCAAATACATCTCCATTCGCCATGGCGGTTCTAATATTGGATCCGGAAATGAAATAAACGGTCTTACACTTGGTGGTGTTGGAACAGGTACAACAATAGAAAACGTTGAGGTTGTCTCAAACCAGGATGATGGCGTCGAATGGTTTGGCGGAACAGTAAATGTAAAAAATGTTGTCTCGTGGAATGTTAATGATGATGCCATTGATTGTGACCAAGCATGGCATGGCACTTTAGACAATTTTGTGGTTATAGCCCCAGCTGACCATAATTTTGAGTTAGATGGCCCGGAAGGAGAATATGGTTGGGATAAAGGCTATACCATTAAAAATGGCCTGGTTATATGTGCAGATGCGGACACAAACCGTGTTTCGGCAGACCTCTTCAATACTGATGACATCACCATCGCTAACCTTGAAAATATTCATTTTACTAATATTCAGGAAGGCCAATGGATCAACCGGGTTGAGCATACTGAAGGTGAAGTAAATTTCACAGACATTACACTTGACGTTCCTGAAGGAGATCTGCAAGATTTCGTTAATGGAGATGTTCCTTCTGGTGTTACTGCCAGTTCAACCAAACCGACAATTACAGGCCTTAATTGGACATGGGCTTCTAAAGTCGGTGCTTTTTAGAGAAAAAGTTGTTTTGAAAATATAATAACCAAGAAACAGACCTGTTTTTAACAGGTCTGTTTCACCATTTTTACCTGTTTAGAAATTATAAAGAATTAACTAACCATACGCATACAATAATGAAATACTTACTAATTGTCTTTTTAACGATATTATCCCTGTCTTCTTATAGCCAGGAAGGAACCATCCGGGGAACTGTTATTGATGACGAGACAGGCGAAACACTTGTTGGTGTATCTGTACTGGTAAAAGGAACCACCAGCGGCACAATAACCGATCTGGACGGAAAATTCAGCATAGACCAATCCCCCGGCAACTATACACTTCAGTTGTCTTATATCTCTTATCAAACATTGGTTGTCGAGGAAATTGAAGTAACTGCCGGTGAAACCACCCTGCTAAATAACCTTCGCCTGAAAGAAAGTGTTACTGAATTGGGGGAGGTTGTTGTTACAGCAAATCAAGCCCGCAATACAGATGCTGCCCTTCAAACCATGAAGAGAAAATCAGCCAGCATTATGGATGGTATTTCTGCTGCAAAAATAGAACTTACCGGTGACGGCACAGCCGTTGAAGCAGCAAAAAGAGTAACTGGCGTATCTATCGAAGGAGGAAAATATGTTTATATCCGCGGCCTTGGTGACCGTTATTCAAAAACAACGCTGAACAGCATTGATATTCCCGGCCTTGACCCGGACCGGAATACGCTCCAAATGGATATCTTTCCCACCAACCTAATAGATAATATCACCGTTAAAAAGAATTTTACCGCTGATTTGCCCGCTGATTTTACAGGCGGACTACTTAACGTGGAAACAAAAGATTTTCCGGACAAACAAATATTCAATATTTCATTGGGGACATCCTATAACCCGTCAATGAACCTCAACCCTGATTTCATCACCTACGAAGGAGGCAAAACCGATTTTTTAGGTTTTGATGATGGCACACGGGCTTTACCGGAAAAAGCAAAATCTAATAACATTCCCGTTCCATATTCAGGCTATTCTGACGAAGAAGTCAATCAATTTATAAAAAGCTTCAATCCAAAACTTGGCGCTATTAGACAAAACAGCATGCTTGATTTAAGTGCCAGCATGAGTTTAGGAAATCAAATCGAATTGGGTGATCAAAGCAACGGGAATAACCAAAAATTAGGCTATATCTTTTCTCTCTCTTATAAATCGGAATATACTTATTATGATGATGTTTTTTTTGGTGAATACCAACGCAGAGGTGACCCAGAAACATATGAAATGAAGTATGCTACTGAACGTCAGGGAGAGATGGGCGAGCATAATGTCCTTGCCGGAGCTCTTGGTGGTATTGCTTATAAAACCAATTATTCTAAGATAAGGCTAACCGCCATGCATTTACAAAAAGGAACCAGCCGTGCCGGTTTATTTAACATAAAAAACAGCCCTGACGCAGTTGGCCAATCAGGCTACCGTGCTTCATCAGATAACCTTGAATATAATCAACGCTCTTTAACCAATATCTTATTGCATGGTAAACATGTTATTGACCAATCTGATCTGGAAATTGACTGGCGGGTTTCCCCCACCTTTTCAAGCTCAAAAGACCCTGATATCAGAAATACCGCCTTTACCGAAAAAAGAAATGATACGCTTTTCAACGCCGGTGCCGGCGGAAATCCATCGCGATTATGGCGGGATCTGGACCAAATAAATATAGCAGGCAAAATAGATATTACTAAACGTTATCAATTAATTGAACGGAAAGCTAAAATTAAATTTGGCATAAGCCATACATATAAAGATCGGAGCTACGAGATCCTCCAATATGACATGGGCTTTACCGGAAATCAAGAATGGCCTGTTCCTGAGGCAAACGAGGTGCTCAATCCTTCTTATATCTACCCAAATCAACCAAACGGCGTCTATTACCAAAATGGGAATAATGATCCCAATTCCAATGCTTATGAATCTAATTCCAGCAATTCGTCCATTTACGTTTCAAATGAGTTTGAACCCTTGCGCCATTTTAAAACAATCATCGGGCTGCGGGCAGAGCAGCATCTACAGCGACACACGGGCCGGGATCAATCTGAAAAGTATGTGCTCGATAATGACAAAGTGATTGACGCAATGGACCTATTCCCTTCAGTTAATTTTATTTATTCCCTGACAGAAAAGCAAAACCTAAGACTCGCATACAATAAATCAATTGCCAGGCCCTCTTTCAAAGAGATGTCTTTTGCTCAAATTTTAGACCCCATTTCTAACCGTATATTCAATGGTTCATTTTTTATTTACGATAATTGGGACGGCGACCTTAAAGAAACAAGAATTGATAATCTTGACCTAAGGTGGGAATTGTTTTTTAACAGGGGACAAATGTTCTCCATCAGCACCTTTTATAAGCATTTTAATCAAGCAATTGAACTGGTACGGATCCCTGAACAGCAAACAAGCACAGAATATCAACCCAGAAATGTAGGAGATGGAGACCTATACGGTTTAGAAATTGAATTTAACAAAGACCTTAATTTTATACACCCGGCATGGCGCAATTTGAATCTTAATGGTAATCTAACCCTGGTTGAATCGAATATTGAAATGAGTGAGAATGAATTTAATTCCCGGAAACAATTCGAAAAAGAAGGACAAACCATTGAAAAAACAAGACAAATGGCAGGACAGTCCCCTTATGTAATCAACGCTGGCTTAACATATTCAAATCCCCAGTGGGGACTGGCAACCGGTGCTTTTTACAATGTTAAAGGCCCAACACTCCAGATTGTCGGTGGAGGCTTATTCCCGGATATTTACATGGAATCTTATCATAGCCTGGATTTTTCCATCAATAAAAAACTTGGGCAAAACAAAAAAACACTTGTTGAATTAAAAATATCAAATATTTTAAATGATAAGAAGGAAAGCCTTTACAAGTCATTTAAAGCGAGCCCAAAAACATACTCAAGCTATAATCCCGGCCGTACTTTCAGTTTAGGAGTGAAATATAAATTTTAACCAGATACTGCATGAACCGGATAATCCCGGTTAATGCAAAACTTTCCTTGTAAAATATTAAGTTTAGCATAGAAAACAATACATCCAATACAAATAAGCTTTTTAATATTTTAATTGTAAATTAATCACTTAAAAAATATAGGTAATGTTTAAACAAAAAATAATAATGCTCTGTTCTGCCATCTTAATGCTTGGCGCTGCAGCATGTCAAAACCAGACAGAAACAAAGATTATATACGACGGGGAATTTGATAGCAGCCGTCTTTACTCGAATGATGAACTATACAAACAAAAGACATACAGGTCACTTGAAGAGGCACTCAAAAATCCGGAAAAGGTCAGCAAATTCATCATAGCCAACCAGGAGCTTTCTGCTGTTCCTTCGGAAATTGCTCAACTCAAATATTTAAACGTGCTGGAATTTAATCAAACCAGTTTAGATACCTTGCCAAAATTTATTGGTGATTACGCCTACCTGCAGTCGCTATATTTACCCTCTAACCAGTTTGATGAAATTCCTTCATGTACATATAACCTCAAACAATTAAAAAGAATAAGCGCTGAAAGAAATAAACTAAAAGAAATACCCCTGAGACTTACTGAAATGGAAAAGCTTGAAGAAATCCTTTTGGGGCATAACCAAATAAAAAAAATACCTGATAAAGTTTATGAAATGAAACAGCTAAAAGTACTTAAACTCAATAATAATAAAATATCTGATGTAAGTCCGGATATTGCACAATTGGAAAATTTGGAAATATTAAACCTCAAAAATAATCAACTGTCCACTTTCCCGCAATCATTAAAGGAAATGGAAAATCTTAAGCACATTCATCTTTCAAATAACCAAATCCCAAAAGATTCAATTCGTATTCTTAAAAAAGCCTTACCGGAAACAAGAATTCATTAATCCGGGAAAAAAGCTTAATAAGCCACTTTAAATATAATAATGAGTAACTTTAATAAGCACACAACGTATAATAGAAAAACAATAACAATGAAAAAAATACTCGCCATAATCGTTTTTACATTTTTTATCGTTTCGTCTTACAGCCAAAAACCAAAAAAAGCTGACAATGGTTTTTATTACGATGAAAATTCGAAACTTTTTAATGGTTCTTACAAAGAATATATTGATGAGGACAGCTCCTCTCTTAAAAGAAACCTTCATTTTAAAGATGGTCTTTTAGAAGGCATCTCCAAAATTTATCACCCCAACGGTAATATAAAAGAAGTCCGGTCTTACAAAAAAGGTAAAAAACACGGGACATGGATCACCTATTCTGCTGACGGCAGCAAAACAGCCATTGCTAATTACGCCAATGGCAAAAAGAACGGTATCTGGCATATTTGGGATGAAAATGGTACACTCCGCTATGAAATGCAATACCTGGATGGAGAGAAAACAGGTACCTGGTCAATGTACAATAAAAAAGGAAAATTACTCAGCCAGGAAAACCATCAAGAATAAAAACAGCCTATATTTCAGATTTTTTTTAACAGCCTTAATGTTATATGCTAAGGCTGTTTTTTTATTAAAATTATTCAGATTAAAAGCGATATTATTGATTTTAGACTATTTTAAAGGCAACACAACGGTAAAAGTAGCCCCCCCGTCTTGATTATTTGAAGCTCTCAGGCTGCCGCCATGTTTTTTTACAAGTTCAAGACACAATTGGAGTCCCAGTCCGATTCCTTTTTCTCCTTCAGTACCAGCAGAAGGGTCTATATATTGATTTGTCCGGATGTGCTCTAACAAATCATTATTAATACCCACTCCTGTATCTCTAAAACAAACTTCAACCTCTTTTTTACCACTAAACAATTCTACTTCGACTTTCCCTCCCTCAGGTGTATATTTAATGGCATTACTTAACAAATTACGAAAGACCGTTTGTATCATATTTGAATCCACCCTTAACATGCATTGCTCCGAGGGCAAAGAAACGGCAATATTTTTTTGCTCCGCAAGAAGATAAACTTCATCCCCCGCATTTCTTAATATCTCCGTAATATTTAATGATTCCGGTCTGAAACGCATTTTATCCAAACTACTCATGGACCACTCCAAAAGATTTTGCAACAATTTAAATGTGCTATCTGCTGATGTATTGATAAAACCAATCATTTTCTTCTTACGTTCATCATCCAAGGCATCATACTTTTTGTATAACAAAGAAGCCATGCTGGAAATCGCATTAAAAGGAGCTTTTAGGTCATGAGCAATTAAAGAAAAAAGTTTATCTTTTTGCCTGTTCATTTTATTAAGATGCCTTTCGGACTCAACAACCCTGGAGATCATCTGCTTACTTTTAGTGATGTCTTTATATATCCACATAAGCCCTTTATACTGATTTTCCAGGAAAACAGGAATAAAATCACGCTCAAAAAAACGCCCATCTGATAATTCAACATCATCGCCCAACACTTTCTCCTGTTTTTCAAGTAACTGGTTAATGCGGGTAATAAAAGCACCGGGATCTTTAAAAAAAGGAGCAGCTTCTTCGGCAAGTCTTGAACAATCAAGTCCTTTTAATTGATGAGGCGGGATTTCATAGCCAAACATATCACAAAAAGCCTGGTTAACCATCACAATTTTCCGATCCTCATTTTCGACAAGGACTGCTTCCTGAAGGTTCGCAATTAAAGTCGCATAATGTTGCTGAAGTACTTGTTCACTCAACAAAAATTCGCTCATTTGTATATTTCTCCTGATTAAATAATTAAAATCAATGTAATATTTTCTTTACAAATTACAACAAATTCCGTAAAAC
>CAZSGN010000063.1:0-12580 GCA_964606415.1 uncultured Bacteroidales bacterium
CGTCTACTGACTGATTCGTTTCTTGTCCGTCTACTGACTGATTTTTGTTACGAATCCCACATCATTAAAGTTTATCAAAAAAATAAAATTTTAAATTATATCAAGCGTTTATTAAAATAATGATGATGTGGGATCGCCGGTGGACAGTGTTTGTGGCCTTGCGGGTGTCCGGCAACAAAAACCACTAAACCCTTAAAAAACCATGAGAATTATGCAACCCTCTGCAAAAATGAAATATCATCTAAGACTAATGACAAAAAAAATGAACAAGTTTATAGGCGCCTTAAAGCCTATAGTTGAATCAAGTTTTTCGGGATAAAATTGTGTTATATATTTTATAAATGTAATATTTAAACAGCATGAAATCAATAATTTAGCTCTGTGCTTTAATTTGTAAAGTTTTAATAATTAGTGTTTTATATGTTATTGCGAAACTTTTGTAAATGATTAAAATGATTCAAGATAAAAAGCGAATCAATTTTACGACATGATAAATTGTTTTTGTATTTTCATAAGTTATTGATTCACAACACTAGGATCAGGAGTTCTGAGGTTATTAACCAATGTGAGGAGTATTATTTTGAGGGTTGTTTCTTTTTGGCCTTGTGCTGTGTTATAGCTTTAGTTTTAATATGTAATGCCGGAGCTCTGGTGAGATGAGAATGCTGTTTTTTATTTCTTCTTTTGTTTCAGATACCGCTGGTGATGATAAGATCCTTTTCTGATCATTTTATTGCCGCATTCGGGGCATGTATGTTTCCGGCATGGAATGCCTTTTTGATGTTCTTCTTCGTGGTTACAGTGAAGACAGATGCATTGATCTTCGGTCATTAATTGATCGGTTTGTTCTGGTTCATGGATGAGTTTGATGTCAGTTGATTCACAGGCATGACAATGTGGATCCCGGTCTGTCGAAGTGGTAATGCGTTGGCATTTTTGACATTTATACCAGAAGGTATCTGCCTTGATATGTCCGCCTTCGATGATGATCGCTTTCCCTTCGCTCAATGCCAGGGCAATATTGCGCCTGGCTTTTTCATAAATCCGGGTAAATGTAGGCCGGGATACATCCATGAGTTTTGCGGCATCCGTTTGATTATAACCTTCATAATCGCACAGACGGATGGATTCATATTCCTCGTATAATAATTCTACAGGCTCCAGATCTTTAAGAGGCATTCCCATTGGTTTAAAGCCTGCTACACGGGGCGGATGTTCTATTTTTCTGTTTCTTTTAGGCCGTGGCATGATACAAATATATGTATTTATTATCCTTTATCCTTTTATTTTTTTAATGAAACGAGTTACGATAAATAATCATCACGGTTCCGCGGAGCCTGTCCCGAAATGCTATAATGCTTATTGGACTTGTTTATGATATTCTATTTGTAAATTTATGCTTTTCATTTCTTTGCATACAAGAACCTCCGGCGTTTAGGGATTTTTTGTAACAAATCAAGAAAATTGTATTGCGGGTGGCACCAGCAAGCAACGCAGTCGAGAGCATTGAAAACTGGTGATCAGCCATTGTCTTGTTTGTTTCGTTACGTGGGTCGTCACTACGTGACTATAATAAGCTTCTTGGCAGCGTCTTGATTGTAGAAAATTGAAATAGATGAAGTAACATAACCGCGTAGCGGTGACCTGTTGGAATTTAGTCGGACACTACTGCTTATTAATTGGAGTATTTTAAGATTAGATCCTTTGAGGCAAAAAAAATTGTAAAAAATCACTTAAATATTTTTATAATGAACATATGTTCATTATATTTGTGTTGTTAAATTGATATAAAAACAGAAAGACATATTTATGAAGACCATAGCAGTACCAGCTAAAACCAATACCAGTGATGCATTGGTAGATGAGCGATTCGGAAGAGCATCATTTTTTGCTATTTGTAAGGATGAAACATTATCTTTTATTGATAATCCTCACCATAATGATGGAAGTGGTGTTGGGACCAAAGTTGTTGAATTGCTTGCAACAAATGGTGTTAATATGATTATTGCTCCTGAGATTGGCCCAAAGGCGATGCAATTGATTGAAAAATTAAATATAGATTACCAGAAACTTGAACAAAAAGAAATTACTGTTAAACAAGCTTGTAATATTTAATTAACCTTTAAAATATATAGGAGGATTTATTATGCCAGCAGGAAATAAACAAGGACCGGAAGGAATGGGCCCAATGTCCGGACGAGGCATGGGGTATTGTTCAGGAAATAATGCTCCCGGATATGAGATGCCGGGAGGCCGTGGACGAGGCTTGCGTTTTGGAGCAGGTGCCCGGAGGCAGCAGGGATGGAGGCACAACAATGCCTTCCAGCACCCATCACATAGCCCTGACGCCAGGGATGAGATCAGCCAATTGCGGTCAGAGAATCAAATGCTCAAAAAGCAAATGGACGAAATCAATCGTAAAATTGATGAGTTGCGTAAATAAATCAGGAAGAAGAGATTTCTTCTATAAAATCATTAAAGTTTCGCAGTAAATTAATTAAGATTGAATTTTAATTTTCTTGTGTGTGTGGCCAGTGAATTTGGGAAGGAAAGGGCGTAGCCATGGCTTGTGTGGATGCCATAATTCACGAGTATTTTTTTTGGTTCGTTTTTTTTGTTACGAATGACAAAAAAAATGAACAAGTTTATAGGCGCATTAAAGCCTATAGTTGAATCAAGTTTTTCAGGATAAAATTTAAGTATATATTTTATAAATGGAATATTTAAATAGCATGAAATCAATAATTTAACCCTGTGATTTAATATCCACAGTCTTAATAATTAGTGTTTTATAAATTATTGCGAAACTTTTGTAAAATAATTAATTATGAGTAGGATTATATTAGCTATTCCTTCAGAGAATGGTATGTTAAGCAAGCATTTTGGCCATTGCCGGCAATTTGAATTGATTGATATTCGTGATGGGCAGGTGATCAATCGGGAAGCTGTTGATCCCCCTCCGCATCAGCCCGGCCTTTTGCCCAAATGGTTGCACGAAAAAGGTGTTACCGATCTGATTGCCGGGGGCATTGGACAGAAAGCGATTCATTTGTTTCAGTCTTTTGGAATAAAGGTTTGTTATGGTATCGAGATGGGACCCGTTGATAACCTGGTTGATCGTTTCCTGAAAAATGAATTGGTACAGGGCCAAAATCTTTGTGATCATTAATTTCTTTTTCTAAATGAGGGCCGTTTTTGTCAATAGGACGCTCCTAAAGGGGCTGGAGTTGTTGGGGTATTTATTTTACTATAAACAGGTCATCCCTCCGGGATTATTTGATCATTCTCAGGCGAATTTTTCCCTGTCGCAATCGTAGGCTTGTGGCTTTATAGAACCATGTTTAATTTTATTGAAGAATAAAATTTGTTTATTAAGCTATTCCGGCTATTCCTGTCAGCCGTGAGCGAGAATTTTCAGCTCATTTTGTAAATCCCATTATTATCGGGGGCCGAAGGGAATAATTGCTTAACATGTTCTGTTTATTAATTTGGGAAATTTTGAAATTAGGTGATTTAATGTGTTAAAGTAGAATTAATATGAGATACGAGATAGCAGTCGTTAGTGGGAAAGGCGGGACGGGAAAAACGACGGTTACGTTGGCCCTGGCTAAGCTCTTAGGAAAAGAGTATGATTTAACCCTTGTGGATGCTGATGTTGAAGAACCAAACGATCACTTGTTTTTATCCGGATTGAATCATGAAAAATCAAGAGAAGTTAAGCGTTTGGTGCCGGAGATAGATGTAGATCAATGTACATTTTGCCGTCGTTGCCAGGATTTTTGTGAGTTCAATGCGATCACGCTTATTCCACCGGCATCTGCTATTATTTCTGATGAATTGTGCCATTCATGCGGTGCGTGTAGTTATGCTTGTCCGGATGATGCTATCAGTGAAAAGGCCTATGGGATTGGGGCCTTTTCTGAATCCGTGATGGATGAGAAGAATTCCTTTGTTCAGGGAAAATTAAACGTTGGATTACCTTTGCAAACACCATTGATCCGTGAGCTTAAAAAAGAGGTGCAGGCCAAGGAAGGAATTATTTTAATTGATGCTCCTCCGGGTACGAGTTGCCCGGTGGTGGCTTCGCTTGATAGAGTAGATCTTGCTGTGCTTGTTGCCGAACCGACGCCTTTTGGTGTTAATGATATGAATTTGGCTATTGACACAATACAGCAGGCCAATATACCATTTGTCGTTGTCATTAACAAGGCAGGATCGGGTAATGAAGATATTTACCGTGTCCTGAAAGACAAAAATAGTCATATTGTGGCTGAGATTCCTTTTAGTATGAATATCGCGAGTCAATATGCGGGGGGCGTTTTGCCGGAAAAGCTTATTCAGCCTTATTTAACTGATTTAAAATTATATATAGAGGAGGCTTGTCAATGGAAATCACAGTCTTAAGCGGTAAAGGAGGCGCCGGGAAAACTTCCCTTGCAGTTGCATTAGCTGGCATTGGCCCTAAAAAGATTATTTGCGACTGTGATGTGGATGCAGCTGATATGCATCTTATTTTGGCCCCAAAAATGATTGAAAAATCTTTTTTTGTCAGTGGCGGTATTATTGAAATTGATTCGCAAGCCTGTACGCACTGTGGATTGTGTCAGCAGCTTTGCCGTTTTGATGCAATAAATATTGACAATAATGGTGTTTATGAGGTTAATCCTTTGCGTTGTGAAGCATGCCGGCTTTGTGAACGTGCTTGTCCGGTTGCTGCGATCTCCTTTCAGTCTGAGGAAAACAATGAATGGTATGTATCTGATACGCGCATGGGTACGATGGTCCATGCAAGAATGGCACCTGGTGAAGAGAATTCCGGGCGCCTGGTTTCTCTGCTTCGCCAAAAGTCCAGGGAGCTCATGGAACAACAGGGGGTTGGATTGATACTTAATGATGGCCCTCCCGGCATTGGCTGCCCGGTTATTTCTTCGCTTAGCGGTGCTGACCGCGTTTTGATTGTTGTGGAAGCGAGTCATAGTGGCATTCATGATGCCATGCGAACAATAGAACTTGCCGGGCAATTTGAAAATGAAATCTTTGTTGTTATTAATAAGGCAGATGTCAATCCGCATGTCACCAATGATATTCGCGATCTTTTTAATCAAAAGGAAATTCCCGTTCTTGCTGAGTTACCCTTTGACCCTTTATTAACCCAGTCGATGATCAATGGCTTAAGTATCTGCGAAGAAGCTCCAGGTAGCTGCTTTTGCAAGCAGATAATGTATATTAGTGACGTTTTATTTGCTTAAAAGTTTCCTGGTTACTCTTAATTTGCCTTTAATTTATACTTGCCATATTGTTTTTCATAAGCTGTTCATGTTTTATTCATGATTTTCATTTTAACTGCCTTTTAAAAAAAGCTCCTCATGCAACATTTGTTATATAAATTGCAACATTTGTTGCGATTTATAAGGTTGCGTTTTTGTACATTTGTTGTACATTGATATAATAAAAATGTATGATGATGAAAAAAGTATTTAGTTTTTTAATGCTGGGATTATTAAGCAGTTTCTTACTTAAAGCAATCCATCCTTCTTTGGATAGCTTGGATTGGTGGGTTGAAGTCAATGATGGACTTGGGAAATGTGCTATGGAGATAGGAGAAAGCGGATCATATCTTGATTTTGAGAAAGATGATTTTAATATTGTTAACAGAACCCATCGCAGAGGGTTAATATATGTCAATGTTGATTATGGGCAGGGGCATGTTGATGAAACTGATCCTGAATATTGTAAAAACGGATGGTTTTATCATGACACCATTGATAATAAATGGTACCGGGCGGCTGACAATGCACCTCAGGGTTATTATTCAGCGAGGAAGGTATTAACCAATGGAACGCATATCTTTGAGATCAATAATGCTCATGTTTACCAGATGACCTTTGATTATGCTAATTATCCTTCCGGATGGAAAGAGATTGGCAAATCTCCTCATGCTCCTGTTCCGGAATCTTTTATAGAAAATAATATTGATTGCAATTCGGATTGTTATACAGGAGGCTGGATGCCAAGACAAGTCCAGGCCGAAGCTGCTATAGGAGACACTATTTATATGTTGTTGGGGCCAAGAAGAGGTTCTGGTAATTGTGATGGGAGTAAGCCTGGGGATAACCGGCCCGTATTGTTAAAAATGAATATTCATGATGGCTATTGGATTATTAGAGAATTGCCTGATTTTCCTGAGACGCCCAATTTTTATTCCATGCAAATCACCGATGCTATTGCTGGCTATTTTCGTTACTATGTCAGGTTTTATAATTATCCGCGATTTCCCAGATCAAATATATCTAAGTATAATGTCGATACTTGGTTTAAAAAATTCAATAATACTAGTAATTTTAATGTTCTTGATCAAAGCAGTGATCCTTTTTATATGAAAGGTGAGGTACTTAATTCTAATAAAATATATGATGGTCAGACTTCCAATGGCGATATTATTGAAATTCATGGGATCGAAGATGTTCCTAATCCTCATCCCAAATATGATTACTATAAACCACATTACTTTGCTTATAATGTAACCACTGGTGATACGCTTGAATGGGCTGGTTTTTATTGTGGGTTTACCTCCAATGTGCATCCGGATTTTATTCCGCATAATTTTTATGCTTATGATCCCAGGTCCAACGAATGGAGAATGGCAGGAAGGGGACCTAATTATTGTAATTTCACTGGTAATGCTGCAACAGGTATTGGTAAAACAGAAACCAGTTGGGATAAAGAACGATTGTTGATGAGTAACCAGACAGGAACTTATGAATGGCGTGGAGCCGGATGGCATTATCTTAATGACCGCACAAAAAGCATGGAAGTTATTACGACCAACGGAATCTATTATGGCGGTGCTTCTCATAGTGGTTCTCTTGGAGGCGGAGGTAGTTCAATAGAGCGGTTTATCAATGCCAATTTTATGATTTTAGGACCGGATCCGGATCCGCATAATGTATGCGTGAATGAAGGCTATAACACACATTACCGGGACCTGGCTTCTCCTGATGATGGAAAAACCATTTATGGCTTTCTTTATGAAAAGGATATGCATTGTTATGACGGTATAAAGCCAGAATATCAATCTGATGATGGAAGAGCTTATTATGGAGTGTATTTTTTAAGGCCTGACGAAGAAAAGGTTCAAAGTACCAGAAACCTCCATATCGAAGCGGGGACTTATGTTGGAGGAAGTGATGGAACAGGTGGGAACGAAGTGGTTAATGTTGGCGTTGGAGATGGTTATAAATTGTATTTGGCTGGTAATTACAGTGATGTAGAGGCCCAAAATCCTGGTCATTTTCATCCTTCCTATTTTGAAACGGATTTAAATAGCGCCAATTCTTCATCAAGAGGTAAAATCATTGTTCTTAATAAATTTGCTGATACCTTGATGCAAGCCATCAATCTTGGAAACGAGGTTTATTGTTATGAAATGCAAAACTGGGAGCCCTTCCGGATGGTTGTTAGTGGCGATTGGGGAATTTCTGTTTTGGATTCTTCTGGTAATGAAATATGGACCAGGGCAATAGGGGATTTTGGTGGTAGTGGTCATTTGGAAGTCGATATTGATGATGATGGCAATGTGGCTGTATTAAATACCAGTAATAAACGGTTCTATGTGGTACAGCCTGATGGTAGTGCCCTGAAAAACCCCCTTGGAAAGAGCACCAATGCATCTACCTCTGTAGGATATAAAGGGGATTATTACAATACCAAGACGGATTATTTAAATGCTGTAGCCATTAAGGATGACACCGTGTTTGTTGGTGGTTTTAACAATGATAAGTTAAGTGGTGCAGCTATCTGCGGAGAAAGTTCTGGTTATCCCGTGCAATCAGCTTTTTTAAGGGCTTTTGCAAACGATGGCTCAGGTAATTACGATTTTATCTGGAGGACCTGGGATGTCAAAGGGGAATATCTTGGCCTCGACCAGGCGGATGAAAGGGTCTATCAATTGAATGTAGGTAAAGATGGTAAACTTTATTCAGCATCTTTCTCTCATAATGCCAATGGAGTACAGAGATGGGATGGTAAAACCAGTGTCGAAATAGAGGCTATTACTCATGGGAGTTGTGATCAGGGTTCTAATCATGGCACTAATACGACTGTTTCTATTGATAAATATTCTGCTTTATGGGGATTTTGTGATGATAAAGAGGTGACTCATTTTTGTACGATAGATCCTAAAACAGGATTTGTGAAAAGAAGCATGTTTTTGTCTTCAGTGTCTAATGATGGTTGTAAAAACTCTTTTTCAACAAAGAATGGATATATTCACGCCGATGCCAAAGGATTTGTCTATGTTACTGGAAGTAGTGCTGCACGATATGTAAATAGAGAAGTCCAGTATATCAATGGTCAATTAATAGGTGATTACGCCGGGAATGATGGTGTCGTGGCGATTATCAGTCCAAATTATGATGCATATACTTTTGTTGGTTCTTTTCCTGATTCGGTGGCTCAGTCAAATATGTGTGGTGTGGGAATTCGTGATAACTGGATTGCCATGGTTGGAAATAGTAAGGTAGGAAAAATGATCACTGGAGGGACAAAACTAGTGGATCCTGTTTATGGTACTACGGATTTTAAAAAGGAATGGGCACTAAATCCTGAACCACTTAATCTTGGTTATAAAGGTGGTGTTGGAGAGAGTGATGTGAGTGACGCTTTTCTTGCTGTCTGGTTTCAGGATGTCTGGAATTACTCTCAGGATACTTTAGAAGACAATATTCAACCTGGTGATACCATTGTAAGTCCGGAATTTTTCAATTGTGGCCCCGATTTTCGTATCAAGGAAATCCCTGTTCCCGAACAAATTGAAGATCAGAAACAACAAAAAATTGATATTTGTACCAATCAGGAAGTTACCTTCGAAGATCTTTCCGAATGTGCTGTTGAATGGCAATGGGATTTTGGTGAAGGTGCACGGGTTGGTCCTAATTTCTTAAATAATGAGGCTACTGGAGAGGGTCCATGGAATGTTAAGTATCTGACCCCTGGCGAAAAAACTGTAAGACTTGATGTTAAAATTGAAACCGAAGATGTTGATGGTAACCCTGCTTATAAATGGGTGTATAAGGAAATTCCTGGTTATGTTAATGTGATTGATGCCAATCTTGAATTGTCTGGGATTAATGGGGCTACTGATTTTTGTTCGGGCACTGAAACTACTTTCGAGGTGGATTTCATTTATGGTGTTGAGAAATATGAATGGAATGTGCCTGGTGGTTCCGAAATTCTTGATGGACAAGGAGACCGGAAAATCAGTGTAAGAGTAGGAGATCAGTCGGGACAGGTCACCGTTAAAGGTTTATTGCCTTGCGGCTCTTATACTCCGGAGAAAACTATTAATCTTAATGTTTCTACTCCTGATGAGAATACCGTTTTAATGATTACAGGAACTGATAAAATCATTGTTGATAACGACAGTCCTGGCTATTCATTGTCTGATGTTAGTAGTTGGAAGAGTCATGTTGATGAATTGGTTGATATTATTGATTCCGATGGTTTAAGGACAAAGCAGTATGGTTATTATGGTTCTGATTATCATTATTATGATTTTAAAAATGAGGATTTTAGTGTAGACATTCAGTATGCGCCTGAAATACCTAAAACGGCTTATTATAAGGTCTATATGCGGTATCCTTATGTTAATATTAGTAAGCAGAATAATAATGATAAGATTAATGTAAGCCTGGATCATGCCAGTGGTACTGCAACACATTATATTGATCAGAATGGCACGGGTGGTAATTGGGTTTATTTGGGAACCTATGAATTTGACCAGGGGAATGATATAGCAGCACGGGTGACTTGTAATAAATCTAAGATGGATTATTATGCTGACGCATTTGCCTGGGAACCAGTGGGGGGCGATGCCTTGAGTAAAGGCGATTCTGCTGTTTTGAATCGTTTGACGAATGATCTTGGAAAGAATGTTTTATTGATGGATGATGATGAGGTTCGCACTTCAGATGCTGGTTGTGCTTCGCTCATTTTTATTTCAAATACAGCAGAAGAAGGGCATATTGGTTATAAATTTACAGACGCTGAGGTGCCGGTTATTTGCGCTAACCCGAATTTGTATTCGAAACTTGGTTTATCTTTTGCCGGAGGTGGAAAAGGAATCCTTATTGGGGAGCGACAGATCGACATACAAAATAATGCTCATGAGTTAGCGGGCGGTTTATCAGGTACACAAACTGTTTATAATACCTTAAATCATGATTTGTCGTGGGGGGAACCGGCGGGGTCGGCTGCAATTATTAGCGCAGCAACTGCTGATGTTTCTAAAGCAACCATTTTTGCTTATGACAATACATGTCCGCTCCAGGGTTCTAATATTTCTGCTCCTGAGCGGCGGGTTGCTTTCTTTCTTGGAGGCAATGGGGCTGCAGATTTAAGGGCTGATGGATGGACGCTCTTTGATCAGGCAATTTGCTGGACTTTTAGGAATTGTGCTGATCTGTCCGGTTCTAATTCTATATCTGTTAATAGTGTGGATAACAATGTATGTCCGGGAGATTCATTATCTGTAAGTTTTACAGCCACAGGTGTTTTTGGCTCCAATGGTGGTGGCGGATGTAATCCGGATAACCTGTTTTCTGTCGTTTTATCAGATAAATATGGTAATTTTGCCGGAGATCCGCTTGAGTTAGGCTCGTTGGATACCATTGATGCTGGTACTTATAGCATCAAAGTTTTTGTTCCTGATCATTTACCAAGCTCTGATGTTTATAAAATTAAGGTATTAAGTTCTGTCCCTTCGGCTTCAAGTGCTCCCAGCAATAATATCTCTATTGGCGCTTTCCCGGAGGATGCCGGAACGATTACAGGGCCTGAAACATTTTGTATGAATGAAACCCCAATTGGTACTTATTCAGTGCCTGCTGGTGCAGAAAAATATAAATGGTTGATACCATTAGGTGCCAGGTTTGATCCTGATACTACTCAACCGCCTAATAAAGAGCGTCTTATTACCGGGTCAAATACTGTTACTATTGATTTTGGCGGTTCAACTGAAAAATTCATTGAGGTTTATAAGAAAGATGAATGTGGCTGGAGTCTTGATCCCAGTAAGATGGTTGTTGAAAGGGATGGAACTCCTCCCGGACCGGATCTGCCGGATAAAGTCGGCGGGCAGGCTATTATCTGTCCTGAGGGGGAATATACTTAT
This sequence comes from uncultured Bacteroidales bacterium, assembly GCA_964606415.1. GTDB lineage: Bacteria > Bacteroidota > Bacteroidia > Bacteroidales > JBBRXJ01 > CAZSGN01. Next base: position 11,171 of record CAZSGN010000063.1, read on the forward strand.
ACGGTGCCTTTAATTGATTATGCAGATAGCTATTTGTGGAGTGTGGGTTCGTTGGGTACAAAAATCGAAGAGGAAGGCAATTCCATGACAATGAAAGCATCATCTGTTGATGGAACAACAGGTACGGTTTCTGTTATTGCAAAAAATGCTTGTGGTAATACTGCCCCGATAACTTTGGATGTGGAAATTGACAAAAGTGCTAATATCCCACAGATTAACAGTGGTATAAAGGTAAAAGAAAAATCTTGTCCCGGCAATTATGATTTTTCTATTGATCCGGTGAATGATGCCTCCAGCTATAATTGGTCCATATCTCCAAATAATGTAGATATTTTTGCTGATAATCCTGTTACGAATAAAATTTCCGCTACATTTAGCCAATCCGGGACTTATACGGTAACAGCAGAGGCAACCAATGGTTGTGGTACAGGAAGTCAGTCAGCCAACGTGAATGTCTCTGTTTCTGGTAAACGGGTTTTATTTATTGTGAATGATCCGGCTTCTCTAACAGCTACGGAACAAAATATGAAATCACGTTTGGAATCATTGGGTTATACTGCTAACCTGGAAAAGATTGATTATAACCCGGGTACCGAATTATTATGTAATCAATTGATTGTTTTTAGTCCTCATGCATTGCTTGATACTGATAATGATGGTAAGCTTAATAATCCGGGTGATGATTGGGCTGATGTTAGTCTTCCGGTGATCGCCTGTAATGAAAATTATGACGATGGAGGACGCGGAAGTATTCAATCCAGCTTAAATATGATCCAGGGGAATTGTTATAAGTGTCCAAAAAGGGGTGATGCGACTGATGGTTCTTCTATCGATATTGTTTCAACTTGTCATCCTATAACAGGCAATGCATCTTTTGGTAATTATCCGGTTTATTCATCTACAAAACTGATTGGATTTGGTAAAACACCTTTAACAGCTACTGTTTTAGCTGAGGTTGAATATCTGAATAATAGTACGACGTATATGCGTTCTGCGCTTTATGTCTATGAGACTGGCGATAAAATGTACGAAGGGACAGCTCCTGCAAGGCGTGTAGGCTTTTTTATTGGAGGAGATGCTGGATCAAGTATCAACAGCAATGGATGGGAGTTATTTGATAATGCAGTTAAATGGGCAGTTGGAGAAACCGGCTCGGCAGAACTCTCCTTTGGGAGTATATCGGAAACAGATGTTTGTTTGGGACAAACCATTAACGTGGATTATAATATCAGTAATCCAGGATATATACAACCGAAGGAATTACTCATTGAGCTTTCAAATGAGTTTGGTTCTTTTGATTCTTTTGATACACTTGCATTACGCAATGTAACTTCGTCTGGTACCGAGACCATAGGAATTCCTTCTTCAGCAGAACCTTCTGATCATTATAAGATGAGGATGAGAGTACCG
>CAZSGN010000064.1:0-12475 GCA_964606415.1 uncultured Bacteroidales bacterium
ACAAAAAATAAACAAATGGAAGCAACATTAAAATCCTTCGAACAACTCATTCATATTATGGACGAACTTAGGGAGAAATGTCCCTGGGATCGCAAGCAGACTTTTGAAACCATCAGAAACCTGACTATTGAAGAAACCTATGAGTTAGCTGATGCCATTATCGAGAAAGATTACGACGATGTCAGGAAAGAATTAGGAGATCTGCTTTTACATATTGTATTTTATTCAAAAATAGGAGAAGAAAAAGCCCTTTTCAATATAAAAGATGTCATTGACGGAATAAATGAAAAGCTTATTTTTCGCCATCCTCATGTCTTTAGCGATACTGATGTCCAAAATGACGCCAATCAGGTTGTACAAAACTGGGAAGAACTAAAAAAGAAAGAAGGCAACAAAACAGTGCTGGGTGGCGTACCCGAATCCCTCCCTGCCCTAATAAAAGCCAACCGAATCCAGGAAAAAGTCAGAGCCGTGGGATTTGACTGGGATCAGCGTGAACAAGTTTGGGATAAAGTAGAAGAAGAGATTCAGGAATTAAAACAGGAGATACTGGATATGGATCAGGATAAAGCCGAGCAAGAATTTGGTGACCTCTTCTTCTCACTGGTCAATGCAGCCCGTCTTTATGGGATTGATCCAGAGCTGGCACTGGAACGTACCAATAAAAAATTCAAAAACCGTTTCAACCATCTTGAACAGGAAACCATTTCAAAAGGACAATCTTTAAAAGAAATGGATTTAAAAGAGATGGATGCTCTTTGGGAGAAATCAAAAAAATTTGATTATAAATAAACACATATGGATACACAAGCACTTCTAAAAATCAGCTACGGATTGTACATTGTCAGTGCCAAATCCGGGGAAAATCAATCAGGATTTATCAGCAACTCAGTCATGCAAGTATCTGGTGATCCTATTCAAATATCAACATGCAGTCATAAAGATAATTTCACGACCGGCCTAATTCGTCAATCCGGATATTTTTCCGTTTCAATATTACAAAAAGAGGCCAAAAGTAAAATAATGGGGAACTTTGGTTTCAGAAGTGGAAAAAATATTGATAAATTTGATGGCATTCATAATAAAACAGGTCAATCAGGCGCCCCGGTAGTTACCGAAGACACCATTGCCACATTAGAATGTAAAGTAACACAAACCATTGATGTCGGGACTCACCTGCTTTTTATTGGCAACCTGATTGACAGCAGCATTTTGGATGCCAATACAGAACCATTGAGTTACCAGTATTACAGGGAACATAAAAACGGTATTGTCCCTGAACATTCACCTACTTACCAGGGTGACAAAGAAAAAAAGCAATCAATAAACAATCAAAAAGAAAAAAACAACATGGATATGACACCTTATCAATGTGAAGTATGCGGTTACATATACAATCCTGCAGAAGGAGATCCTGCCGCAGGAATAGCCGCCGGAACATCATTCGAAGATCTGCCTGATGATTGGACCTGCCCGCTATGCGGTGCGGGGAAAGATGAATTCTTCGAAAATGACTGAGCAAAAACAATTAGAGTTCGTCCATAATGTCCACTAACTTCGTTATGCTTGTCCCAAAATTGCTCATTTACACCAGTAAACGCCGCATTTTGGGACTTCGTAAGCCCCGTTACCGAACTTTATGATCCAAACACTTGAGTTTGTTTATAGACAAACACTAATTAAACAGGTACCTGAGCCAGTTCTGCTTTAACGAAATCCATCAATTCTTTGATGTATTCAATAGAAAAATTGAATTCAATTCCAGCTGTCTGATAGATCTCGGGAATGGGTTTCGAGTACCCCATGGAAAGAGCCTTTTCATATAAATCCAGTGCTTGCTCAGGATTTTGTTTATAATTCCGCCACACAGCAATAGCTCCTAATTGTGCAATACCATACTCGATATAATAAAAAGGAATTTCAAAAATATGTAGTTGTTTTTGCCACATTAACCGCAAATAATCCTGATACTCACTCCAATCAACTAATTTCCCCTGAAACAGTCCGAAAATATCCTCCCAAGCCTTGAGTCTCTCATCAACAGAATGATTCGGGTTTGTATATAACCAATGCTGAAAACGATCGACGGTCGCAATCCATGGCAGAACAGCCAGCACCCCCTCCAATTGTGTTTTTTTAGCCCTGTTCAACTCATTCTGATCTTGAAAAACCACATCCCAATGCTCCATAGAGATAAGCTCCATCGACATAGATGCCAACTCAGCAATTTCAGGAGGCGTCTCCTTATATTGAGTAATACTGATATCTTTACAAAGAAAAGCATGTATAGCATGCCCTCCTTCATGCATCATGGTTTCAAAATCCCTCAGATTGTGCGTTGCATTCATAAAAATAAAAGGAATATTGCTCTCAAATAAAGGATAATTAAAACCTCCCGGCGCCTTTCCTTTCCTGGATTCGAGATCAAGAAAACCTTCTTTATTCATGATATCAAGATACGTACCATACACAGGCCTTACTTTGGAAAAACAAGCAATAGCGCGCTCAATAAGCTGATCAATCGAGTTAAAAGGCTTCAAAGGAGGTTTACCGAAAGGATCGACCTCCAAATCCCATGGTTTTAAAGAATCAAGCCCAAGGTTTGTTTTTCTTTCTACAAGAATATTATCCTTAACAGGTACTACCTCTTTTTCAATTGCCTTATGAAAACAAAGACAGTCCTCCACAGAATAATCAAAACGTTCCATTTCATCGAAACGATAATCGCGATAATTTTGGTAGCCGGCATTTTCAGCAACCTTTGCGCGAACGGCAAGCATCTCCGATAACAAATCATTTAGTTTATCAGCATCTTGCATCCGGCGCCTGGCTATTTTATCATAAACCGTCTCCCTGATAGTCCGGTCAATATCCTTCAAATGATTAGCTGCTTGTTGAAGGGTTAATTCTTCTCCCTTATACTCAATGGTCATATCAGCCATGATAGCGCCATAATCTTTCTCCATATTCTGAAGTTCAACAAAAAGCGGGATATTATCCTCCCTGAAAAGCTGCATTCTCTTCTCCACAGCCCTTATTAAGACAAAATAATGATGATGGTCCAATGTATCCTTCAGGGGATTATTGATTAACTTCTGGTCGAGTTTATTAGCATACCTGGATACCTCAGGCTCAATTTCCCGGACAAAATATTCATAAGCTTCGGATAACTCTTTATTTTGAGTATCACAAGTCATTCTGATGTAACGCAAAGCCATTTCTTCTTCGAGCACAGCATTTAACTCAGACCAATCCCTAATCCATTGCTCCAAATCCTGCCGCTTATTTAAATCCCTCGCTAACAAATCATTAAATAGTGGCTTAATCTTATCAATATGATCAGGTTTCATGTTTTCCGGAACAAAAAACCTTTTCATTTTTATACTATCCCTCATCAAACCTATTCTTTTTCCTGTGTATCATCCGGTTGTGCTCCACTTTCTTCGGTTTTATCATCACCGGGTTTATCATTTTCCTCTTCTATATTCTCCTCCTCATTAAAATCGAGCATCTTCAAATCATGTAACTCATTATACCACCGAACGATTTTTTTTATATCCGAGACATAAACACGATCCTGATCATAATCAGGCACCACCTCTTCAAAAAGCGTTTTTAATTCATCAGATGAAGCTTTATGACTAATTGTTTTTTCGCCATTTTCTTTCTCTTTAATCATTTTCAGGACATCAATCAATGGCAGCTCATCAGATTCAGTAAAAACAGCAATATCCTCTAATGCACTAATTTTTGCACTGGCAGGCATATTGGTACGTTTTCCTGTCTGAAGGTTCTCAACAATAATTCCATTTCTTCCTTGCGAAATAAATTTAAACAAACCAGCTTGTCCCGAGACAGCCAGCACATCCTTTAATATTCCCATAAAAATTTATTTTATTAATGAATAAAGCATGCAAAAATAATTTTTTATTGTCATTAAAAGCATACTAGAAGATTTAATTTATTCCCCTTTGTTTTTTTATATCATTATATGCCTTGTTAATAGCTTTAAATTTTTTCTCTGCATCTTTTTTAATATCCTCACCCAAATGCGCCACCTTATCCGGATGATGAACAGTAACAAGTTTCCGGTATGCTTTTTTAATTTCTTCATTAGCCGCATTTCGGTCAACTTCCAACACTGCATAAGGATCATCCTTTTGAACAAACATCGCCTTAATACTGGCAATATCATTAGAACGTATGCCAAGATGAAAAGCGATTTGTTCAGTGAGGCGAATTTCATTTTCATGAATTTCCTGATCAGCCACGCATATACCAAACAAAACATAGAGTAATTCGAGTCTTGTGCTATAATTGGTTCTTTGTCTGATCTGATGACATACATCATTAACAGGAATATCTTGTTTCAAAAGATCGCGCAATGTATTAGAAGCTTCAACAGCAGCTTCAGCTCCAAATTTTTTCTTAAAATAATCCTGCACATAATTAAGTTCACTTTTCATTACTTTCCCATCAGCCTTCATCACAGCAGAAACAAGCACCAGCATACTAATTGCAAAATCACCTACAGTTGTGGTTCTATTGGTATTTCTGGGGATCTGCTTTATATCTGTTTCCAGTAAGCTCCCTACGACAAAACCAAGAATACCCCCTATTGGGCCAAGAAAAGCCCATCCTAATCCTCCGGCAATCCATTTTGCAAATTTTCCCATTTTTTAATCCTCCAACTTGATAACTTCATTATGCAAATCAATAATTTGCGGAATTAATAATTGTTTTTCATCATTAACCAGCACGAAATCTGCTAATTTAATTTTCTTTTCCTCCGGCCACTGGAACTCCATTCTTGCTCTGACTTGCCCAGGGGTAACCTGGTCACGTTGACATACCCGTTCAACCCGTTTTATTTCAGGAGCTGTTACAACAATCACCCGGGCGAACATATTTTCGAGGGCAGATTCAAAAATAATAGCAGCCTCAAAAAGCACATAAGGACATTGCTCCCACTCTTTCTTCCAACAATCAAATAGATTATTAACAACAGGGTGTACCAGATGATTAACAAATTCTATTGCTTTCTGATCAGCAAAAATAATTTGGGCAAATTTTTTCCTGTCAAGTTTGCCATTTGAATAAACATCCGCTCCAAAACGATTTTTTATTTTTCTTATCACAACATCATTTTGATCCATCACTTCTTTTGCAGCAACATCAGCATTAAAACAAGGGATACCCAGCTTCTGAAAGACCAAAGCAACAAGAGATTTTCCACTCCCAATACCACCCGTTAAACCAATTTGTTTCATTCTTTAGACTCAAGAATATATTCAACTTTAGACGGATTCAACCGGACATTATATACATAAGAAGGTTTTTCAACCAATTGTACGTCTAATTTATCCTTCTCTCCGAATAAACCATCATAATTAACAACTGCTTTGAAGAAAGAAGAATCGATCTTGTCATAATCCTCCAGACATACCATGAAAGAAACGTTCACACTCCCGGGGAAAAGAATTAATTTCAAGCTATCAGGGACATCCCTTTTATTAACATTTACCGGGATTTTCTTTTCAGTGAACCGTCCCACAGGTATATTAATCCTGATATTATCATCAGAATAAACCAAATCTTCATGCCCGATCAAATCAAGATATATTTTTTGAGATTGATCTACATGAGACAATTTTAAAGATTTATTGTGAACAGCAGAAATAGTATCAACAATATTTTCAGGACCAGAAATCACAATACTATCCGGTTCAACGTGGATTTTACCCTTTTTTCGATACTGTTGAGCATAATCCACATCTAAATGAAGATGCACTGGAACCACTTTTTTTCTCATTCTGGCCAGTTTAAGGAAAACAGTGTCAGGCTGAACATCCTCGATCTTGTTTTCGGCATTCATTGTAGCGGCCAGACGGTTGCGAATAACATTTGTTAAAAGATAAAAAGTAACTGAATCTTCGGAAGATCGTTGCTTTAATGGATACTTTTTAAGGTTAATCCTGTAAGGATCAATGCTCAAATTTAACTTATACTTAAGAAGATTGTATCCATAACCAGTCATTATCACGGTTAAATCATCAGGAGCTTCGGATACAAGCTTCCTGTTTTCAGGAAAATTTGCAAAGCGCACCGGATAATCGATTGCAGCAGTATACTCACGCCCTAAGGCATTAAGAAACCAAAAAAGCAATGCGATCAATAAAAAAAACAAAAAGGTAAAGAACCGTTTTCCGATTCTTACCTTTCGCAAATTATCCGACAATTTTTGATAGATCGGATCCAATATTCTATTTTGCTTGATGATTAATTATCTTTTATTCTCAAGATCACCCGGATCTTTAAGGATCGCATTTTTATCAATCCGCAATTTAATGTCATTATCAACATCTACAAGGACATGCTTGTCATTAATGCCATCAACCTTGCCATAAATACCACCTGTGGTAACAACTTTGTCCCCTTTTTGAAGTTGTTCCCTGTACTTTTTTAACTCTTTCTGTTTTTTAACCTGGGGGCGGATCATAAACAAATAGAAAACCAGAATAAGAACAGCCATTAGGATTAAAGGTGAAATTGGACTTTGATCTCCTCCGGATGCCTGTAAAAAGACGAATAAATTCATTTTTTAAATTTTAAATAATTTAACAAAAAATAATCTAAAGCAAAATTAAAAATAAAAACAGAAAAATAAGAAAAAGCATCGAATGGTTTTCTTTTTGATTTAATTATTTTCTATCCGGGACAAGTTGTAAACCGGAATTTTCGGCTTAATCTTCATGCTGCTTTGACAAATAAAAAAAATATTTTATTTTTTCTTTCCCTCATAATCCAGTTGCCATGCAACCTGATAAATATAAAAAAAACAAATTCATTTTTAATCATCAGAAAGATCATCCCACCACACACCATTTGTTAATTGAACATCCGGAACATTCTCTGCATTTGTTGTCAGCTCATTTTGCGGATAAGGAAATCTTAATGGTGGCTCCCCCAAAAGATTAGTCAGATTCGGATAACCTGTCCGCCGCCATTCAGAATAAGCTTCGATAGCGCCATATGGCCAAAGAGCAATATATTTTTGTTTCATGATGTGGTATTGTTCAAGTTCATCCCCAGGAAAAACATCATCACGCTGGTAATACTTTACTGCATCAGACGAGCTGACCCCGGCCTTTTCAACGGCAGCCATAACAGCCTTTTCATAGGCAAAATTAGCCAAAGAAAGATTTCCAAGCCTGGCTTCACATTCCGCTTCAATAAATTTAATTTCGGCATAAGTCAACATAGGCAAGGGTGCATTAGCATAAATGACCTCAGAAGAAGGCTTAGAAAAATTTAAACCCGTTGGATCTTCATCAGCACCTCCATTCTGCGCGGGAACAAAATCGGACCCGGCTGCGGTGAAATAAATTGAAATACGAGGATCCTGCATGTCATTCATCAAATCATAAAGGGTTTTGCTAACAGAAAATTGCCCACGTTCAACCTGCTCTCTGTACCATGGATTCTGATGATCAACATCATCAGACCCTCCCCAAAAATCAAAAGTCATATTCTCATCTGGTGATTTAAAAGAACTATCAATACATGCTAGAGCATCATTCGCGGTCCCGTCCGGGTCAACATTACTCAAACGATTAAACAACCTTGCTTTAAGTCCCCAGGCAGCTTTAACCCATAGCTCCATACTTCCTGCATATATTAAATCCTCAGCCCCAGGTTTCTCAATTGATTCTTTCCTGAGATTTTGAATAGCCTCATCGAGCATATCATGCATAGCCAAGTAAATAGATTGCTGAGAATCATATTCAGGCTTAATCGTATTTTCAGCATCCAGGGCCTGGCTATATGGCACCTTGCCAAAAAGATCAGTAACTGTTGTCATGGTATAAGCAAATAACACCTGTGCTATTCCTACATATTTCCAGTTTCCTGCTTCCGCCCCCCCGGCAGAGCCTTTATCAATAATTGTCTGCAAATTTTGTAATACATTTGTATAAGCAGATTTCCATCCATTTTCAGCCAACTGGGAATTAATATTTGTTCGACGGTCTGCAGAACGCATATCCAGGTAAGTGCCGGACATTTGCTCCGAAAATATCGCTGAATACCAGGCTAATTCATTACCATTGATATAATAGGGAGTTGCTGCAGTAACAGCAGGAATCAATTCCCGAACAGGAACATCTCCCGGTGCATTAGGGTTCGTATCAATTTCATTAAGTTTTTTCTCACTACAGGAAAAAAACAACACAAAACTCATTATTAAAGCAAACACACGAGAAAAAAGCCTGGAAATGCTACCTGGAAAAAAATATTTCAATTCCATACAAATATAATTTAGTCAATCGTTTGTAATTCAATTAAATACAGATCCATTTTTTTTGAGCGAACGCGGTATCTGTTGCCGGGCATCCACAAGACAAACACACATCCTCCGGCGAACCCTCACTTTTTAATACCACTGTTTATATTAGCTTCGCTGAGCTCACCCCTAAAGGGGATTCGGTTCATACCCTTTTGTCTTAAATCAATTATTTCCCATTTTATAAGCCTTGTGGTGATTAATTTTTTAATTTTCAATTGTCAGCACCTGTCTCGCCATGATGATATATTTTTAACTTTAAAACGACAATCAGTTGCATGATAATCATTTTCATGTGTGATCCGTCAGCCTGCGAATCATGTCTCGGTTCATCGTTTCTATTATCATAATAAAAGATTAAAAAGTCAGTTTAACCCCCCCACCAAAAGATCTTGTATTTGGCAAGGCAACATACTCAAGCCCGCCGGTAGCATTACCGGTAGAAGTGCTTGATTCAGGATCAAAATTAGGAAATCTGGTAAGCAAAAACAGGTTTGACCCGGAAAAATACAAACTGGCAGATTCGGCTTTAACATTTCTCAACCATCTTTTCGGCAACTGATATTCAAACCTTAAATTCCGCAGCCGTACAAAAGATGTCTCATAAATATATGCCTCTGCAATATTCCACAACACTTCATCATAATAAACCTTTCCTTTTTCTATAGCAACATCATTCTTTCCTTCGACCACCAGCTCACCCTCCTCATCCAAATACCCCTTCACCCCATTCAAAACAGAAGTTTCTCCCCTGTTTTCAGTTTTCGCTGACATTCCGTAAATATCCAGCAGGCTATTCAGCCCACTATGCATATAACCACCCTGTCGCCAATCTATTTGAAACATCAATGTCAATCTTTTATAGTTTAAGGTATTGATTAAAGACAATTCAAAATCAGGATTAACCTCAGCAAGCACTCCCTGTGGCTGATTATCAGCAAGTAAAGGCATCCCATAAAAAGGATTATCCGCTCCATTTATTTTTTCCCGGCTATCCATAACCTTATTCCCCTCATCGTCCCTGATAAATTTGGTTCCATAAATAACAGGATAAGCATATCCTTCATAGCCAAAAGTACCGACAGACGTAAAATTACTTCCGACAGCAATCCGTTCAACCCCCTCTGACAAAGATTTGACCATGCTCATGGAAGAAGAAAAATTGGTAGTAATATCCCAGGAAAAATGCTTGCTTTTAATTGGCATCCCATTCAGAATAATCTCATGACCAATTGTTTGAAGCACCCCAGCGTTTCTGTATTCAAATTCATACCCCGACGAAGCTGGTATAGGAACCCGGAAAATCTGATTCACAGAATTTGAAATATAAAAAGTATAGTCAATCCCCAATCTGTTCTTGAAAAAGCGCATGTCTATACCCGTTTCATAAGTCTGCGTATTAATTGGCTCTAAATCATCTGAATAAAGCGTTGAGGAATTCATAAAAGCCGTCTGATCATTAAACGGGAACGAATAAAAAGAAGATAGTTGACCAGAAGAAAAGATCGCTCTGGAATAAAAATTCCGGGTTGCATATAAATCTCCGTCTTGACCAACCTGCGCATAAGAGAACCTTAGTTTTCCATAATCCAAAAACCACAAAGGTTCAAAGACAGGTATTTTGGTAAAAATAAACCCTGATCCTACAGAAGGATAAAGAAAAGAACGATTTTCGGGAGGCATATTCGAAACAATATCCATCCGGACAGAAGGTGTAAGAAAAAGCATATTTTTATAATCGATCGTCACCTCTGAGAAATAAGCAAATCCACGTTTATGATAAAGGTTTTCCGATGCAACTTGATTGGCTGTTCCGTTTACGTTATCATAACCACCAATTTTAATTTCACTACCAATCGTCTCTATAATATTTTTCCGCCAATCATAAATTTCATTTCCCAGTCGGGCATCAACCCTTAGATCATCAGTAAAACGTTTAGTTGCAGTAAAAATTAAATTGGAATTAATGGAATTATAGACATAAAAAATATCATGCACTTCCCCACCATCCGGCAAATCTTTAATTCCCAAAAAAGGATACGCCCTGCCTGAACCAGAACCAAGCTGCTGAACACTCTTATTTAGATTTGCAAAATGGTCAATTCCAACGCGATAGCTTACATTCAACCATTCCCATGGATCATAAGAAAAATGGACATTCCCAAAAATACGGTCATTTTTTTCCTGGTACTTGTTATGTGCCAAAGACCAATAAGGATTATCCACAAGCCTTCTATAATGTCGCTGAATATAAGGATTATCCTCAGTCTCATAAGGCTTATTGGTAAGATCATAACTACGGGGAGCCGGATAAAGCGAAAACAAGGGGTTAGCAGGATCATTTCCTGACGGGACTTTATCAATTTTTAAATTGGTATAATTGGCTGAAACGCCAAGCGCCAGTTTATCGTTCAAATCAAAGAGGCCATTAAACTTCGTATTGTATTTATTCATTCCTGTCGTGGGAATAACCCCTGACTGGTTGGTTGATCCAAAACCCAATGAATAACTTCCAAGCTCACTGGCAGTAGAAATATTGACCGAATTTTTATAAGTATGGCCTGTTTGAAAGAAATCCCTTACATTGTCATAGACAGCGGGCGCATTAGAAGCACTGCCATAAATCGGGAAACTATCTATATTGGTGATATTCGACTGTGCCAACAATGCAAATTCTTCCTGTGATTGGTATGGCTGCAGTTTATTGATCTCAGGCCCCCACGAGTAAGGTGAATAGAGGTCCAGCTTACCGTTTTCCCCCTGGGCGTATTCATCCTGAAGATCGGGTAACCGCGAGATGACATCCGCCTGATAACTGGAATGAAAAGAAACAATGGTATTCTGTCCGGATTTCTTTGCCGCTGGCCCACTTTTAGTTGTAATAACAACCACACCATTAGAAGCCCTCAGTCCATATAATGCAGCAGCAGAAGGCCCTTTTAAAACATTAATTGAAGCAATATCATCCGGATTAATATCCAGTGAGCGATCAGAAAAACCAGTACCTCCAGTACCTTTTTCAAACGGGGAGGAGGCTTCAACCGGCATCCCATCAATAACATATAAAGGCTGGTTTCCAAATAAAAGCGAACTACTACCACGCACCAGTACCTGAGAAGAAGCGCCCGGCATGCCACTGGTTTGCTTAACCGTAACCCCCGCGATCTTCCCACGCAAAACCTTTGCCACATCTTGTTGTCCACTACTTTCAACTTCATCACCTTTCATATCCTGAGTAGCATAAGAAAGTGCTTTCTTATCTCTTTTAATTCCCATGGCTGTAATCACAATTTCATCCAGCTCAGCAAGCTCAGGCACCATTGCAACATCAACCGTTTGCTGTTGATCAACAATCACTTCCCGGGATTGCATTCCAACAAAACTAAACATTAAAGTATCCCCGGGATGATCAATACGAATCGAATAAGCACCATTAAAATCGGTAATCGTTCCCCTGGTTGTTCCTTTAAGCATAACAGTCACACCTGGTAAAGGAGTTTCATCTTCGGCGTGCGTGACCACACCAGAGACCACTCTGTCCTGAGCAATGACTGGTTGGCAGCAAAACAGTAAACTAAATAAAACGAACAATGACATTTTAAAAAGAACAGACATAACAAAAAAATAACAGCTTATAAGCCATAATTATTAAACAAAAACCTTACAGGCTCTTTTTATAATAAATTATAACCAAAATTGAAGGATTCACCCAACACCATGGCCAATCAAAATCGGGGGTTTAGAAAATACAGGCCTTGCATAAAAAACAGGTAAATGCCAATGTTTTCTAAAGCGATCCACCAGCTGATGACTAATATTAAAGCATATTTTCAATGTATTTAAATCACTCAATTTTAGGTAATAAATACAAATATATTGAATTATTTCTCACCAAAAAAAAATAGTCATTCTTTTAACTGAAGTTTCTCAATATAGGTTCTACCTCTAATTTAATGAAAGCTTGCAATTTGTTTATATGTAGGTAAAATATGGTTTAAGGTCGTTTATATGTTGTATTTTATGGAGATTGTTTGCCAAAAATGAGCAACTATATTGCATCAATCTGGGCTGTTTGATGAAAACAGCCCTTTTTTTTATGATATTTATTTTCTGCTTGCTAACTACACCATTTAA
>CAZSGN010000065.1:0-12460 GCA_964606415.1 uncultured Bacteroidales bacterium
AAAACGCAATATTTAAACTACATTTAAACTACATGTACAACAATATTTTAACAATGTTTTATATCATTTAAATATTTAACCATTAAAATAATGGTAGAACCTATTATTCTTGAAAAGATAAAATCATAATTAGCTTAAAAATTAAATCTCAATAGATGATGAAGTTATCCTCATATTTAACGGTTTTGACCTTCTTTATTTCGGCTTTTTCGATGATGGCTCAGGAGCCTCTTGACCGCTACCTTCAATGGGCAGCAGAAAATAATGCCGGATTGAAAGCCCGCTTTAATAATTATTATGTGGCGCTTTCTAAAGTCGATCAGGCAGGCGTATTGCCTGATCCGAAAGTCAGTTTTGGTTATTTCATTCAACCGGTTGAGACAAGACTGGGGCCACAAGTATATAATGTGTCTGTGTCACAGTTCTTCCCCTGGTTTGGCACCCTTTCAGCCGCGGAGGAGGCAACTGTGCAACATGCCAAAGAGGCTTTTGAAGAGTTTGAAGAGGCTCGTTCACGCTTGTTCTATGATGTTCGCGCTGCTTATTATGATCTTTATTTTCTTAATCGTTCTGTTGAGGTCATGAATGAACATATTATACTGCTTAATCGTCTTGATGAATTGGTGACGATAAAGATGGAGGCCGGAGAATCTGATTTGGTTGATCAGATCAGGATTGAAATGGAATTATTGGATCTGGAAGATCAGCTTGTGTTATTGAAAGATCAATTACAGGATAAAAAAGTGGCGTTAAAAAAACTTATTAATAAGGATAAGTGGCCGGAGCCTGTTCAAGTGGCTTCTGCTCTTCCGGATGACTCCCTCGTGCTGTCAAAAGATCGTATCTGGGACAGTATCCAGATGAATAATCAGCAATTACTGGCTTTGAAATTTCGGGAGGCTCGTTATGTGTCCAGGGAGAAGGAAGAGCAAAGGGCTGCAAGGCCGTCTTTTTCTTTAGGGATCGATTATATTGGGATTGGAGAACAGGCAGGAGTTGATGGTGCTGGTAAAGATGCTGTTGTTTTTCCTAAGGTAGGGATAAGCATACCTTTGTTCCGGAAAAAATATGCTTCACGTATAAAAGAAATGGTTTTACAACAAGAAAAAGCACAAAATGATCAGACCGATAAACTTAATCATTTAGAGGTTCTTTTTGAAGAGACTTATACTGATTATGAGGACAGTAAGAGAAAAATTCGCCTGCATCAACGTCAGCTTAAACTGGCGAGTAAGGCATTGGATCTTCTTCAGACTGGTTATGCGACCGGGGAAGAGGAGTTTGACGAGCTGATCAGCATGGAACGTGAATTATTAAAACATAAAATTGAAATGGTAAAAGCTAAGCGTAACTGGCAATCCGCCATAGCTTTTCTTAACTATTTAATGGGCAGGCAATTATAGTGGTAATTTATATATAACAAAAGAATGATAATAATGATAAAACAGATTCATTAAACAGTCAATATATGCTGAAAGCGCTTTACAATGAATAGACAGGATCGTTGATAAATATCAATAATAAACATAGAAAAATGAGAAATATTAAGAAAAACATAAAAATTATTCTCCCGGCACTGGTTGTGGGAGTGGTATTAGGTTGGTTATTTTTTGGCGCTTCCGGGAAACGCGATGATCATGCAGACCATGATCATGATCAGGAAGTTTCGGAAACAACTTACACATGTTCTATGCATCCACAGATCAGGCAGGATGAGCCCGGGCAGTGTCCAATATGTGGAATGGATTTGATTCCGGCAGAAGAGGCTGAAAAAAGCACCGAAACGGTTTCTCCTGATGCCATTAAAATGTCTGAAGCTGCAATGAAAATCGCAGATATCCAGACCATGAAAGTCCGAAAGGATTATTCTGATAAAAAGGTTTATCTGCTTGGCCGGGTGAAACCTGATGAAAGGGAAATTGTTGAATTAACGGCTCGTTTTGGTGGCCGGATTGAGAAGTTGTTTGTTAATTTTAAAGGAGAGCGGGTTGAAAAAGGTGAGCTCCTGGCAAGTATTTATTCTCCCGACCTGGTTTCAGCGCAAAAAGAATTGCTTGAGGCGGTTGAGTATAAAGATTCAAATCCTAAAATCTATAAAGCGACAAAGAACAAATTAAAGTTGTGGGATCTCTCGGAAGAACAGATCAGTGCGATTATAGAGGAGGGTGCTGTTCAGTATTATTTTAATGTTCGTGCACCTGTTTCCGGCACAGTTACCCGGCGAAATGTGAGTCAAGGGGATTATGTTGAAAAGGGAAACGCACTTTTTCAGATCATGGATCTGACCAAATTGTGGGTGATGTTTGAGGCTTATGAAAGTGATTTAATTTGGTTGAGAGAGGGTGATCAGGTTGAATTCACCGTACAGTCTTTGCCAGCACATTCATTTTCTGGCAAAATTTCTCATATCGATCCCTATATTGATCCTGAAACACGAATTGCACGTGCACGTGTTGAGGTTGATAACCGGGGTCGTAAGCTGAAACCGGAGATGTTTGCCAATGGCATCATTAAACCGCAGGTTCATAATAAAGAAAAAGAATTATTAATCCCTCGGACAGCTGTGCTTTGGACAGGCAAAAAAGCAGTGGTTTATGTTAAGAAAGAGGGGGTTGAGGAACCGTCTTTTCTTTACCGGGAGATTGGGCTTGGGCCGCAAGCCGGTGATTTTTATATTGTGGAAGAAGGGCTTGAAGAAGGGGAAGTGATTGCAGTTAATGGGGTCTTTAAGATTGATGCTGCTGCCCAGTTGGCTGGCAAAAAAAGTATGATGAATCCTGCTGGTGAAGAGAGCAGCACTGGCCATCATCATGATGGTGGTGCAGCGGGAAAAGATGATGTAAATAATATAGCAAACGTTGAACAAGAATTTGTTGAGCAACTGGATGTTGTTTATCAGCGTTATCTCCTGATGAATGATGCTTTTGTTGCTTCAGATCCGGAAAAAGTAACAGAGAAAGCTAAGAAAGTAAAAGAGGCACTTGGGCAGGTAGATATGAATTTGGTTGAAGGAGATGCCCATGAATTATGGATGGAGCAAGCCGGAACGCTTAAAAATTCATTGAATAAGATTATTGAAAAAGATGATCTTGAAGAGAAGAGAAAGGCTTTTTCAACGTTAAACCTTGCTTTTTATAAGATTGTCAAATCTTTTCGTTTAAATGAAGATAAAGTTTATTATCAGTATTGCCCCATGGCTTTTGATGATGAGGGGGCTTATTGGTTTAGTGATCAGCAGGATATCCGCAATCCTTATTTTGGCGACCAAATGTTAAAATGTGGAGAAACAAGGGAAACTTTTGAGTTTGAGTAACATTGTTGTCCGTTAAAATTTTATGAGATTTATCCCTTTGGCACCCATGCCATCTACTATGTCATTTTCTCTTGTGCTTTCATGAATCTTAAACTTCGAAATGGCGTGTTATTCAGCGTTTTTCCTGTTTCCGCCCATTTTTGCAACGGTAGTATCCCTAAAAGTGTGTATTTGCTATCTTGAATTATTAAAAAAATGTAAAAACAGGCCATTGTTGTCAATGACCTGTTTATTTATGTTTTATGAGGCTATTCTAGTATTATATCTTTTACAGCCTGCGTGGTGTTGCCAGCATTATCGGTGCAATAAACCACAAAATGGTAGTCTCCTGCTTCCGTGGGTTCATCGTTGATTAGGGAGTCTATTTTAACTTCATGATGATCAATGGGGATGTTTTTCAAACCCTTATCAAAATTCCATGTTTCCTTATAGAAAAAATGTTCAGTACCTGATTTCTGATGGTCATGATGATCTTCATTGGAATGAATCTCAATGGTATAAGATCCCAGTTCAGTATCATCAGTAAAATCTGCATCAAAATGAACATGATCTCCTATCTGAAGTGTGTCGCCGTTGTCAGGCTCATGAATATCTATGGTTGGTTTGGTGTTATCTGTTGCCTCATCATCCTGGCAGGATTGAATCAACAAAAAGCTGAAGGCTGATATAGCCAGTATTTTTATTGTTTGTATCATTGTTATATCGTTTTATGCATTGTTTATGGCATTATAAATAGTAATTCCCGGTTTAATCCGGATTATTTGATTTGGAATATCATTAAGAACAATAGGAGGATCCCTGGTATGGGATTCAATGTGCAAGACTCTTTTTGAACTGATTATTAGATCCGGATAGTGATAGATTTTTTCCGGGATATAGATGGTTCGTTTTATTTGTAGAATGAAAGGTGAAAACTGGACTATTTTAAATGGGCAGTCATCCTGTATGGTATTAAAAGTAGTTTTATAATTATCTTCATGTGTGTGTACATGATGCCGGATAAAATGAATATCACGGCTAAATTGAATCCATAATAATAAAATGGTGAGGAATATAGCAAGGATTCCTGATATGTTATTCCGTCTTTCCATGGTAATGTTCAAAAGGGATTTTGAGGCTTAATATAAAATTTCTGCCTGGTTCTGGCATCTCCAGGTACCTGTAGAAGCTGATGTGGTCATAGTATTGTCTGTCAAATAGGTTGTTTACTTTGAAAAGCAGCCGAAAGTGTTGTTTGAATAATGCAATATAGCTGCTGAAAGAGAAATTCCAGGACATGTAACCGGGTGTAGGCAGCTCATTGATTGCATGGTTATCCTGGTCTGCCACCCATTCTGTTTCGATCTTAATCTCGTTTTGGTTCAGGAACCAACCTAACTGGTTGGGCATGTAGATAATTTCTGACAGTATTTTGGATGGAGGTGTAAAAGGCAGTGTGTACCGTTTTGCCGGGTCAGAATCCATGCGGTATGTTTCTATATGTTCCCCGTTTAGTCCCAACCGGAAAACCTGGCTTATCTGATATTTAAGATGAAATTCTCCACCGTAGCGAAGTGCTGGATTCTGCACATAGGCGTAAATATACCCGGCATCAAAGAAAGGCGCTGGTTTTAGTGTTGGTCTGAGATAGATGAAATTGGAGAAATACTGTATAAAAGGGCTTATGGATAATTCCCAGCGTGGCCGTTGGATGATGCCTGATAGATCCATTTGGTATCCTTTTTCGGATGTTAATCTGGCATTTCCTTGCTCATAGCGAAAAGAACCATGGTGTATTCCATTGGCAGCCAGTTCCATTGCGTTGGGTGTGCGAAAGCTTTTCCCGGCATTCGCTTTGAATGACACGTTTTTGGTAAACTTGTGGTTAATTCCTATGCTCCATATTATGTCATGAAAGCTTCGTTCTACATCATTGCTTCTGTAAATATAAGTCTCTTTTTTTGTTTTAGTCCAGTTATTATAGTACCTGTCCAGAAAATTCGCAGCATAAGTATCACGATAGGGGGAGATGTTTGTAATTCCCAGGTCATATCTTATTCCGGCACTCAGCATAGTTTGTGCTGAAAGGTTCCATTCCGGATAAAAATAAATACCATGATGATGGCTTTGGTATTCTGGCATTAAGAAGGCATAGCCCTTGATGGTATTGCTTTTGAATTGATTGTCTGCTCCTGCCTGGATGTTCCACTCATCATTGATTTTTTGCTGATACCGAAGATTGATGTTGCCTGTGTTCAGCATGAAATCCAGTTCCAGGTTGGGATTATTTAATGGGGGTTCCTGGTCAGGGTAGTGGGTATGGAAATTACTCCATTCCTGTCGGTGATTCAATTGGTAGGCCAGGTCAATATTCCATCTCCCTCTGCCTTGTTCCAGCTTTGTGGATGAGATTACCTTTAAATGATCTACATTTTGATAGGGCAGTTTAATATTATGCATGTTATGGTCATTTTTAAGGTCTTCCATATCCGGAATGCCATGAGCTCCCGGGAAGAATCCTGATTTTTGGTGCACATGGCTAAAGGTCAGGTCTGTTCTCCCCCAGCTTTTTATCCACCCGTTGGTCATGCTTAAATTATATTCTCTGCCCGCGGTATTTTTTGGTCTCTCCTTGTTTAGTGGCATTTTTCTGGACAGGTAGATAATTGTGTCTTTGGGTACCCGGTAGTCACCGAACAATTTACCTGTTGCCCGTATTTTAAAAAACCAGTCATCGTTTCTGTTGGTCAGCATTATTGAGCTACCGGCTAATTGATTGTTACTTTGTCCATTGAACAGAACTTCACCCCTGAGGGTAGATCTGGCAGGTATAAAGGGGGCTTTGATTTTTACAACCCCGCCAATTGCATCGGAGCCGTATATGACTGAAGCTGGTCCTTTGATGATTTCCAGCCTTTCAATGTTATATTGATCAATAGCCAGTCCGTGGTCTGCACCCCATTGTTGTCCTTCCTGTTTTATTCCTCGTTCGGTCACTACTACACGATTAAAGCTAAGTCCTCTGATAACTGGCTTGGAGAAACCGGATCCGATGTTCATGGATGATACGCCAGGTAAATTTTTGATGGACTGCATTAATGAATTGCCCGCATTCTTTTCTATAAACCCGACATTAATGATTTCAATGGGGACGGGTGTTTCTTGATGCCTGCGAGAAGAGTAGGCATCGTGAATAACTATCTCGTCAATGTTATGCATGCCGGGTTTGAGCCTGATGATGATTTTGCCTGTCTCGTCTGGGGCTATGGTGTCCAGGGACGGCTGGTATCCAACATAAGTGGTTTTGATGATGACTTGTTTGTCAGGGGTCATTTCTTGAAGAACAAAGTCTCCCTTATCATCGGTTACAATTCCTATATTTGTTTGTTGAATGGTAATGCTGGCACCGGGAAGATTCTTGCCATCAGCGCTTTTAACCCTGCCTTTTAGTATTCGGGCTTGCCCGTGTAAATGAATATTGCCTGCTAAAATAAATAGCAGGAACAGTAGTGTGCGATACATATTGATGGTTAAATGTTGATCAATCGATGGACTTAACTTGTCAGGATTGATTCGCAAGGGGTGGGGCACGGAGATTAAAATGCCTGAAAACCATCATGAACGGTGTAATGCTGGTGGAGCAGCATTTGCAGGCAGCAAGCGATTGGTAAGGACGCACTATTTGCCCGGGTTCCTCAAAAAATTTGGCAAATGAAAATGAACAAACCGGGCACTTGTTTTCTATTTTATCCTGATGGGATTGCTGATGCTCACATTTATGATGATGGTGCTTAATCTGGTGTATCGATTGTGCTGATAAAGGTACTACTACCAGCAAAATAAGTAATATAGAGATGAGATATTTATAGGGGTGGTTGCTGGACATGAACTTTACTCATTTATTTCTTGTTCAAAATTACGGAATTTTGGTTCATTATTCAAATTTACCCCGGGTATTTATAGAAGGAGAAAGTTTTTTAACTCCATCCCGGATCCTGATCTTTGTTCGTCTTCTCCCTGTAGTTTAGCAGTCATTTTTATCATGATAGTTATAATGTGGATGGATCATTTTTTATCACCACTATTTAAAATTAGTCTAAATTTAATTAACTTTGTTTTTTAAATTTGATTCTGCCTATAACACTGGGAATTTGATTTATAATGTTAAGGATCGGGGTATATGACCCGAACGAAATAAATTCGAGCGTCTCGCGAAAAATTACGATATTGTGCAATAACGAACAAATTGGACATAATTGATAAACGATTATTCTTTTTTGACAGATTAAAAATTTATAGAATATGTTTCAAAATAATTTTTTTAATGGTATGATTTAATTGTATATGGTTAATTCAGTTGGTACAAAAGTGAATAAGATGTCTGAGGAGTTTATTGTTAATTTTAGACATTATAGAAAAATACTGGAAGAATATTTTGACATTAAAAACAAGGTGCTTAACCAGTCAGATGCTCTTTCAGTGAAAAAACATCATTCCCGGGCCAAATTGTTGGCACGGGAACGCATTGATTTGCTTATAGATAAAGGGACTACGTTTCTTGAATTTTCTCAATTGGCAGCTTATGGACAGTATGATGATGCTTTTCCTTTTGCCGGTATCGTAACCGGAATTGGTGTAATTAAGGGACGGGAGACGGTGATTATTGCCAATGATGCCACTGTTAAAGGCGGAACTTATGTCAGAGAAACTGTAAAAAAGCATTTGCGGGCCCAGGAGATAGCCTTGCAAAATCATCTGGCTTGTGTTTACCTGGTGGATTCCGGAGGCATCTATCTCCCGGAACAATCCAATGTATTTCCCGATCGTTTTGGTTTTGGCCGGTTTTTTTATAACCAGTCTAAGTTATCTGCGCTGGGGGTTCCTCAGATTGCTGTGGTGATGGGCTCATGCACCGCCGGAGGGGCTTATATTCCTGCTATGAGTGATGAGGTAATTATGGTTCGCCAGCAGGGAACTATATTTGTTGGAGGTCCGCCATTGGTGAAAGCTGCCACGGGCGAAGAAGTGGATGCCGAAGAATTGGGAGGTGCTGAAGTGCATACTTCTAAATCGGGTGTGGCAGATCATATCGCTGAGGATGATCAGGATGCCTTGAGGATATGTCGCAGGATTTTTGATTCTCTGCCCTTGCCTCAAAAACAGGAAGTGGCTTATAGAGAACCGGAAGAGCCCAGACTGGATCAGGAAGAGATTTATGGTCTGATTCCAAAGGACAGAAAAAAGAATATGATGACCAGGGAAATTATCCTGAGGATGATTGATGGTAGTAGATTTCAGGAATTTAAAAAGGACTATGCCGGAAATATTATTACTGGTTTTGCCAATATTAAAGGGTTTCCTGTGGGAATTATTGCAAATAATGGTTTTTTAACTGCTGAGGCTGCCAGGAAAGGGACCCATTTTATTGAGCTTTGTGATCATCGGCGGATACCGCTTGTTTTTTTTCAGAATATAACTGGTTTTATTGTAGGGAAGGAATACGAACATGCCGGAATTGCTCGTGATGGTGCTAAGTTGATTCATGCAGTTTCAAATGCTGTGGTGCCAAGGTTTACTATCATTATGGGAGGTTCTTATGGAGCAGGTAATTATGCCATGGCTGGCAGGGCCTTTGATCCTCATTTTCTCTTTTTATGGCCAAATGCCCGGACATCTGTTATGGGTGGGGAACAGGCAGATATGGTGCTTCATCAGATTAATTTTAAACAACAAAAGGGACACAAGAATATGGTTGAACGGTTTGAGGAGGAGAGCCTTGCTTATTATAGTACCTCAAGGATATGGGATGATGGCATTTTGGATCCACGGGAGACCCGGGATGTTCTTGCAATGGTTATCTCTGCCTCATTGAACAGGAAAATAGAGGAACCCAGACGGGGTATCTATCGGATGTGAAATATGGAATGTGCATATATGATATTATGGAAATACTTTAATTCAAATTAAGCGATTCTTATTAGAAATCGCTCCACTCAGATTTAATAAAAATGGAACAATTTAATAAAACAAGAAATTTTATTGAGGTTGAATATTCACAGAGTTATACCACCATTTGGCTTAATCGGCCTGATGTTCATAATGCTTTTCATCCCGGAATGCTTGAAGAGTTGAATGATTTTTTTCAGGATTCGGAAGGAGATAAGCAGCATGATATTGTTGTTTTAAGGGGCAGGGGAGCTTCTTTTTGTGCTGGAGCAGATTTGCAATGGATGGCTAAAGGAAAAGATATGAGTTGGGAACAAAATGTTCGGGAATGCTGGCTCTTTGCTAAATGTCTCCTGAGTATCCGCCAGTCTGGCTGGATTGTTATAGCTGTTGCACATGGGGCTGTTTATGGTGGTGGATTAGGTTTGCTTTCTGCTTGCGACATGGCCTTTTGCACTCCTGAAACCGAATTTTCATTGAGTGAATTGCGTCTTGGTATGGTGGCTGCTGTTATCAGTCCTTTTCTGTATCGAAGGCTGGGGGATATCAGAGTGCGTGAACTGATGTTTACGGCCAGGCGTTTTAAAGGAGATGAAGCGCTTAATTATGGAGTGGTGAGCAGATTAATCAATCAGGAGGCTCTTGATGATGAGATTTCTGAAGTGGTCAAAGATATTTCAGTGCTTGCTCCAAAAGCCCGGTTCGGAGCTAAGCAATTGCTCAATGGTTTCTCTTTGGATGCTTTTGATGAGGATGAGTTCATGAGGTTGGCAGAAATCCTTGCAAAATACAGAATTTCTGACGAAGGCCGGGAGGGTATGGCTGCCTTTCTTGAAAAAAGAGAGCCATTATGGAGGAAGAATCCAGAGGATAAAGAACATTTTAATTGATAGAAATTAATGAATTATTTTTTAGATAAAAAATATATCGAATTAAAGGAGCGTGTCCGTGCTTTCGCTGAGAAAGAGATCAAACCACGTATTGTCGAGTTGGATGAGCAGGAAGCGTTTTCACCTGACCTGGTTAGAATGATTGGCAAGCAGGGCTTGATGGGCTTGCATATTCCGGCGGAGTATGGTGGTCAGGGAGAAGATTACCTGGCATTAGTTATTGCAGTAGAGGAAATGGCAAGGGTTGACAGCTCTTATGCTGCCACTGTTGCTGCTCAGAATTCATTGGGGATATCTCCTATTTATGAATTTGGAACTCCGGCTCAAAAACAAAAGTACTTGCCTGATCTTTGTACAGGAGAGAATATTTGGGCGCTTGGTATCACCGAACCTACTGCAGGGTCTGATGTAAGAGGTATTAAAACAACTGCCATTCAACAGGATGATTGTTGGTTGATCAATGGGCATAAAACATTCATTACCAACAGTGCTTCATCGCTTTCGGCTGGTATTTCCTTGGGGGCCCTGACTGATACTGATAAAGGAGAGTTGTCCGTAATTCTTGTTGAACGCGATACATTAGGGTTTAAAAGGCAGTTGATAAAAGGCAAAATGGTTTGGCGATCTATTGATAATGGAGATCTCCGTTTTGAGCAATGTAAGGTGCCTTTAGATAACCTGCTTGGTAAAAGAGGAGAAGGAGCCCGGATTATGTTAAAGACGCTTGACTCCGGACGCCTCACTATTGCTGCGGTGGGACTGGGATTGGCGCAGGGGGCTTACGAAATGGCTAAGGCACATGCTAATCGCAGAAAGCAATTTGGGAGAAAAATTGTTGAATTTCAGTCCATATCTTTTAAGCTGGCTGACATGGCAACCAAAATTGAGCTGGCCAGGAATATGCTGTATAATACTTGTAAATTGAAGGATGGTGGACAGCCTTTCGCTAAAGAAGCGGCTATGATCAAACTTTATACCTCTGAAATTGCCAGGGAGGTGGCTGATGAGGCTTTGCAGATACATGGAGCAGTAGGTTTTCTTAAAGATAATCATATCGAACGGTTTTACAGGGATCAAAGGCTTTTGCAAATAGGCGAAGGGACATCGGAAATATTAAGACTGGTTATTGCAAGACATATTTTGGATAAGAATGAATAATCTAACGGATAAAAAATCACAACATATTCAGCTGGCTTTAAAATCAAAGGTTTTTCCTGATCAGATTGACAGGCGGTTTGTCTATGAACCTCTTTTTGCTCCCCATCCTGTTGAATATCTTAAACCTTTTGATTTTCTTGGTAAGCAAATGAAGTTCCCTATGTGGGTGTCCAGTATGACGGGTGGTACCGGGCAGGCTAAACGGATTAATTTTAATATAGCAAAGGTTTGTCATGATTTTGGAATGGGTATGAGTTTGGGCTCCTGTCGCCGGTTGATTGATGACCGAAAATATTTTGACCAGTATAATGTGCGGCCTGTATTGGGAAATGACCTGCCTTTGTATGCTAATCTTGGTGTCGCACAGGTCCAGAAGCATCTTGATAATAAGACCATTGATAAAGTCCAAAGAATGATTGATAACCTCAAAGCTGATGGCTTAGTCGTACATGTTAATCCTTTTCAGGAATTTGTTCAGCCAGAAGGGACTTGTTTTGACCACCCTCCTGTCGAAACTATTCGTGAATTGCTGGAAACGGCGGGGTTTAATGTTATTGTAAAGGAAGTAGGGCAAGGCATGGGGCCTCGGAGTGTACATGCTTTACTTGATTTGCCATTGGCTGCATTGGAGTTTGGTGCGGCAGGAGGAACTAATTTTACCATGGTGGAACAAAAGAGGGCTTTTGCAGATTTTGATCCCGTTCCGGAACAACCATTGACTTTTGTTGGTCATGATGCTTCCGAAATGGTGGAGCAGGTAAATAATGCTGTACAAAATGGTTGGCCGGTTTCCTGTAAGGAGATAATCATTGGTGGTGGTGTGCGTTCTTTTCTTGATGGATATTACCTTACGGAAAAATGTGAGTTGCCGGCTATATATGCACAGGCTTCAGAAATATTGCGTTATGCTATGGAGGATTATGCGCAGTTGTATGCATTTGTAGACCGGCAGGTAAAAGGATTCAGAATGGCACAGGCATATCTGAAAATCAGGAAAAATGAAGCAAACGAAACATGAGATATTATCCGGGTTTTCCCGGCTGGCAAGGCTGGATAAGATCCGGGCGCTTGGTAATCTTTCCCCAGGGCTACAGCAACAACTTGAGCGGGGAGATGAAGAAGATGCTGGTAAGATGTTGTCTTTATTGCAGCAGATCGGCGAGAATGTGATCGC
>CAZSGN010000066.1:0-12362 GCA_964606415.1 uncultured Bacteroidales bacterium
AAAATTCTACTTTGACGAATTAGAATGGAATGGTTTTATAAAAAATTATATGAGATAAAAATTTGATGATGTTACCGGTTAAGTTAATAAAGAAAATGGAGATTTTTAATTTTTACCTTGTTTTCAACAAGTTGTAGCGAAACGTAAATTGCGGTTGAGCGAAATCGCTTAACTTGTAGTGAAAATAAAATTTAGATTTACAGAAAGTATTTGACCTTAACCAGATAGTCATTGTTGTTATTGGTTTTTACTTTTTTTTATTGAGGGTATCCATGACATTATTAATCGCATCGCGGGCGACATCCGGGTCTACTCCTGTTTGCCTTGCAAGTTCATCGATATCCGGTGTATTACCCTTGTTGATTTCCGGAATAGCCAGGGCAAATAATTCATTTATTTTTTCTAAATCCGCGTTTTGCTCTTCTGGTATATCCTTTGCAAATAATGTGTGATACGGATTTAAATCTATGTCTTTTTTGAGTATGTCTTCAGCCGTCATTTTCATTGTTGGGCTTAGCCTGATATGAGGCTCGTCATAGAGCTCATAACCGTGTTGCACAAAGACACGCACTAACTCGCTAAAGCCACGGTCTGTCATTGTTGTGAGCTGGAGTCTCATTCTCTTTTCATCATAATAGGCTTGGGCAAAATGAGGGTGATTTTCCCAGCCTTTTAGCATTAGCCGGTAAACATCCTCATTGTATTCAATTTTGAAATCATTTTTTAAAGCCTTGGTGTCAAGATTATTGATATGGTGTTCAGATATGCAATGGACAATAAGGTCTTCTTTGGTATATGCCGGGGGATAGGTGGCTCCGGAAAGGAGCAGCATATAGGGAACAGGATTATTTTCTATGGTACGGACAAGATCATCCTCATCTGAAATGTTTTGGTTTAGGTTGGCTTCAACTCCAAAGAAGAAGATATCATCAGGGGAAAAGCTGGAATAGTAGGCAATGGGGCCATAGGACTGGTAACAGGCGCCATTGTATGCGATCAGGTTGAAAAATAAGGCGGGGTTAATTTCTTGAATGATTTTGGTTGTTCCTTGTGAGTAAAGCAGGTATTGCTCTTCTGTAAACACATCCTCCATTTCGTAAAAATCAGGATACGGGTTATCGGTAATTATCGCGAAACTAAAGCGCCAGGGGTTTGCCGTATAATGTGCCAGTAAGTCTCTTTTTTCGCTACGCAGGTCTTTAATGGCTGAATGGTTCAGGTATTTATTGACCAGTCCCCCATTCCGAAAGATTCGATGGGCAATAAACTGTGCCCGGAGCATATTTACCCAGCTTTTTTCAAATTTCCGGATGACGTGTTGGTATTTTTTTATTTGCCTGTTAAACTGTTGGGCTATATGGTCTTTGGAGTCAGCATAAGAAAGCAGGAATTCATCGATCAGCTCCCGGCTAATCTCATGATTGTCTTGACAGCTCGTTAATATTTTCTGATAGTCTGGCATATTATTTTTTTTTTGCAAAGATCGAAATATATAGATAAAAAAAAAGTATATGAATATATTTTTTTTTGAAGAAAATGATGCTTATTTCAAGTACAGATCATAAATATCATTTTCAGGAAACCCTGTTGATCCCTTTTAGTATTTTTGACCGGGCAATCCCAAAGCGATGAAAAAAATAGCCCAGCGAAACGCCTAAAACGCCCATGCCATATTTAATGCTTCGGGGAATATTAATGGAGGAGGCTTCATCAAAGTATTTGGTGGGGCAGGTAATTTCAGCGATCTCATAGCCGGCATAAAGAATCTGTGCCAACATTTGGTTGTCAAAGACAAAATCATCTGAGTTAGTGTTGAAATTAATGGACTCGAGTACTTCACGGGAGAATGCGCGGTAGCCGGTGTGGTATTCAGATAATTTCTGGCCCATCAGGATATTCTGGGATAATGTTAAAAAACGGTTGGCAAGATATTTATAATAAGGCATCCCGCCTTTAATAGCCCCTTTTCCCAGTATCCGCGATCCTAATACAACAGGGTAAACGTCATTGGCAATCAGGTAGCACATGGAAGGGATTAGCTTGGGCGTATATTGGTAATCCGGATGTAACATGACGATAATATCTGATTGCAGGTCAAGTGCAGTGTTATAACAGGTCTTCTGATTGCCGCCATAACCTTTGTTTTGGGGATGTTTAATGATGTTTTTGATCCCCAGTTCTTTAGCGACATCGACGGTCCGGTCATCACTAAGGTCATCAACCAATATGACATGGTCGACAATGTCAAAAGGTATTTCCTGGTAGGTTTGTTTTAATGTCGGTTCTGCATTATAAGCGGGCAATACAACGGTGACGGTTTTGTTGTTAATCATCTGTTTTTTGTTTTTCCTGATGTTTTCTTATGGCTAAAGCGTATCCGTTTTGGTTACTTAATATTTGAAGTTCAGGATAGCTTTTTTTATATAAATCAACTTTATGGCTCTTAATAACAAAGTAGGCATCCTTGTCTATTGGGCCTTTTAATAACCATTCTTCATTAAATGCTTGTTCTTTTTCCGGAGGCTGGATGTCT
The DNA here is from genome assembly GCA_964606415.1 of uncultured Bacteroidales bacterium. GTDB lineage: Bacteria > Bacteroidota > Bacteroidia > Bacteroidales > JBBRXJ01 > CAZSGN01. The sequence continues at coordinate 2,534 of CAZSGN010000066.1, forward strand.
CCATAGAAGAGATATCCATAGCTTTTAAATCCCAGGGTGGTTAAATAGGCATCCAGGTAAGATACTTCTTTGTAATATTCAATAGCAGTTCGTTGTATGTAAGCTTCTAATCGCGGTACATAAAGTATGATGGTGCTGTATGTGAAGAGGATGGTGGCGCCGTAAACCATGACAACCCAGCTGCGGGTGATTTTTTTCTTTGTGGCGATGAAGATAACGGTTAATAAAACAAATGCCGGCAGAAATTCATATCCGCTCCAGGAAACATTGGCTTGCAGGTTTGCAAGTGCAAACGGGTCATTGATCATCTCTTCCCGGATAATGAACTCTTTAAAGTAATCTATAAGCAGAACGGCGATGGTGGCGATAAGATATATACTGGCAAGAAACGGCAATAACAGGCGCACATAACGGGGAGGATGGATTTTTTCCTGTATCCATTTGTGAAGACTTAATGCTGCCAGGTAGGTTAATGGGAAATAGCACAGTGATGAATAATGCACAATCTTAGTCCGGACAATGGAGAATAAAATTAATACAACCCAGAAAAGAATCAGCATCCATTGACGAAAAGGTTCCGGATTATCTTCTTTTTTCTTTCGAAAACGCCGGATGGCAAATACAGAAGCAGGAAATACGCCAACAAGAAGCACCACAAAATGGTAAAGGGGAAAGCCGCCATGCCCTGCATCTTGTGTTTGAAAGAGGCGTATCTGGTAAACAATGAAATCGATGATGACATCATATTGGCCATTAGCAATTTGTATGATAAACCATGCTCCTCCGGTAAGGGCCAGTGACAAGATAAATACACCTGTATCCCGCCAGGTTAAGGGGATACGGAATTTTTTTATGATCAGAAAAATGAATCCTGTCAGGCCGGTGATAACAATGGCTGCAGGGCCTTTGGTTAACGTGGCAAGACCTATGAATATACCTGCCAGTAGAGCCATTAGAACGCGATTGGGTGGGTTTTTAAAATAACGGTATATAAAATAAACCCCGGTAAAAATGAATAGATTGAACCACGGATCAATTATGCCGCTCTTAAAATAGAAAAAGGGAAGTACGGAGCCGGCATATGATATAACCCACAGACTGGCAAATGTTTTGTTTTTTTCTTTTCGCCCCGTCAGAAAAAGGATAATAAGGGTGATAATCCCGCCAATGGCATTCGGAAAACGGGCTGCGAATTCATTGATCCCGAATAAATGCATCGAGATAGACTGCATCCAGAAAAAAAGTGGAGGCTTTTCCCAAAAAGGCTCATAATTGATCTGTACGGTGGTATAATCGCCCGTCATGATCATTTCGCGCGCTGCTTCAGCGAAATTGACTTCATCCCAGTCAAAAAGATGTACGCCCCCGGTAAAGGGGATAAATAATAAAGCACCCAGCAGGATGATCAGGCCAATGATCTTTCGGTCTTTTATTTGCATTTAATCGCTTTTTGAATTGATTGGTTCATCCATATATAACGTCCTTTAAAAAAATAAAGGCTTATAAGGGCAATGCTTGTTCCTAATACAGCACCTCCAATGATATCAATCAGGAAATGATGTGATAAATAAACCCTTGACCAGCTCACTAACAGGGCAAGAAAAAATATCAGGATTTTAATTCTTTTATGCTTAGTGATGGCTGCCATGATTGTAAAAAAAGCAAATGCCGCTGTGGTATGCCCGGAAGGAAAGCTGAAATGAGAAAGAACCTGGACACCGTCAATCAGATGCAATTGTTCTGTGCCAATTTCCGATGCAGGCCTTGCCATATCATTAAAGACGATGCGTTTGAAAAATTGGGCTAAAAGGCCACTTGTTCCGTTTGCGGCCAAAATTAAAAAGGCATAACGCATCCGGATAAAAAGTAGAATGACGCCGATAATGGCAATTGTAATGCCATCTCCTATGTGTGTTATATAACGAAAGAGATAATCGGCAATGGGCTGGTGGAATTGGTTGATATAAAGATGAATATTGACTTTGGAAAGAAACAGGTGTGGGGTGATACCAATGATGATAAAGACGATCAATGGAAAGAGATAGGTTTTATTTTCCTGCAATATTGCTTTCATGTATTCTGATATCAGTTGGCAAATATAAAAAAGATTCATTTTTCCGGAAGACAAAGATATTGCTTTTTGTTAATTTTACATCCGCTTATGGAACAGATGCCGATCAGTCAGCTAACAAATTTTTACCAGGATCACCCGGAATACCGGATGTTGGTGGAGCAAATACAACACCAGCAGAATGGTGCTTTTTATCTGAAGGGTTTATCCGGGTCAGCGCCTGCTGTCCTCGCAAAATTTTTAATTGAGCAACTGAGTGCTTTAAATCATATTTTTATATTGAATGATCAGGAAGAGGCGGCATATTTTCTTAATGACCTGAATAAACTTTTCGGACTGGATAATGCTTTGTTTTTTCCTTCATCTTATAAACGATCGATCCAATATGGGGAGCCTGAAAGTGAGAATATTGTTTTAAGAACCGAAGTGCTTAATGCTTTGAGGGATACTGAGCAGCAGAATATTGTGGTGACCAATCCGGAAGCGGTTATCGAGAAGGTTATCTCGGGGGATGAGCTGGCCAATAGAACACTGGCTCTGCATAAAGGTGAACAGGTTTCAATTGAGTTTATTAACGAGGTGCTTTTTGAATATCAGTTTGAAAGGGTCGATTTTGTTTATGAGCCCGGACAGTATTCTATTCGTGGGGGTATTGTGGATATTTTTTCTTTTTCGTCCGAATATCCTTTCCGCATCGATTTTTTTGGCAATGAAGTGGATACAATTCGCTCTTTTGATGTTGAAAGCCAGCTTTCCAGGGAAGAAAAGGATCGGATCACCATTATTCCAAATATTCAGACGGGACATGATGATAAAAGCAGTTACTCCTTTTTTAATATATTGGCTGAGAACACTGTTCTTTGGTTGGACCATGCTGTTTTAATTACCCAACGGCTTGACCAGATTGTCGAAGGTACTGATGAAAATTTACCTGAGAATAAAGGTAAAAAGGCTGCCATGATTGATGGTAAGGTGTTTATGAAGGCTATGATGGAGTTTAAACGAATTGAATGGAAAGGAAAGTCTTTTGAGTCTGCAGAGGAATTTCAATTTGATACGGTCCCTCAGCCTGCTTTTAATAAAAATTTTGAGTTACTCGGTAAAAATCTGATTGATAACAGGGAGAATGGGTATGATAATTTTATCCTTTCTGATCAGAGCACTCAATTTGAACGCCTGGAAGCTATCTTTGACGAGATACTCGAAGGGGTTGCGTTTAATGAAATTCTGGGCACTTTGCATGAGGGTTTTGTCGATCATACGCTCAAAAAAGTCTTTTTTACAGACCATCAAATTTTTGAACGTTTTCACCGGTTTCGCCTGAAAAAAGGTTTTTCAAAAAAGGAGAATCTCACGGTAAAAGAACTAAATGACCTCAAGCCAGGTGATTATATCGTGCATGTCGATCATGGTATTGGGATTTTTGGCGGCCTGGAGAAGGTAAATATTAAAGGGCGGGAGCAGGAGAGCATTAAATTGGTGTATAAAGATAGTGATGTGCTCTATGTCAGTATTCATTCATTACACCGTATATCAAAATATAAAGGGAAAGATGAGGAGACCCCGAAAGTTTATAAATTAGGCTCAGGGGCCTGGCAAAAACTAAAAAATAAGACCAAGAGCAGGGTCAAAGATATTGCCCGTGATTTAATTCAGCTTTATGCAAAAAGAGGCAAAGAGAAAGGTTTTTCTTTTAGCCCGGATAGTTATCTTCAGCGCGAGCTGGAGGCATCTTTTATTTACGAAGACACCCCTGATCAGGAGAAAGCTACTGCTGATGTTAAAGCCGGGATGGAATCTGAATATCCTATGGACAGACTTGTCTGTGGAGATGTTGGTTTTGGTAAGACAGAAGTGGCGATAAGGGCTGCTTTTAAAGCTGTTTCTGACAATAAGCAGGTGGTGGTCCTGGTGCCAACGACCATTCTTGCTCTGCAGCATTATCATACTTTTAAAAGAAGAATGAAGGATTTTCCTTGTTCTATTGATTATGTCTGCAGGTTAAGAAGTGTTAAAGATCAGCGTAATGCCCTTAATAAACTGAAATCAGGGGAGCTGGATATTATTATTGGAACGCACAGGTTGGTAGGAAAGGATGTGCAATTTAAGGACCTGGGGCTCTTAGTTATTGACGAGGAGCAGAAATTTGGGGTGGCGGTGAAAGAGAAATTAAAACAGATAAGGGTTAATGTGGATACGCTGACCCTTACGGCAACACCTATACCGCGAACGCTACAGTTTTCCTTAATGGGCGTCCGGGATCTTTCTATCATTAATACTCCACCGCCTAATCGTCATCCGATCATTACCGAGATGATTACATTGAATGAGGATGCGATAAGAGAAGGCATTAGCTATGAGCTAAACCGTGGTGGGCAGGTGTTTTTTATTCATAATCGCGTGCAAAATATTACAGAAGTACAGCAACTGATAAAGCGAATTGTTCCTAATGCACGTACTGTCGTTGCTCATGGACAGATGAACGGTGAAAATCTTGAGCACATCATGATGGATTTTATTGGTGGTGATTATGATGTATTGATCGCTACCACGATTATCGAAAACGGACTTGATATCCCCAATGCAAATACAATATTTATTAATAATGCCAATCATTTTGGATTAAGTGATTTACATCAGTTAAGGGGCAGGGTGGGGCGTTCTAATCGTAAGGCATTTTGTTATTTGATTGCGCCCCCGGTAACTTTAATGACGCAGGAAGCAAGGCGCAGACTGAAGGCTGTTGAGCAATTCTCAGAACTGGGGAGTGGGTTTAGTATTGCTATGCAGGATCTTGATATCCGGGGTGCCGGGGATATGCTTGGCGCTGAGCAAAGCGGTTTTATTGCTGACATTGGTTTTGAGACTTACCAGCGTATTTTGAATGAGGCTTTGCAGGAACTTAAAGAAGGAGAATTCAAAGATTTAATGCTTAATAAAGAGACGGACGAGAAGGTTGATGAAGAAGCGAATATGCAATGGACGACTGACTGTATGGTAGATACTGATATGGAACTTCGTTTTCCTGATGATTATGTAAGAAGTATCTCCGAACGCATGCATCTTTATCGCAGACTTGACAGCTTAGATAATGAGGAGGCGATTAACAGGTTTGAAAATGAACTTAAAGACCGTTTTGGACCAGTGCCCGAAACAACAAAGGAATTGATGGAGGTTGTGCGGTTAAGATGGTATGCGATGAGGCTGGGTATGGAAAAAATTATTATGAAAAATGAACGCCTGATCATCCATTTTGTGGCTAATCAGGATTCTCCCTTTTATCAGTCCAGTGCATTCGATAAAATTTTAAAGTTTATTCAGGCTAAACCGAAAAAAACAAATATGAAGGAAGTGAAAGGAAAGTTAACCCTTTCTGTTGATTCAATAAAATCAGTTCATCAGGCTATTGGATTGCTTAGGGAGATTGATGGGGAATAAAATATTATATGATTCATGATTTCGAATGGATGTATTTTTTTATCTTTAAATTTGTTAAAATTATTTTGAGCGAAATTTTTTCGTTGATATTACCGCTCAATTTGGGTTAAAGATTGGATGTTTTTAGGGTGTAGTTTTTATGTTTTTACAAATAATTAATAGAAGTATGTTTTAATGAAGCTTATTGTTGATGCTGGAAATACCAAAACCAAGTTAGCCCTTTTTGAGGGAGAAGAGATGAAAGAACTGGTTATTGCTGATTCATTGACCAGGGAAATGGTTGATTCGATCCAGATGAATGTGAAGATCAGATCGGTTATTATATCATCAGTTGGCCAATTGTCCTTTTCCGTTTTTGATTCTATCAAAAAAGATGTTGAGATTTATCTTATCCTGAATAGCAAAACCCCTGTTCCATTAGTTAATCAATATCAGACACCTGAGTCTTTGGGAATGGATCGTCTTGCAACTGCTGTGGCGGCGAAAAAGTTTTTCCCCGATGACCCGGTCCTGGTAATTGACGCTGGATCTGCTATCACTTATGATTTTATTACCAGTGAGGGTTGTTTTTTGGGTGGTAATATATCTCCCGGGATGGATATGAGGATTAAGGCTTTAAACCATTTTACAAGTAATATTCCTCTTGTCGAAGCGGCATGGCCTGGTAATGATATGGGAAGAAATACCACTGAAGCTATTCAGGCTGGCGTTGCATGGGGAATCGTTCATGAAATAAATGGTTATATTCACCGTTTATCGGAAGAAAAGGATCAGTTAAAAATAATTTTAACAGGAGGAGATGCCTTTTTCTTTGATAAGAAATTAAAAAATAGCATATTTGTACATCCTGATTTATTGGTCAGGGGTCTTAATGCAATACTAGATTACAATGCTCAGATGTAAACTTTTTTTTATCTCGTTTTTTCTTTTGATTCTTGAATCTCAGGCACAGTATCGTTTGTCGCCTTATTCCTATTATGGCCTTGGGGATATCTTCGTTAACCGAAATGGGGTATCGCAAGCAATGGGTGGCGTGGCTTACGGGCTGGGTTCTTATGATCAGATTAATTACAGCAATCCGGCTTCTTATACCAACCAGGATTCGAATACTTTTATTTTGGATGTGAGTTTGCGTGGCAGCCATATCGGACAAAAATCTTCATCAGGAAGTAATTTAAGCCGGAATATTAATCTGAACACGATTTCCCTGGGCTTTCCTGTTTTAAAAAACTGGAAAGCCAGTTTTGGACTGCTGCCATATAGCCGGGTAGGCTATGAATTTATCCAGGAGCGCATGGAGGCCGGTTCCCTGACTAGTTATGAGTATTCAGGGGCAGGAGGTATTAACCAGCTTTATTTTGGAAATGCTTTCCGGTTTTTTGATCGACTTTCTATTGGGCTTAATCTGAATTATCTTTTTGGTTATGTGGGGCATGATAAAAATATTAGTTTTCCGGATGATAATCATGCTTTTAATGTTTATGAACAGGATAGACATTATATGGATAATTTTCAACTGACTTATGGTATGCAATTTGATCAGCCATTGAATAATGACTGGAAGGTAAGTGTTGGTGCTGTTTTTGAAAATAGCTCAAAACTAAATACCGAACAGCAATTTCTTGTTGAAAAAGAACTGGGCGTTCTTGAAGACACTATATCCGGGACGAATACTTCTTCCAGGCAATATTCTTTACCTATGCATTTTGGCGCTGGTGTGGTTTTTAATAAAAAAGACCAATGGACTATTGGGCTGGATTATGAACAAACCAACTGGTCTAAGGATGATTATCCTAATTATAATACCAGCCGTTATTTGCGTGCTGGTATGGAGTTCATTCCTGATCGCTTTTCTATCAGAGATTACTGGAAGAGAATTCGATACCGGGCTGGGGCTTATGCCGGTCAGTCTTATCTGGATGTGAAAGGCAATCATCTTGAGGATAAAGGTGTAACAATTGGGCTTGGATTGCCGTTTAAGTATACGAAAACAACGTTTAGCCTGACATATAATTTTGGCGTCAGGGGAACTACCAATGATGATTTGATTCAGGAAACATATCAACGTTTTTTTCTGAATTTAACTTTTTATGATGTATGGTTTTTCGATCGAAAAATTGAATAATATGGTTTCATTTAATCTTATAAACAATGATTTCTTTTAGTAAGACTTTTTTTGTAGTTTGTATGATGTTGTTTGCTTCGCAGATACATGCGCAGCGCGGCATTGAGGATGGCTCTAAGTACGGGCATGGGGAAGACAGTATTGAATGTCTTAAAAATTTGTCTCTTTACAGGACTTACGCGAAACAAAAAGCTTATGAAGATGCATTGCCTTACTGGCGATTTGTTGTGCATAACTGTCCTTATTCAAGTAAAAATATCTTTATTGATGGCCCTAAAATATATAATCATCTTATTGATAAAGCCGAGAATGAAGAAGATAAGCAGCGGTATGTTGATTCTTTAATGAAAGTGTATGACTTAAGAATTAAATATTATCCCAAGAGAAAGGGATATGTGCTGGGGCGTAAAGGGGTGGATCTCTTTAAACATCGAAGCCAGAATCCGGAAGCAATGGAAAAGGTTTATGAGATATTATCGGAATCTCTTGAAATTATGGGCGTTAAATCGAGCCCGGCTGTATTAATTGCCTTGATGAATACTGCTTGTTTTTTGTATGAGGAAGATAAGTTGGAGAAAGGTGAGGTCATTGAAGTATTTTCGGAAACAGATAAATTGGCAGGGCAAATGTTGGAGAATAAACCGGATAACCGTTTTTTGAAATCAGCAAAGGAAGATATTAATGAAGTCTTTATTAAATATGATGTTGCTGATTGCCAATCTTTAGATGAACTTTTTGGTCCGAAATTAGAAGCTAATCCAGAGGATATTGATTTGCTCAGAAATATTTATGAACTGTTCTCATCTAATTCTTGTACCGGATCTGAAATTTATTATGAGGCTTTTGAAAATCTGCTTCAGCAAGATAGTTCAGCGGCTAAATTTAATGAGTTTGCAAGTCTGGCAAAAGAAAACGGGGATTATAAAAAAGCTGTGAAATATTTGAAAAAAGCGATTAATATGGATGATGACGATGAAAAGAAAGCATCTTATTATATTAAGTTGGCTGATATAACTCTTCGTTATCTTGAAGACAATCCCCGGGCTCGCAAATATGCAAAAAAGGCGGCAGATCTGAATGAGGAGTCAGGCAAGCCTTATCTTATTATAGGAAATATTTATGCATCAACAGATGATTGTACTTCTGAAAAACTAAATAAGAAGGCTGTTTACTGGTTGGCTGTTGATTATTTTAAGAAAGCAAAAGAGGTGGACTCTTCCCTTGCGGAGAAAGCTGATAAAAACATCGAAACTTATCGGCAGTATTTCCCGGATAAAGAAGAGATATTCTTTAATGGACTGGATATTGGCGAATCTTATAAGATCGAATGCTGGATTAATGAATCAACAACTGTGCGTACAAAATAGAGCGTGAGCTAAACTGTTTATCGCGATAATGCCAATGAATTTTATCCGTTTTAGATCGGTTATGATTTATGCCTGGATTTTGTTTTTGGCATCATCCGGGATTTTTTCTTATTCATGTAAAAATGATGTTGAAAAATTGAATGTTTTTAAAGACACTGTCTTTCCGGATCTTTCAGGACAGGATGTGGAAATTTATTATTATGATTCGTCCAAATTAAAAGCAAAAACGCTCACACCCCAGTATTTTCAGTTTGACCTTCCAGAAGATCCTTATACGGAATTTCCTAAAGGTGGAACTGTTTATTTTTATAATGCGGAAAGAGAAGTTTCTTCTCGTATTTCAGCACATGCTGCTACTTATTTCCAGGAGCAGGGTTTATGGGAAGCAAGTGACGATGTGGAAGTGGTTAATGATAAGGGAGAAGTGTTAAATACGGAACATCTCTTTTGGGACCAGGAGAAAGGAGAAATTTATTCTGATGTGTTTACTAAGATTAAAACCGAGGATGGTACTTTCTATGGTAATGAAGGATTTGTTTCTAATGAAAATATGACAAATTGGCGCTTGAAAGGATCAAAGGGTAAGGTTAATGTTAAAGAAAAAGATACAACTGATGTCAACAAATAATGTTTTAAAAATATTGTGGTTTTTTTTAGCCATTTTTTGCGTGGTATTGGGCGTAAAAAATTGGTTGAATAATGGCTTTGAAAATAGTTATGTGTTTTTCATTCTCGCCGTTCTTGCTTTTATGATGTTTTGGTTCAGGCATAAGAAAAAACTGCCTTTGGGCCGCAAGAAAGAGTAAAATCGTTATTTTTTCTCCTTGG
>CAZSGN010000067.1:0-12280 GCA_964606415.1 uncultured Bacteroidales bacterium
GAGGAATATCAACCATTGCCCCTACAGGTGAAGCAAAACCATGCACCGTTCCAAGCCCGGCATTGGCCAAAGTTACTCCTGAAAAGAAAGCAGCCCATTGCATATCAAATCTTGCCTGTAAATGATCTCCATTGATAAAAACCTCCAAAAAACTCCGGTATACACGTTGTATTCCATCCCATGCCAGTGCATCTGAAAAGGGAGAAGCATTGGAAGAAAGGTAAGACTCAAGTAACTGAGTAAATGCATCCATGCCAGAATAAGCAGTTAACTCAGGGGGGCAATCTTTTGTAAGCAGCGGATCCAAAACAGCCAGATCTGGAGTAAAACGTTCATGACGGAAAGACTTTTTAAAACCTGATTCCCCCACCTCACTAATAACAGCATTTTTAGTCGCCTCGCTACCAGTTCCTGCTGTCGTCGGAACAGCAATCAACGGCAATCGCTTCCCATCAGGCTTTTTATGGCCAACACCTTCCAAATAATCCTTTACCGATTCACCAGGCTTTGTAATCATAGCAGCCACTGCCTTACCAGCATCCAACACACTACCTCCGCCAATAGCCACAATAAAATCACATTGCTCAGCAAAGGCATGATCCCGTAGTTGATCAATCATTTCCGGAGAAGGCTCTGTTGATACCTGGCCGGAAGAAACCCGAATATCATTCTGCTGACATGCATCCATTAACTTCCCCCAAAATAAAGAATTACGAAAAGAAGCACCACCTGTTACCAGGAATACATGTTTCCCATAATTAGTAAAGTGCGAAAGAAGTTGCAAAAAAGCGCCTTCTCCACTTAATACATGAGGTATACCGGAAATAGTCTGAATTGAATTGGAAGGAGATGATATAGTCATAATACAAGTTTGTTCGTTGTTCGTTGTTCGTCGCCTGTCCGTCCACTGACGGATTCCTTGTTCCTTGTTTGTTGTTCGGCGCCTGTCCGTCCACTGACGGATTCTTTGTTCCTTGTTCCTTGCCTGTTGGCTGTTGGCTGTTGGCGATTGGCGGTTGGCGGTTGGGAGGCCAACTGCTAACTGCCAATCGCCAAAGGCTAATCTGAATTATCAAAATTAAAAGTAATCAAATTTATAAAAGTCCCCTTATTTATTCATTACTAAAAACCAACTCACCATCACGGACCATTACTTCAATCGGTTTATCTTTGTCAACTGTACCAGCCAGGATGCGCCGGGATAACTCATTCAGCACATTACGCTGAAGCACCCGTTTAATAGGCCTTGCGCCAAATTGTGGATCGAATCCCTGCCTGGCAATAAGATCCAGGGCTTCATCTGTGATATTAAGCTTCACTTCTTCTCCTAACATTTCCTGAATCTGTTCAAACTGCATGCTGACAATTTCTCTGATTTCATGTTGTTGGAGCGGCTTAAACATAATCACATCATCAATTCTGTTAATGAATTCAGGCCTTACCGATTGTTTGAGCAAAGCAAAAACCTCATCTCGTGTTTTATCATAAACAGCCTCCCGCTGATCCTCATTTACATTCTCCAAATTATTATATATTAATTGAGAACCAACATTCGAAGTCATAATAATGATTGTATTTCTAAAATTAGCCACCCGGCCTTTATTATCAGTCAAACGACCATCATCAAGCACTTGAAGGAGGATATTAAATACATCATGATGCGCCTTTTCAATCTCGTCAAGCAAGATCACCGAGTAAGGCTTTCTTCTCACTGCCTCGGTCAGCTGTCCACCTTCATCATAGCCAACATATCCCGGAGGAGCACCTATCAGGCGTGAGACAGAATATCTTTCCTGATACTCACTCATATCTATCCTGGTCATCATATTCTCATCATCAAACAGGAACTCTGCAAGCGCCTTAGCCAATTCTGTTTTACCAACCCCCGTAGTCCCGAGAAAGATAAAAGAGCCAATTGGCCTTTTGGTATCCTGGAGTCCAGCCCGGCTCCTTCTAACGGCATCAGACACCGCCTGAATTGCTTCTTCCTGTCCGACGATTCGTTTGTGTAACTCATCCTCAAGCTTCAGCAATTTATCACGCTCACTCTGCACCATTTTACTAACCGGAATACCTGTCCATCGGGCTACCACTCCAGCAATATCTTCACCATCAACATCTTCTTTAATAAGCGTACCTTCTTCCTGCATTTCCAGCAATTTTTCCTGCAACTTATTAATTTCTTCGTCCATCTCCTTGATCCGTCCATAACGTATTTCCGCAACCCGCTGATAATCACCTTCACGTTCAGCCTGTTCAGCCTCAAATTTAAGTTGTTCAATCTCTTCTTTATTTTTTTGAATCTGCCCGATCAAATTTCTTTCTGATTCCCAGCGTGCCCTTTTCTGGTTCCGCTCATCCTGAAGATTAGCCAGTTCTTCGCTCAACCTCTTCATTTTCGGCTCATCCCCTTCCCGTTTAATGGCTGCTCTTTCAATTTCAAGTTGCTTGATGCGCCTTTCCAGTTCATCAATCTCTTCCGGAACTGAATTCATTTCCAGTCTTAATCTTGCTGCTGCCTCATCAATCAAATCAATGGCTTTATCCGGAAGGAAGCGATCAGTGATATAACGATGGGACAACTCAACAGCCGCAATAATTGCTTCATCCTTGATTTGTACCTTATGATGCCCTTCATAACGCTCTTTTAAACCACGAAGAATAGAAATCGCGCTTGCCTGATCCGGTTCATCAATCATGACAGTCTGGAATCGTCTTTCAAGTGCCTTATCCTTCTCAAAATGCTTTTGATATTCATCAAGCGTCGTTGCACCAATAGCTCTCAACTCCCCCCTGGCCAGGGCCGGCTTTAAAATGTTGGCAGCATCCATGGCCCCTTCACCTTTTCCGGCACCAACAAGTGTATGTATCTCATCAATAAACAACAAAACATCACCATTTGAATCTACCACTTCTTTGACCACCCCTTTCAACCTTTCTTCAAACTCACCTTTATATTTAGCACCAGCAATTAAAGCCCCCATATCCAGGGCGTATAATTGCCTTGTCTTAAGATTCTCCGGCACATCTTCACTAATTATCCGGTGCGCAATTCCTTCTGCAATAGCCGTTTTTCCTGTTCCCGGTTCACCAATCAAAACAGGATTATTTTTAGTTCTCCGGGACAAAATCTGTAAAACCCTGCGAATTTCCTCATCACGTCCAATCACCGGATCCAGTTTTCCTTTTCGGGCCTGTTCATTTAAATTAATAGCAAAACGGTTTAATGAATCAAAAGTATTCTCTGCCGTTTGACTATTTACTTTCTCTCCTTTACGAATTTCCTCAATAGCCTTTTTCAGCAACTTTTCCTGCACCCCACTATCTTTTAGCAATTGCGCCGTTTGATCTCCGGATGCAAGTAAACCTAATAAAAGATGCTCCAGCGAAATATACTGATCACCAAATTCCTGCGACGCACTCATTGCTTTTTGCAATGCTTTATTCCCGGGCGAAGACAAGTAAGGTTCTCCACCAGATACTTTTGCAAGAGATTCAATCATTTTATCAAGGGCAGATTCTACCGTTTGGCTATTCACCTCCAACTTACTAAACAAATGACTTAACAAATCATCTGCAGTAATAAATAAACCCTTTAACAAATGCGCTGGTTCTACTGCCTGCTGCTCATTTCCCTGTGCAACCGTAAAAGCCTGCTGAATGGCTTCCTGGGCTTTAATGGTGAAATTATTTAAGTTCATAACATATTTTTTTATAATTATTAAAAATTATCAATTTAATTTATGTCATTCAAAAGCCATACCAATTATAGCAATCCAAACGATCATTGACATATTGGCATTACATAAATACATTTAAGTGACATTTTGTCATTATCTATTGTTGATATATGTCGTATATTTAAAGCACAAAACAATATAAAACCCTGATTTCTAATTTCATGAAACATTATTAAATATTATCCGTATAAACGAAAAAATCAAAAAACCCACTAATGATGAAAAAGAATTACTTCCTTCTGGTTGCGGGCATATTTATGTTAACAACCATATTTAATCAAACCCTTAAAGCTGAAGAATACAGAACCTTAGATTTTAATGGCATTACTGCTAATAATGATTGTAACTTTGAATTCTGGGAGCAAGGCGACATGCTTATCCGGATGGATCCATATGCCGGACAAACAAGTTGTAATTATAGCATAGACACAGGCATCGTGACCATGACAGGCGCCACCATGACCATCGACCTCACCCCCATGCCCAAAGAACTATTACTTAATTACCTGGAGATTCCATTATTAAACCAGGCAGATACGTTACAGATGCTTCTCTTCGGGGATCAAGGCAACTTCACGCTAGACACTTTAGTAATATCTTCTTATGTATTCTTTAAAAATGAACTCGCTAAACATCAAATTGACAGCTTTAAAATAACCAGCCCAAACCATATTGAATTCGATATGGTAACGACTGAATTCATTGATGCCTCCTCTTTATCTTTTCATCCAAAAAACCTCTCTGAATTTTGTTCAGGCGAAGAAATTTATTTTGAATACAATGCAGATCAATATGATGATTTAAAATGGGAATTTGGAGATGGCGCTATCCAGTATGGCAACTATGTAAACCACACATATCAAAATGACGGAAACTACAATGTCCGTTTAATCATCAATAATTACGACACCATTAACCAAACTATCATCGTTTCTGCAACAGCAAAGCCTAAACCAGCTATTTATGTTGAAGGTGGACACCTGGCATGTCCTAATGATGATATGCATTTTAATACCGTTTCCGGGAACTATCACAGTTACCACTGGGACTTTGGAAATGGATCAATATCAACAAAACCCAATCCAGTTTACGCTTATTCTAACGAGGGAACTTATCCTGTTTATTTAACTGTCGAAAACACATGTGGACAAACAGGTACCGATACTTTTTTTGTTGAAATACATGACAATGTAGATCCATGGGCTGGTTTTCATTTTTACAATAATTTCAGGGAGATGTATAACTGCCCCAATGAACCTGTCATCTTTAAAGCCGAAGGAAGCGGTCATTTTGAATGGTCGTTTGAAGACGGGACCACAAAGACGGGTAAAGAAATTACCAAATACTATAAAGAAACAGGGGTTCATGAAGTCCAACTTAAGGCCACCAATGGCTGTGGACTTTCAGACACAAAAACTGACAGCATCCTCATTGAAATGTATATTGAAGAAATACTACCAGACCCAATCATCCGGGTTAAAAACGAAGATGTGTTAAAAAGGAATGATTTATACTCCGAAGATACCATTACCCTTTGTCCGGGAAGCCCTATTGAATTGTTTGGCGACCCCCAAACAAACCAACAGCTAAAATACACCTGGGATTTGGGCGATGGACGAATCATCAATGGTAAAGAAATATCCTTCAATTATAATACACCCGGAATATATGAGCTAAATCTTGAGGTTGAAAATAATTGCGGTACCAGAAGCTATCAAACAACTCATTTTAGTATAGATGAGACCCTTCCCCCGGATGCCTCTCTGAGAATAGCCCCTTATTCGCTTTGTCCGGGAGAAAAAGTATATTTCTGGGATAACAACAATGATCCAAACAGCACCATCTATACTTATTCGATTGATTTTGGTGACGGCAGCACACCAATGAATGATTTTAATGGCATTAATGATGATGAACTGGATGTTCCTGCTTCTCATGAATATACAGCGGAAGGAACATACAATATTCAATTCAGTGTAAAAAATAAATGCAATAACTCAGATACCCTTTTTCAAACCATTGAGGTTTCTAATGACCCCAGCAGGATGCCATTCTATTACGTTCAAAACTCAACCGAAGAAGACGATGGTCCTTCACCGGGTCAATACAATGACTGGAGTACCCGCAAAAACGCATCCGACCACAAACTGCAAATTCCTGTAATCTTCCCAAACTGGACAACCGGCTACGACTCAAACATGTACATATTTCTTTGGTACGGAGGACTTGATGCCCAGAGTGATCCCGGCCCACCTCATGGAATCGTTCATTTCAAAGCCAACGCCGACCTCGCCCTCTATGGGGATTCGGTAGAAGCTTATGTTCCGGTTAATCACTTGATGCCCCCTTCTGTTGGCCTGGCGGCAATTTGGTATTGCGACGGCAACATAAATTACCAGGATCCTTCGGCTTATGGGTTAACAATGGAAACAATAGATGTTCCGATGCAAAGCATTCCAATACCACAAAATCAATCAACAGACCTTGACACCGTCATCTATGGAGGACAGATATTTGTTTCAGACTCCAATTATCCCGGTATATGCACGCCAAATATAGAAGGCCGTTGGACTTATAAAAAAACAGCCAATAGCAAAATTGTTTTTGAAATATATTCCAATGGCCAATACAATATTTCCGAAGAGATAGACAATAATAAACAACATATTATTGACGGATACTGGGAACAAAATTCAGACAGTTTAATCTTAAATTCAAATGAGCCATGCTATACACAAGGCGCCTACATGATCAACTTTGGATCTGACACCAATTTCACACTCTTCAACTTATCGGATTATTCCTGCCCCGAACAATCATCGGTTCTTAGTGATTCCATGTTTATATCAACTCCATGGGAAAACAAAGATGAAAATAAGCGCAAGATGGCCTGTCCTGGTGATACAGTCAGATTCCAGATAGCCGGGGGAGATAGTTATGAATGGCACCTTGAAGGCAATAACACCATCCATAGTACCAATGCAACAACTTATCACACCTATCCGTCACCTGGTACCTACGATGTCTTTGTCATTGCAACAAACACATGTGGCCGCACAGATACTTTATGGAGCAAAGTAGAAGTTGTGGATGATAATATCCCGGAAGCCTGGATCGATATTTCATCCTTCAGCCTATCCAGAGGAGACACACTTCATTTACGAGCTGAAGATGAACGATATCATTTTCGCGGATGGGATTACCAGTGGTCATTTGGTGACGGCAATACCTCCACATTAGCCAATCCAACTCATGTTTACAAATCAAACGGTGATTACAAAATTCAATTAACCGTTTCAAATGGCTGTGGAAGTCAAACCAACGATAAATACATCCAGGTCTCAAGTTACTCCAGCTTATGTGACAGCTTTATCAATGCAAATTTTAAAACCATCATTGACACAAGTAGTTTATCAGTAACTTTCATCGACCAGTCTTTCGGAGACATATCCAAGCGCAGCTGGGATCTTGGAGATGGCAAATCAAGTAAGGATAGTATGTTTATTTACACCTATAAATATCCGGGGAAATATACAATATACATGTCTGTATCCGACAGCAACACAAATTGTGCTGCTCAAACATACAAGACCATCAAAGTTGGTTCAAGTGATTGTCAGAGTGACTTTAATTTTATTGTAAACAATACTGAGAAAAAAGTCATGTTTAACGATCAGTCTCTTGGCGTTGACTCGTGGCATTGGGAATTCGGAGACGGCTACCAATCAACCAAAAGCAACCCAACCCACTACTTTGAAAAATCCGGGTTATACGAAGTATGTTTATATACTGAAAACACATCCAATGGATGCATGTCAGATCATTGCGAAATCATCCAGGTTGGAGAAATTGATTCAACACAGTGTATTGCTGATTTCAATTATAATGTTGATCATACCACCCGCGAAGTTTCTTTCTATGAAGACGTTACAGGTATTATTACAGACGGACAATGGTCATTTGGTGATGGCACTTATGGCTATGAGCCAAATCCAGTTCATACCTATTCAAAAGATGGCATATACAAAGTATGCGCAACTATTTATAATGAAAACACAGGTTGTCAGGATGAAAAATGCAGGGAAATACTGATTGGAGAAAGCGATTGTGATGCCAGGTTTAGTTATAAAATCAAAGCTGACAGTAATGAGGTTCGCTTCATTGATCAATCTACCGGCAGTGTAAGTAACATCTATTACAATTTTGGCGATGGCAACTGGTCAGAAGAAGACACTGTTGTTCACCGGTATGAAGAAACCGGGGTCTATAACGTATGCATGTCCACTTATGACTCCCTTACAGGTTGTATGTCGGAAGAATGTAAAGAAATCGCGATTAACGGAACAGATAGCAATGCTGTTCTGGCGGCCAAATTTACTTACATGAAACACGCGGACAGCAATATCGTATATTTCAATGATGCCTCAACCGGCTCACCAACAAACTGGTACTGGACTTTCGGAGATGGCCAATATGTTGCAGACCAAAATCCGTCACATCATTATTCCGCACCAGGCACATATGATGTCTGCCTGAATGTTTTTAATAATAACACCGGAAAATCACACAAAACCTGCAAGAATATAACGAGTAATAACTCAACCTGCAATGTTGATGCTGATTTTGATTATTACATCGATAATCAAAAGAACAGTATTAGTATATCTGATCAATCGTTGGGCAACGTCAATGGCTGGTTTTGGAATTTCGGAGATGGCAGCACCTCTTCCAAACCAAATCCTACACATCAATATAATGAGCCGGGTTATTACCTGATTAGCTTATCTGTCAGAGATACAAATATTGCAGAATGTGTTGACTATTATGCTGTCTTTGTACAAGTTGGCAATGCTGAATGCAAATCAGACTTTGATTATACTGTAGATGCAGTAACCAAAGATGTTTCTTTCACAGAAAAAGCCAGTGGCAATATCGACAATTATTTCTGGCGATTTGATGATGGATACTATGCATCATCAGCAAATCCATCACATACTTACCAGCGTGATGGGCTATACAATGCATCTTTAACAATCAGCAGCAGCACATGCATGGATTACGTTGAATCACCAGTACAGGTAGGAAATGTTAACTGCAATGCTGATTTCGATATTTATATTGATTCTGCGAACAATACCGCCTACATGACTAACAAGATCATGGGAAGCAGCACCAATAAATATTGGGTATTTGGAGATGGCTCTTTTTCGACCGAAGACAATCCAAGCCATCAATTCTCCCATCCGGGTTATTACACTATCAAACTAAGCACCTATGATGACGTTTCCGGATGCATGGATTACCATGAAGAAAAAATTCTCATTGGCCAGGCAGGAGGCGATTGTGAAGCAGATTTTATTTATGCAGTGAATGATGCAACAAGAGAAATAAGCCTAACCAATAAATCGACTCCTAAAGGCAGTCTAAATTATATCTGGGACATGGGAGACGGCACCATTTTATCTGATCCAAACCCACGGCATGGATACAGCGAAGGTGGTTATTACAATATCTGTCTTACAGCCATCGCAAATGATGGTATTCAGGATATTAACTGTGAAAAAATCCGGATAACACCTGACGCTAATCAGGATTGTGAAGCTAAAATTGCCTTTAACATTACGGACACAGCGACCAGAACAGTGAAATTCACCAATCAATCATTTGGTATGGGAGCAAGTCCTCTTATTTCATGGCAATTTGGTGACGGCGTCAATTCCAACACGGAAAATCCTGAGCATACTTATGAATCATCAGGACAATATACCGCCTCCTTAAGAATTGAAAACACCTCTACCGGATGTATCAGTAAAGATTATGCCCTTGTAAATATATCCTCAGAAAACAAAATACAGGCTTCATTTGGTTACGAGGAAAATGATTCGATACAATTAAAAGCCACTGGTTATCCGGTAGATTTTGTCGGCGTATCACATGGCGATGCTGCTAAACTCAAATGGTCATTTGGTGATGGTGTTACAGACTCGACAAGCATGTCGCCTACTCATGTTTACACAGCGCCAGGTAATTACGATGCCTGCCTTGAAATATGGGATCCGATTACAGGTGATTATGATAAATCATGCGAAACCGTGCAGGTAGGTGGGCAAAACAGTGTTAAAGCGGTGCAAACCAGCAATAAGCCCACACTGGAAAACTTTCCAAACCCCTTTACTGCTCATACTTATATTCGCTACTACCTGCCTGCACAAAGTAAAGTCAGTATTGAACTTTACAAGCTGGATGGCACCAAACTGGAAACAATTGTCAGTACAAGAAAGGCTGCCGGGACCCATCAACTGATATGGCAAGGAAATAATTTACCTTCAGGCGCTTATCATTTAAAAATGGAAATCAATAATAAAGTCATCTCAAAAATGCTTATCAAGCAATAGCAAAATATGCTATACATTTCGTCTCAAAAAAGAGGCTATCCTTATTGCAGGATAGCCTCTTTTATTTTTAACCCAACTTGATAAAAAATCCATTAAAACATAAAAAAATTGCCTTTTTTCAACTTTTTTGAGACGGTTTTATAGGGGTTTCAGAAGATTTCTGCCCTAAAAAGTCCAATGTAGTGATGTATGGTGTTTGTTTATTCGGAAAATATTTTGTATATTGCATCCATGTTCATACGACAAGTAAAAAAGAAGAATTCCAAAGACGGAAAGGTGTTTTTTCAGTACCAGCTCGTGCAAGCCTCCAGAATAGAGGGTAAGGTAAAGCAACAGAGTATTCTCTACCTTGGTAGCGAGCCTTTGCTTGCGGATGAAAAAAACAGAAAGATGCTCTTATCTGTTCTTCAGGCAAAAATATTTGGCCAAAACACGTTATTTGCCAATGATTATCCTACTTCCATTCATGATTTGGCAACGAAATATCACGAAAAGTTCAAGATAAAATACAATGACACCAAGATTAATGACACGATGTCTGTTCCGCCTGTTGGACAAAAGGTGCAGATGGAAAATATTGATCTTTCTTCCATAAACTTGGAAGATTCAAGAACATTTGGAGGAGAGCACTTATGTACCCAAGTGTTGGAAAAATTAGATTTAAAAACATGTCTGGCTTCCTTGGGATTTGATAAAAAGGAATCTGACCTGGCACATATTGGCATTATAAGCAGGGCATTGTTCAAAGCATCTGAATATAAGACATCCATGTTCCTTGACAAGAACAGTGAGCTGCAACGCATACATGGCCATGAGGGCAAAAAAATATCCCATTACAAGTTGTACAAAATAGCCGATAAGCTCTATGATAACAAGGATGCCATAGACAAGTTTATGTACAAGAGGTTCGTTGACCTTTTCGATATCAAGGATTCATTGGTAATATATGACCTTTCTAACACCTACTTTGAAGGTAGAAAAGCATCAAGCAAGCTTGCCCAATACGGGAGGAACAAGGAAAAACGCAATGATTGCAAGCAGGTGGTTTTCACGGGCGTGATCAATGAACAGGGGTTTATACGCTACTCGAGGGTATATGAAGGCAACACCCCGGATATGCCAACCTTGAAACAAATGGTCGAAGATTTAAAAAAGCACAGCGACAATTATGCTGAAAAAGTGGTTGTAATGGATGCGGGCATTGCATCTGAAGAGAACTTGGATTATCTCAGGGGCGAGTGCCTGAAGTATGTTTGTGTTTCCAGGAAAAGGATCAAGGATTATCAGGTGGATGGGGAGTCGCCGATAGTAAAGGTAAGGGACAAGAAGGACAACTTGATCGAACTCCAGGTTTTCAAGCCGGAGGGTTTTCAAGACACATGGATGTACGTGAAAAGCGAGCAAAAGAGAGTTAAAGAGCAGTCAATGAACGATAAAATATCAGAACGGTTCGAAAAGGAACTTCAAGCCCTCACAAATGGACTTAAAAAAAAGGGCACTACCAAAAGGTTGGAAAAGGTATGGGAACGGATTGGCCGCCTCAAAGAAAAATACCGGTTGGTAAGCGGCAGGTATAACATAGATGTGCTTGCCGATGAAGAATATGCACGGGAAGTAACCTGGCAAAGAAAAACGGAAAACGGAGATGAAAAAACAGGGGGTAACGGCGTGTATTTTATCAGGACAAACATTGAAAAAGCTGATGAAAAACAACTCTGGGATGTTTACAATATCATCAGGGAGGTAGAATCCACCTTCAGGTGTTTAAAAACAGACCTGCAAATAAGGCCTGTTTACCACCAAAAGGATGAGAGGGTGGAATCACATATCTACTTGGCGATACTTGCATATCAGCTTGTCAACACGATAAGGCACATGCTCAAGGAAAATGGCATCAATTATGACTGGCGCAATATAGTCCGGATAATGAGCACCCAAACAATACAATCAATTCTTCTAAATGGTGAAACAAAAAAAATCTGCATACGTAAGCCGGTTAAACCCATTAAAGAAGCAATGTCTATATACCAAGCGACCAAAACAGATTCAATGATACCCGAAAAGAAAAAATATGTAGTGTACCATTGATTTTTTAACTGCCTGTTTATTAATGCCTTAAATTCCGCATTTGGCAAGTTGGGTTAA
>CAZSGN010000068.1:0-12280 GCA_964606415.1 uncultured Bacteroidales bacterium
TCTGGTTCATTCTTTTGATATTGCTTAGTTGTGTCCGGATATTTTCTAATTCCTCTTTATTATTGACATTCTGAGAGGTGACAGGTATTTCCTGGAAAAGGAAAATGAACATCAGGACAAGAAAAAAAGTATTGTTTTTCATAGGGCTGAGCATGTTTTAGGCTATTATTTATGATAAAATTAATGCTTTTTAATCATTTGGCTAATTTAATTATATTATAAATTAATTGTTTTTTTCTGATTTTTTACTCATCTTACAAATGACAGGTTGTTAATGAATTTATGTAAAAATCTATTATTATGAACCGGGCCATAATCCGCCGGCTGGCGGGTCATACACATTTTGATGATTATTTTGGGGTTATAATATGCCGTGAAACCGGTTTTGAGAATCATGGCGAGCTCCATCTATCCGCTAAAAAATAAAAAATAAACAGATGAATGAGCGATTTGCCCTGGTGACTGGTGCCTCAGGTGGTATAGGTTTTGAACTCGCAAAGTGCGCAGCAAGTGATGGATATCATGTTTTGCTGGTGGCAAGAAGTGAAGATCAATTAAAGACAAATACAACGGCGATCGCTCGTAATTATGGTGTTAAAGCGCTTTATTTTAAAGCTGATCTCTCCGATTATTCGCAGGTAGTCGGGTTAAGTAATTACATCAGAGAAAATGAATTGATGATTGAAATACTGGTTAATAATGCAGGATTTGGCGATTATGGCTGGTTTAAAGAAACTTCCTGGCAAAAAGAATATCAGATGATGCAACTTAATGTGTTGGCTCTGACCCACCTGACCAAAGAAATCATTCCTTCCATGATTAAAATAGGACAAGGACGTATATTAAATATTTCCTCTGTAGCTGGTTTTTTTCCTGGTCCTAAAATGGCTGTTTATTCAGCAACCAAAGCTTTTGTGTCTTCTTTTTCCCGGGCCTTGAATCTTGAATTAAAAAGCGATGGTATTACTTCAACGGTTTTGTGTCCGGGGCCGACAAGAACCGGATTTGCTGGTGCTGCCGGGATGAGTGAAAGTAAACTTTTTAATACAATGCCGCTTGCCAGTGCTGAACATGTTGCCCGCAAAGGATACAAAGCGATGATGAAGGGTAAAGCAATGATGATTCCCGGCTTTTTAAACAAGTTGATGATATGCATATCTAAATTGATTCCCGTAAAATGGCTGGGCCATATGACTTTGAAAATCATGAAGGATTAAAAAGGGTTGGTTTTGGTCTTTTTATTTTGGTAAAAGAAAGGAGAATGTTGAACCTTTACCTGGTGTTGATTCAACAGAGATAGTACCTCCCATTAGTTCCACCAGTCTTTTAGAAATGGAAAGGCCGAGGCCTGTCCCGCCATGTGAGCGGGATGGCGTCATGTTTCCCTGGATAAAACGTTCAAAGATCTTTTCCTGCTGTTCTTCAGGTATCCCAGGGCCGCTATCTTCAATGTAAAAGAGAATATGATTCTTTTCTTCTTTGTATCCGAAATGAATATAACCTTTATCTGTAAATTTTAAGGCATTGTTAAGCAGGTTAGTCAGTATTTGACGAAATCTTGTATGATCGGTTATGAGTGTTAGGTCTTGATCGTCCGGATCTGTTTTTAGTTTAAAAGCAAGGTTTTGTTTTTCTGCCTGAGGTTTATAAAGATCATAAAATTCTTTTAGGACTTGAGGTATGCTTAATTCTTTTTTGTGGATTTTGATTTGTCCTGTTTCAATGCTTGAAATATCTAAAAGGTCGTTGACAATATTCAATAACTGTTCGCTGCTATTAACGATGATGCGTGAATAGTTCTCTCTCTTCTCGTGAGGGAGATCAGGATTCATGAGTACTTGTGAGAAGCCGATGATACCGTTCATAGGAGTTCTTATCTCGTGCGACATGTTGGCCAGGAAAGCTGACTTCAGACGATCACTCTCTTCAGCCTTCGCACGGGCTTTTTCAAGTTCTGCATTGATGCGCTGGAGAGCCAGCATGTTGTTTGATAATTCTTCATTTTGTGTCAGGTATTCTTCATATAAAGCCTGGTACTCTTCAAGTTGATTGGTGAGCTCTTTTTCTGCCTTTATTCTTTGTGAAACATCCCTGATCAGCCCAATATAACCCTGTTCATTCCCCTGTGAGTCTTTTAAAAGGAATAATGTAGTTTCTCCCGGGAATATTTTTTCTTTTTTTGTTTTATACCTGATGATAAAAAGTTTTTTCCGGAGGCCTTTTTTGAGTTGGTTCTGAATAGAGGCAATGGTTTGTTTGTATGTTTGTTGATCCTCAAAGAGAAAAGCGGTGTTTTGGTTTAACATTTCTTTCCTGGTATATCCAAAAAGTAATCTGAAAGCCGGATTGAAATCTATGATACGTCCTTTGGTGTCTGTCACGATAATGGCATCCCGGATAGAGTTAAATAATTGCAAGTAGCGGGCTTCTTGTTCAGCCTTGTCCAGCTCGGCTTTCTTTTGTTTGGTAATATCGGCTGCAAAACCGTCAATAATAAAAGTACCATCATTCATTCTTTTACTGATGCGCGCACTCATTGATATCCATTTTCTTTCTCCTTTCAATGTTTTAGCCTGGTAAACAAATCCTTCCACTTTTCCCTGGCGCGTTAATTGGTTAATAAATTCGACCCGGCGTTCAGGATTCACATATAATGATTTGGATAAATCCTGATATCTGTCCAGCGCATCTTGTTCAGAGGAAGCGCCAAGTATTCTGGCCATTTCTTTATTAATGATAATAGGGTTTCCTGTAGAACTGGTCTGAAAGATGCCCACGGTTGCATTATCAAACAGGTCCCTGTATTTTTCTTCATTAGCCTTGAGCTCTTCATTGGCTGTTAAGTATTCTTCATTGAGGGCGGCATACTCTTCTATCTGCTCATTTAGTTGTTCATTGAGCTCCTCATTATGTTTGTTTTGTGTTTTTATTTGTTGCATTACTTTTCTTTCGCTTGTAATGTCATGCATTATTTCAATAACCTTATTAACATTTTGGTTTTCATCAAGTATAGGCGTTGCCTGGATGAAAAACCACCGGTTAAGTATTTTGCTGTCCGGGTAGATGGATATCGGCTTTTTAAGTTTGATGGATTCTTCCAAAGGGCATAGATGTTCTTTGTATTGATCGCAATTAAATAAATGATAGCATTTTTTCCCGATGATCTCTTCTTTGGGCATGTCCAGAATTGCTTTTCCGCGATGATTGATGTCATCGATGGTTTGATCTTTATTAAGGACAATGATTACTTCTTCCAGGCTATTGAAGGTTTGATTCCATTTTTTTTCTGCTAACTCCCGGCTTACCTGCTCTTCCCGTATTTTTTTCCGGGCTTTTTTAAGCTCCTGCTCGAGTTCCTTTTTTGAAGTTTCTGTACTCATCGTAGAAAGTAAATAAAAATAACAAGGTTAAAATAATAAAAAAAACTAAGAAGATATACCATATTGAATAAATTATGGTACTTACCAATATATCAATAACATGTTTTTTTAAAAAAGATAATAAGTTTTATTTTCTTGAATATTGACAATTTTTTTTTATTGTTTCCTGATTATTAATTAAGTATATTTGTTGAGGCATTAAGATGATGACGTATTTATTGATTTTGTAATAGTTGAGTTGTGCGATGTGAATAGCGGGAAATAGCACTTAACTTAGATGTAATTTGGGTTATCGTAATGGCGTATGGTTTAAATTTCTTTAATTATTAATGTTTTAAGTAATTTTCTTATGAGTATTTTCTTTTATAAGTATTTTATCCGGCTAGTTTGTATTCTTTTTTTTGCAGGCTGGACTATTTCTCCCTCAGGGGCACAATATGTACATACTTTTGATGAGTCGAACTCGGGGATATATATAAAATCACCTTATAATCATGATTATAAGTATAGCTGGTCAAAGATTATTGATCCACCGGATATTCTTGATGAAATTAAAGGCAGTATACTGGCTGTCGGGTTTAATGCTAATCTTGGGACAGGTGGACCAGGCATAGATATCCCTACTTCAAATCAAAAAATATACATGCGGACAATGGGATCACAATATTTTACCTCTCCTGATAATCCCGATACTTCATTTTTTACAAGGGTATATCATGGTGATGTTTGGTGGAAAAATTATGATTGGAAAGATATAACACTGGATGTACCTTTTGACTATCAAAATAATAGCCTGGTAATCCTTTGGCATGATCATCATGGAACAGCAGATACCGATTATAATATGACATTTGATGGTCTAAGAAATCATTCCGTTAATGCTATTTGTAAAGGGTATGATAATAATGCTTTCCCGACCGGGGATGGTGAGCTGCAGATGTCCATCCCTAATATCAGGATTACTTTTGAAGAGGAAACGGATATTGGCATTGCTTCGGTGATTAGTCCGGACAAGCCCATTATTCCGGAATCAGATAATCCTTTGCAGATTGTTTTTAAGAATTACAGGCCTGATTCGATTATTAGTGCTGAAATAAACTGGAGCATTGATGGTGTTCTGCAACCGGCATTTAACTGGTCGGGTATGATGTTGTATAATGATACCTCTGATACCATCAACCTGGGTAATATTAATTTGCCTAAAGGGGATTACGAGTTGAAAGTCTGGACATCCAATCCTAATGGAAAAGCTGATGAAGACAATAGTAATGATACACTTACCCAGGTGCTGGTGTGTAATTATGATGTGGTGTCGGGAGACCCGACCCTGACGAATGATATTATTCCTGTTAGCAGGAAAAAGTATAGTTGGGCTTCTGTTGTTTACACACCAGAGGAGATTGGTGGCGCAGGCGAAATCACACACCTGGCCTTTTATAGCAACAGAGGAGATATATTAAGGCCAAATCAGAAAATATACCTGTCTTATGCAGAAAAAGCGCAGTTTACCTCCGGCGTTTATCCTGATCTTAGTTCATCTAAACTTGTGTTTGACGGGTCAATTTACTGGGAAGAAGAAGCCTGGACTTATATCGAACTGGATTCGGCCTTTGAGTACCATGGAACAGGAAACTTGCTTGTTCATTATGAGAACAGGCATAATAGTACTTATTTATATAATTTTTGGTTTTTAAGTACCAATACTTCTCCCATTTATCAGTCGAAGTTTAAGCATGCTGATAACGCTTTTCCGGGGGATGGGAACCCGCGATATGAAAAGCCTGTTGCTATTTTCAGGTTTGCTCCTGCATATACTTCTGATGCTTCAGTTCGCCGACTGATAGAGCCAGTGAGTGGCACCTCTGTTGGTAATCATGATATCCAGGTAGAGATTGCCAATTATGGCTCCTCCGCGTTGACAGATGCTACGATTAGTTGGGAATTTAACCAGTCTCTCCGGCCTGATATATCATGGAGCGGTTCTTTGGATTTTTTCCGGAAAGATACCATCATGCTGGATAATGTGTTGTTTGGAGCCGGCCTGAACCGGATTAAGACATGGATTCATACTCTTAATACGGGTACGGATACGATTATTGCCAACGACACCCTTGATAAAGAGGTGGTTTTTTGTAATGGGCCATTAGGAGGGGTTTATGATATTCCTGCAGATATAGGTTCGCTATACGAGGCTATTGAGCAAATTAAAGTATGTGGCATTGATAGTGCTGTCACTTTGAATCTAGCCCCTGGCACCCATCATGGGCCAATAGATATTGTTGATATTCCGGGTATTTCTAATAGTGATACTTTACTTATTACTTCGGCCACCGAAGATCGTAATGATGTTATCCTTACCTCCATGCATCCGGAATATACTGTCCGGATGGAACGCGCCAGGCATATTGCCATTAGCAATATAACCCTGCGTAACGACTCCTCAGGTGTGCCTGTGCAGGTTAAGCATTGTGACAGTATCCTGATCCTGAATAATTATTTCCTTTCAGATACCAACTTGTCTCCCTTAATAGCCATTACAGATTCTATTTCAGATATTGTGGTTTCCGGGAACAGGTTTGAAGAGGGATCAGAAGGGATATCTGTTCAAACGAACACAGGTGCTAATATGCAGATTTCGAATAATTCTTTTGTTGGTGAAAAGGCTGCTAATATTTTGAAAGTTAACAATCTTAGCCTTGAAAATAACACGGTTAATTGTCAGAAAGGTTTTACGATTGACCAATGTAATAATATCTCTGTTATTAAAAACAGGATAACTGCTAATGAGAACCCACTGACCCTTTGGAGCGTTTCAACAACCGGCAATCAAACTAATCTGGTTGCCAATAATTTTATACAGTCAGGCAATCAATTTTATTCCAGTTTACGGATTATGAGTGGAAAAAATGTATGCTTGTATCATAATACCATTATCTCTGATAACAGGCCTGTGTATATATCTCAGACAGATAGCCTGGATGTAAAAAATAATATTTTTCAGAATTCAGGTTATTCGGGATATATCTATACCATCTCTGCCAGTGACATTAATGCATCCTGGGATATAGAAAATAATAGTTATTTTTTTGGTACTGCTTTTGCTGATGATATATCTTTCACTGAGTGGCAAGATACTTATGGATTTGATCTGAATACGGATACGCTTCGTGTATGGTTTTTGGAGGATAGCGTCAGCACGCTTCATTATATAGTTAATAACAAGGGAGTTGTTTTAAATGATGTTACTGATGATCTTTTTGGTACATCTCGTGATACACTAAATCCCGATATCGGTGCAGTCGAGTTTGATGGATGTGATACTCCTATGCGGGGTGTTTACACTATTGATAAAGATGGCGATGGTGATTTTAGGTCTTTTGGACAAACGCTTTCTGCATTAAAATGGTGTACCATAGACAGTACCGTTCATGTTCGTGTTAATCCAGACACGTATAACGAGCAATTGTGTATTTCTGATAGTATTTCTGGTATATCTGCAAACAATAAACTGGTTTTTGAATCTGCTGATGCTGATAGTAATCCTGTTATTCTTACCTGGGAAGCCGATACCGCTTTATCTAATTATGTCGTTGAAATTCGCAATGTTGATCATATAACCCTGCGGGGATTGACGTTAAAGCCTATTGACAGCACTTATAATACGGCTCTTGCTCTGGTGGATGAAGTGAGCCATTGTGTGTTTGAAAATAATTTTTTTAAAGGCCCGGGTATCTCTGACGGGGACTGGCGTAATACACTTGTTTATGTAGGTAAAGATCATGCAGATTATTTTAATCAGACCAATAATGTTTTTTATGGTAATGTTTTCGAGAATAATCTGTATGCTTTTGTAAAAGATCCTAACGATGACTTTGTTACTACCAGTCATTTTGTTTTTGATAGTAATTGGTTTCATGGACAATATAAATATGGACTATATGGTAACCGTTGTGACAGCTTGATATTAAAGGGGAATAAATTTGATAATCAAGAAGTTGAGCAAAATTTTTATTATGTATATCTTTATTTATCCGGTGGTTATATTATTGAACAGAATGATTTTTCCGGGAGTGAGTTTAAAGGCAAGGGAGCGCTTTTGGTCAGAAATTCGGATAATGGGACTTTAAAAAACAATATCTTTAATATAGATTATAACAGGCCTAAATATGATTATAATGGAGAATTGATTTACCTGCGTAGCATAAATTTGGCAACAATTTTAAATAATACCATCCATGCTGATTATAATCCGGAGTCAAAGTCCGCTGATTTATTAGTGTCTGATTATGTTGATGAACTTGCCTTACTAAACAATATTTTTAGTAACGAAACAGCAGAAGGGTATATTTACAAACTGAATCAGTATTCAGATTTAGTATTGAATTCTGATCATAATGCTTTTTATAATCATAATATACCTTTTAAGTTAACGGGGCAGGATTACCAGGATCTTATGGCCTGGTCAGATTCTCTTGGACAGGATAGTCATTCATTTTTCATAAAACCTCATTTTCTTTCGGATACTAGATTGCAAACTTTTAATCCTTTGTTAAATGGCACAGGACTTTCTTTGGCTGAAGTATCCATTGATTTTGATGGCGTGCCACGTGATACTGTCAATCCGGATATTGGTGCTTTCGAGTTTGATTCTTCTGTTTATTCATTGAATAAAGATATCTTGCATATCTGTATATATGATACAATATTATTGGATGCCGGGGCATACTATGATACCTACCAATGGTACCCGGATGGGATTAATAACCGTTTTTTGCAGGTCTCGAAAGATGATTTACCGGGTGATTCAGCTTGGTTTAGAGCCGAAGTGGAATTGGGAGGAGAGGCGTATACAGACTCTTTGCAGGTAATAATATCCCGTCCCATTGCGGATATTGGGGAGGACCTGGATACCTGCAAGTATTCCTATATCACGCTGGAAAATAATAGTTCTGATTCGGGCTATTCTTATTTCTGGGAAATTAAAAACTCCGGGGATTGGGATGAGTCACCTTATGATTATGATAGCATGAGGGTTACATATTATACTTTTTCAGATATTTACCAGGTTCGCTTGACTGTAACAGACAGGCATGGTTGTATCGCTATGGATTCTGTTCGTATTAGTCAGCAATACGAAGCACCTTTCAGGCCTTCTATTTATAAGATAAATGATAGTTTATACACAGATACTGACGCGACTTCTTATCGTTGGTTTCTTAATGGAGAAACTTATCCGGGAAGCACAAATACCATTATCCCGGAACAGGGTGGTGATTACCGGGTTGTTGCTTATGACCTGATGTGCCCTTCAGATACATCATTGCCCTATCATATAATGTCTGTAGGTGAATACAGGTTATTAGAAAATATTAAAGTTTATCCTAATCCTGCAACAGAGTCCGTCGTAATTACGATGGATGTTGATTTTCCTGATAAAAATGGCAGGACAATACGATTGATGGATATGTCGGGAAATATTCTCCAGCAGCAGGTTATTGGTGGTGACATATGCTATGTTCATTTAAGTGAGTACCCTGCAGGTATGTATTTTATTATTGTTGAGGTATCTGGCAAAAGGTGGTATAAAGAGATTGTCGTGCAATAATACCGGTGAATTTGAAATGGGAGTATAGGCTTTCTTTAATATTCCTGTTGAAATAGTTTTTTTACGTCATATTTTATATTTTTTTATCATTGTTGGTTCTACCACGAACATTTATCTCTTGCGAAATTTAATGAAAGCTTGCAATTTGTTTATATGTGGTATTTTAGTTTTCAGAAGCTGGAAATGAGCAACTATATTGCATCAATCAAAAAACACACTATGTAAACTACATGTATAACAATATTTTAACAATTTTAACAGTGTCTTATAGTCATTTAAATATTTTAACCATAATTATTAACACTTACCTGCTATGCCGCAACAATTTAAACTAAAAAAAAGTAACATTCAGAAATGCATTTGGCGAATTTTTATTTCTTGTGGAATACTTTGCATGAAATCCTTTTCTGGTTTTGCCCAGTGTTCTTATGATAATGCCCAGATTGCTACCTGGGAAGCCCCTCTTGAAAGAGGTGATTCATTGGTCACTGACTGTATTCAGGGAGGTGAGTTTGTGCGGGTAAGCAATATGGTCAAAGATTCTGTATATGAAATTTCAACATGCGGCATAAATGATTTTGATGCGGAAATAACCATTTATCCCGAAGGTGGTGGAGATTTTGTGGATTACGGCTATGGTGATTGTTTAATCGTTTTTATTCCTCCTGTTACCGGCACATACGATATCCTGGTAGACGAATATGGTTGTCTTGACAATAATGGCTGTGCTTCATTAAAATTAAAAAAGACAAATTGTACACCTATTCAGTTTGCTTTTGTGGATTTTTATCCTCAGAACCCTATATGTCCGGGAGAAGAAATTATGATTGATGCCTTTACTTATCCTTATGAAGGAGATTATTCTTATGAATGGTTTTTTTATGATGACTTTTTCTTCTCTGAAGATCCTTATATTTTCCACACTTTTGATTCATCAGGGACTTATGAGTTCCATCTGTTTATAACAGATAAATGTGGTCATGATTTTTTTGTTGAGGATACTGTGGTGGTGGACGCTGATTTGCAATTACAATATGCAGATATGAATATTCATCCGCTTGAATCATGTCCGGATGATACTATCACATTTAATGCTTTATATGAAGGCGGGTTTAGTGATTATGATTTTCTTTGGGCCCTTGGAAATAATGATACAGTAGTAAATGATGATTACTTTTATTATGCTTATTCAGCATTAGGTGCTTATCCTGTCTCTTTAACCCTGACCAATCGATGTGGCAGCGATATTACATTGCATGATACAGTTAATGTTGGGAGTGCTTTTTTTCTTGAGGACACAGTGCTCTCTATTACCCCGAATCCCGCTTTCCCGTATGATTCAGCATCTTTTCGCTGCAATGCCGATTCGCTTCTTTATCATTGGTCTTTTGATGACGGAGATACTTCGACGCTGCGTGAATTATCACGGTATTACACCATGTCCGGTAATTATCCGATTGCTCTTACACTCACGGATACCGTTTGTAAGATGGATACTACTTTTTATGATACTTTGCTTGTTGATGAAATTGTTTCCGGTCAAACGCTTCCTGCGGATAATCTATCTCCTGTTGCGACTGTTCTGCCCAATCCAAATAAGGGACAGTTTTTCGTTCGGTTGCATCAAGAAGAGATATCAGTACCTGTTCTTATTCAGATTAATAGTCTGAATGGGGAAATCATTTACCATAGAACGCTGAGGGATCCGGATGTTCGCCAGTTATATATCGATTTGTCCGGCGTAGCTCCGGGAATCTACTTTCTGCAATTGCATGGAGTGAAAACGGAGATGATTAATAAACAATTGTTGATTCATTGATGTAGTAAATGTTTGCAAATCACCTGGTTTAACAATAAGACCCCTCATTTCTGAAATTAATGAGCTATTTTGGGGGCAGGCTCTTCATTTAGGTTTTAATAATCCAGCGGGCAGGATAAAAAATCAAAACACAGATTTTCTAGATTTTTTTATAAATTTGCCGTTTTTAAAAGGCTTGTAAACGCTATTTCCATAAAATGATCGTATTTTTTTTGGGTCATTAAAGTTTTATCGGGGTGAAATATGGTTCCCAAAAGTTGCACAGGTGGCGTTTTTTTTATAGATAGAGAGATTTATGACAAGATTAAGCCGCGTAGCAGTAACCTGGTTTATAGATAGAAACTAGAAAAAACAAAATATATACAATGAGGATTTCTTTATTATTTTTATTTGTGCTGATTATACTAGATGCTTATTCCAGGCCGGATGATACGTTAAGTTATGATCTCGATGAGGTTATTATTACTGCCTCACGCAACTCTAAATTATTAAAGAAATCACCGGAAGTTGTCCAGGTTATTGATTCGAAAGATGTTGAACAACTAAATGTTAGGTCGACCGGTGAAATACTTGAGTATCTTACCGGTGTTAATATTGAAACAGGTACAGGCAGTGGTTCCCCAAAAAGGAGCATTGTAAGTTTGGATGGATTTCCTGCTAAGCACACTTTGGTGATGGTTGATGGTGTTATTATGCTTACAGAGCATATACATTCAGGACAGAATATAGATATTGTTCCACCTGAAAATATTGAGAGGATTGAAGTAATAAAAGGGGCCGCTTCTGCACAATACGGCAGTGATGCTATGGGAGGGGTTGTCAATATTATTACCAAAAAAGCATCAAACGAGCCATCTTCGAGCATTTCTTTCTCGGGAGGCAGTTATGAAACTTATGATGGAGCAATTTCTGTTCGTACTCCTGTAAATGAGCAGGTAAGTATTTCGTCCTTTTCAGATTATGAACAATCAGCAGGTACGCCCATATTATCTCCTGCTCATCGTATTGGAAATATGGGGTATAATAAATTCAGTACTTTGAATAACCTGGTTTGGGATATTAATCAGCAGTCTTCATTAAAATCAAATATATTTTATTCACATAATATGATGGAATTCCTGGATGATAATGTCTATAGCAGGCAGCTTTTGTCGTCAATGGATTATTCACATGAGCTTGCTGACAGGCTTTCTTTCTTTGCACGTTTAAAGTATGCTTATTGGGATGCAGAATTGAGTGGTGAGAAAAATGAATTATTGAATCCTGAGGTATATTTTGTGTGGGATCAATTGAGCCATCATTTATTAACATGGGGTACTGATTTTAAATATTCGCAGTTTACCCGTTCTGCTGTTCCTGAACGGAGCCAAAATGCTATAGGGGTATTTGTGCAGGATGAAATTGACTTCAACAAATTTTCATTTCTTCTCGCATGCCGTATGGATAAAGTTGAAGAAATCAAACCAATATTAACGC
>CAZSGN010000069.1:0-12273 GCA_964606415.1 uncultured Bacteroidales bacterium
CTTAGGCCTAGATGTTTGGGAGCATGCTTATTATCTCAAATATCAAAACAGGCGCCCGGAATACATTGACGCATTCTGGAATGTGGTTAACTGGGAAGAAGTCGAAAGAAGATTAAACAAATAATAAATAACTCATAAAAAAACCCGGAATTAATTCCGGGTTTTTTTATGACAAAAACGAAAAAACAATTATTTCTTTGGCTTCGCTAAGATATTTACTTTCAGCTCAAATACATCATAAATAGCTTTATCCCCCAGGTTATCAAAAAACTTTCGGCTACCGTAACGGACATTATACTTAGTCCTGTCAACATTGATTTTCGCAAAATATTTAACCCCATTATCTACATTCTCTCTGGTGGCATTAAAAGTAATTGGATGCGTACGGCCTTTTATGGTAAGATTACCGGTTACTTCGCCATCCCCATCATCAAATGATCCACTTTCAGTTATCGTCAATTTGGCCTCTGGATATTTTTCAACCGAAAAAAAATCAGTCGATCTCAAATGATCATCTAGTTTCTTCTTTTTTTCTCCCTCGAGATCTGTGCTTTCAATCGATGTCATATCAATCACAAAATTTCCACTCGTGATTTGATCATCTTCTACAGTAAACACACCCGATTTCAATGACACAAAACCAACATGTTTCCCATTCACTTTCTTACCAACCCACACAACAGAAGATTTGTTTTTATCAGCAACATAATTTTTTTCAGCAAAAGATGATACTGAAAAACCAAATATAATAGCTACAAGTAGCAGTCCCTTTAACAACTTATTCGTTTTCATCTCATTATGATTTTAAAAATTTAACAATATAAAAGATTTTTAATGATTACAGTAATTAAATACTTATCTCATTTGACGCAAATAAAAAAACAACCTTACAAGCCTTTTATAAAAAAACAGTAAATCATACCATTTACCATTATATTTTCTATTTTCGCAATTTGTAATAGATAAAAGAAATTCAGCATGGAATACTCTTTCCAAACCATAGAAAACAAGTGGCAGCAATACTGGCGGGATAACAAAACATACCAGGTTAATGTTGATCACAATAAGCCTAAATTTTATGTACTAGACATGTTCCCTTATCCATCAGGTGCAGGTCTTCATGTAGGACATCCCCTGGGATATATCGCCTCAGACATTTTTTCGAGATATAAGCGATCCAGCGGGTTCAACGTACTCCATCCGATGGGCTATGACGCCTACGGACTACCCGCCGAACAATACGCGATCCAAACAGGTCAACACCCAGCCATCACAACTGATAAAAACATCAAAAGATACCGTGAACAACTGGATAAAATTGGATTCAGCTTTGACTGGGACCGTGAAATCCGAACCTGTGACCCAGAATATTACCAATGGACACAGTGGGCTTTCATTCAAATGTTCCATCACTGGTATAATAAAAAAACAGACCGTGCCGAACCTATCAAAGAATTAATTGCCACATTCGAGAAAGAAGGAAATAAAAATATTGATGCCGCATCTAATGAAACGCCATTTTTCAGTTCTGAAGAATGGACAAAAATGGATGCAAAAGAACAACAAACCCTTTTACTCAATTACCGCATTGCCTACCTGGCAGACACAGATGTCAACTGGTGTCCGGCCCTTGGAACCGTTCTGGCTAATGATGAAGTCCAAAACGGGCACGCATTACGCGGAGGGCACCCGGTTATCCAAAAAACCATGAAACAGTGGTGCCTCCGGGTATCTGCCTACGCAGAGCGTCTGTTAAATGGGCTGGACGATGTTGAATGGACCGAATCCCTGAAAGAAATCCAGCGTAACTGGATCGGCAAATCAGAAGGGGCATTGATCCATTTTCCTATCAAAGAACATCAGGAAAAAATGTCAATATTCACTACACGCCCGGATACACTTTGGGGTGTAACCTTTATGGCACTTGCCCCGGAAAGTGAGTGGGTCGATAAGCTAACCAAACTGGAAAACAAAGAATCTGTTGATTTATATGTATCACAAAGCCGGAAGAAAACAGAACGCGAACGAATTGCTGACACAGAAAAAACAGGTGTCTTCACCGGTGCTTACTGCGAACATCCATTCACCAAAGAGCCCATACCCATATGGGTTAGCGACTACGTATTAGCAGGCTACGGCACAGGAGCCATCATGGCTGTTCCGGCTCATGACCAGCGGGACTATGATTTCGCGAAGAAATTTGACCTCCCTATTATTCCTGTTATTGAAGGAGGCAATATTGAAAACGGAGCTTTTGACAGCAAGGAAGCCAAAGTCATTAATTCAGACTTCATTACAGGCCTTATGGTTCCAGATGCAATAAGCAAAGTCATTGACGAAATAGAAAAACAAAACCTGGGAAAACGTCAGGTAAACTACAAGATCAGAGATGCTATTTTCAGCCGTCAGCGCTACTGGGGTGAACCCTTTCCTGTATATTACAAAGATGATATTCCTTATACCCTTGATGAAGATCAACTACCATTAACATTACCAGAAGTAGATGCATACAAACCTACCGAGGACGGTGCTCCCCCACTGGGACGAGCCAAAAACTGGACAACCAAAGATGGCTACCCCCTTGAATTAAGTACCATGCCAGGATTTGCAGGCTCGTCGGCCTATTATCTCCGGTATATGGACCCCCGGAACAAAAAAGCACTGGTCTCAAAAGAAGCCAATGAATACTGGCGTAATGTTGACCTCTATGTTGGGGGCACAGAACATGCCACCGGTCATCTTATCTACTCACGTTTCTGGAATAAATTCCTTTATGACACTGGTGTTGTGTGTGAGAAAGAGCCATTCAGGAAACTGGTCAACCAGGGGATGATCCAGGGACGATCCAACTTTGTCTATCGCCTTCCGGGCAGCAATACTTTTGTTTCAAAAGATATGATCGGAAAAAACCTCCCTGATGACCAACTAAAACATCTGGGGCTTGAAAAAAACGCACCCAATGTTACAGAAATACATGTTGATGTGAATATTGTCAATAATGATATTTTGGACATTGAAGCATTCAAAGCATGGAACCCGGAATACAAGGATGCACAATTTATACTGAACGAAAAAGGCCAATATATTTGTGGCTGGGCCATCGAAAAGATGTCCAAATCAATGTTCAACGTCGTGAATCCTGATGATATTATCGAACAATACGGGGCAGATACACTCCGTCTTTACGAGATGTTTCTCGGCCCCCTGGAACAAAGTAAACCCTGGGATACTAAAGGAATCGACGGAGTTTACCGTTTTCTGAAAAAATTCTGGAATTTGTTCTTTGATAAAGAAGGTCATTTTATTCTTACCAACGAGCAGGCAAATCCGGAAGAACTTAAAACATTGCATAAAACCATCAAAAAAGTCCGTCAAGACATTGAACGCTTCTCATTTAATACTGCCATAAGTAGCTTTATGATATGCATCAATGAACTTACTGATTTAAAATGCAATAAAAAGGCAATTCTTGAGCCGCTAACCATCTTATTAGCGCCGTTTGCCCCCCACATCTGCGAAGAACTCTGGCACCTTGCCGGCCATAAGGAGACTGTATGTGATGTACCATTTCCGCAATTCAATGAAGAACACCTTATCGAAGACACCTTCGAATACCCGGTATCCTTTAATGGTAAACTAAGATTTAAAAAAACACTAAGTAAAAATCTTAGCAAAGAGGAAATTGAAAAAGCCGTCCTTGAAGATCCCTACGCTGAAAAATGGCTGGACAGAAAATCGCCAAAAAAAATCATTGTGGTTCCGAATAAGATTGTAAATATTGTTATTTAAACTTTTAAATCTTTTATGAAAAAGTATATTCCTATTTTATTAATAAGCCTTTTAGCTGTTTTGGGTGTTGTTTATTATGTGAGTTACCCCAAACACATTATCAAAACGCAACAAACAGATTTAGCAGACACAGCAGATACAGCAAAAATCATCACAGAATATGGTTTTCCGGTTGATTCGTTTGAAATCATAAAAGGGAAGATCAAACCTAATCAACCCCTGGGACAATTATTACTCCAAATGAACGTACCAACCCAGTTAGTAAATGAATTAGACCAATTTCCAAGGGATCGTTTTAATATCCGGGGCATTCGCGCAGGCAACAACTACACGGTCTTTTGCACAAATGATTCTAGTCGTGAAGTCTGCTATTTTGTCTATGAACACACGCCGGTTGAGTATTTCGTATTAAGCTTTGATGACTCGCTGAAAGTAGATAAACAATTCAAGGAAGTGCGTCATGTCAGAAAAACTGTTTCGGACACCATCGATCAATCATTATGGGTAACAATAAAAGAAGGAGGTGCAAATCCTTATCTTGCTATTCGTCT
The DNA here is from genome assembly GCA_964606415.1 of uncultured Bacteroidales bacterium. Lineage (GTDB taxonomy): Bacteria > Bacteroidota > Bacteroidia > Bacteroidales > JBBRXJ01 > CAZSGN01. The sequence goes on from CAZSGN010000069.1 coordinate 4,341, forward strand.
TTCTGAAATATATGCCTGGGTAATAGATTTTTTCATGCTGGATGAAAACGACCATTTCACGATTATTTATGAAGAAGAATATGTAGACAGTGTTCCGGTAGGTATTGGACGAGTGTATGCAGCGCACTTTAATCATCTTGGCCACGATTACTATGCGATTCCTTTCACCCAGGATGACCAGGAGCAATTTTTTGATGAAGACGGCAACAGCCTCAGGCGTCAGTTCTTAAAAGCGCCATTGCGATTTTCCAGAGTCTCATCCCGTTTTTCTCATAGCCGCTTGCACCCCGTTTTAAGGATACGTCGCCCCCACCATGGTGTCGATTACGCGGCTCCAACTGGCACTCCGGTTCATGCAGTCGGCGATGGCATTATCACTGCTGCTGCTTACCACAAAGGAAATGGGAATTATGTCAAAATCCGTCATAACAGTGTTTACAGAACAGCCTATCTTCACTTAAATGGTTTTGGGAAAGGAATAAAAAAAGGCCGCCGGGTTAAACAGGGCCAAGTTATAGGCTATGTCGGAAGCACAGGATTATCAACCGGACCCCACCTCGATTTCAGGTTTTGGAAAAACGGGCATCCTATCGATCCGTTAAAAGTAGACGCACCCCCTGTAGAGCCAATCCATCAGGATAACAAAGAAGATTTCGACTCGGCAAAACTTTACTGGATTGAAAAAATAAAAAACATAAAGCAAGAAGAAAAGATAAATGCTCCTCCAATAACAGTTAAGGAATAATATTTGTATTTCACTCAAAAAAAAACAAATTATTAGATATGAGGATTATTTTACTATCAATAATCACGGCAATTCTGACTTTTGGTTGTAAATCAAGCACTAACCCAACGATCCCGAATGTCTCAGGCAAAAAGGGTGAAGTGATGATTGTCATGGACGACAGCCTGTGGAATGACAGCCTTGGGCAAATGCTCCGTGACACACTTACTCAGCCTCATCCGGCACTTCCCCAACCCGAACCAATGTTTGATATTTATCAGGTGGAAAAAACTGAATTTTCAAAATACATGCAATCGCACCGTAACATCATTTTTGCTGAAACGGGACCACAACATGAAGGACCAGTATTTTCAATACTCAAAGACCGCTGGGCCAAGCCTCAAATTATTATTAACATGTTTGCTCCGACAAAAAAAAGCTGGATATTACAATTTAAACTAAAAGAGGAACAATTAGTCTCCAGTCTTAAACACAAAGAACGCAAACGCATGATGCAATATTACAGAAATAACATGCAAGGCGATGTTGTGGATTCAATAAAACAAAACCACCATATTAAATTAGCCATTCCTGATGGTTTTTACCTGAATGTCAATAAGGATAATTTTAGCTGGATTTGGTATGAAGATCCGGACATATTAAAAGGATTAATCATTTACACTTATGATTATGTTGATCCAAACACTTTTACCAAAAAATTTCTTGTAAACAAACGAAATGAAGTACTCCGCAAAAATGTCCCTGGCCGGGTTGAAGGTTCTTATATGACCACAGAATCCAAATATGAACCAGACATGTATGAAATCACCTACAAAGACCGCTATTTTATCCAAATGCGTGGACTATGGAAAATGGAAAACGGTGACTTTATGGGCGGGCCTTTTGTAAGCATGACCACCTTAGATAAAAAAAGAAACAAGATCATTACCGTTGAAGGATATGTTTATGCGCCAAATAAAAAGAAAAGAAATTTAGTATGGGAGATGGAAGCCATTTTATATACGCTAAAAGTTTTAGAGGATCATGAATAAAACCCTTTATTCAAAATCTTCATCATCCCCATCAATATCCTGCAATATTTGATTGACCTCTTCACTGGTCTTCTTGAGTTTGGTTTTGCAGAATTTAAGCAATTCGGATACCCTTTTGACATTCCTGGCAAGCATGTCAACATCCAGCTCTTCATTTTCAATCTTACCGACAATTTCTTCTATTTCCTGCATTGCCGCCTCGTAACTCATTGTTTTCTTTGCCATGTGCTTTTTGATTTATATTAAAAATTAAAAATAAAAAAAATTACAGAACAAAATATACGCCTGGAATGATAACACAAAAAAACACCTAACACATGAAATTCAATGTTTGACAATGAATATAAAACATGCAAAACTTATTGTTTAAAAATATTCAATCAAAAGAATGGCCTGAGCTACAGGCCATTCTTTCTTTTTTAAGCTCCATTAAACAATCGACACACAAGCAATCGCTATAACGATGACCGATATATTGAAAGTCCCCAGGCCCTAATGAAACCCTGGCACAATCACATTGCAGTACATCATCATTTCTGCAAGTAAAGACATTATTGCATCTGGGGCACTGTTTTTTCATGACTATTATTCTTTTTGATATTCCTTTTCAGCAATATGAATAAAAAAGTCAGGATTTTCAGTTTGGTAAGTCTCTTCAAAATCGCCAAAAGACTCAACATTCTGGAATCCTGCCTCAAACAATAATTTCCTCGTGTATTCCTTCCGCAGCGGAAACATATTGAGGTTATAAACAGAATTATCCGGATACTGATAGCGAAACCTGATAAGTCCATCATCCCAATATTCAGGTTCGGCCTTAACACTGTCTCCTGCATAATAATAAGTATGCCTTGATGAGAACCCATTATCAAGAATAGCATCATAATTCCGTTGATCAAGAATCAGGATGCCATCATGTTTCAAAGCAGCATAGAATTCCGCTAATGTTTTGCGACGGTCTTTTTCATCAAATAAATGTGTAAAAGAATTCCCCAGACAAATAATAGCATCGAACTTATTATGTACATCTCTGCTTAACCATCGCCAATCCGTTTCCACTGTTTTAAGTACATGCCCCTTCCGCTTTCCATTTTCAAAAGCCTTAACCAGCATATTAGCAGATCCATCGGCACTCCAGACTTCAAATCCATTCCTTATCAATTGTATTGAATGATAACCTGTACCGGTAGCTGCATCCAAAATCCGGGTTTTATTCCGCTTCTTAAGCTCACGAATAAAAAAATCGCCTTCTCCTTTTGAACGTGCATCCCAGTCAATAAGTTCATCCCATTTATCTACAAAACCATGTACATATTCGTCTTTATAATGCTCAGAATCCCGAACATTTTTAGGGTCATCGCCATAATTTTGCTCTTTGTTGTTCATCAATAAATCTTTTTCCATCATAAAATTTAATTTAAGATTTGAGAATTGTAAAAAATATATTAGCGCTAATAAAAAACAGGAGGTAAATGAAAACGCAGGTAATGATATCGCTCAGAAAAAGTATAAAGCCTAAACGATTCGTTTGAGCCAACCTGTCCCCAAATTAGTTCAAGCGTACCATGCGGGTCAAAATAGATATATTGACCTGACTCAACTAAAAGAACCGGTTGAGAAGCAAAAGCTAACTGATAAAAAATCTTTTTTTTGTCCATCGCGAGCATTTTTTAAATAAAAAATGATTTTGCAGCCCACGATGTAAACAGGAAAGACAGTGACATCGTTGCGATCAGCTGACTGTTCACCGCAGTCTGCAAAATCTCATATCTCACTGGCAGGTCTTCTGACTCACCCCTGTTTTTAACGCCTTCCCCCACAAAGAGTGGCCTGAAGTTAAAAACATTTCCGCTAAATAAGCGGAGGGGATTACAGCAGCGGGAACTGTTGCCGATTTTCACGACATTCCCTTTTATTTTCATTCACCTTAATAAGCATGAATAAAAAACCAATGATGACGCAATATTAATAAAATGAAATTAAAGAAAAAAACAGGCAAGCATACATATGAAGAAAACGTCCTGCACAAAAACACACATCTTACTCATTACCAATATCATCACGAGACGTATCAGAAGTTATTCACAAATAATCAACTGATTCATTTTTCTTTTCCCTTTTTATGGACAACAGCATCAATATGCCCTTTCCACAAATATGTCGTCACTTCATCTCCCTCACTCAGCTCATCTGCTTTATATACGACCTTTCCGCGACAGGTTGTATAGGAAAACCCTCTTCTCAAAATATTCTCCGGATCAAGAAACCGTACTGTTTGCTGAATCATCTCATGTTTGCTGTGATGGGTTTTCTGAAAAAGCGCGATAGAATGCTTTAAGCTATTTGTTTTGCTATGCAGCCGCTCTTTTTGCCTATTAAAGGAAACAGCAGTTACCCGGCTCACCATATCCGATTTTTGATCAATTATTTTTCTATGATCCCTGATCATATAGTCAACGGCAGAAGCAAATCGCGCGTTTACACTTGTAGCCCGGTGCATTTCTTCCTGTAAACGCTGGCGAAAAGCAAACCGGAACCCGGCACTTAATTCACCCCACCTCTTTTCCTGCTCATGTAAATATTCATTAACAAATCCCACCATCATTTCTTTATGCTGATTCAGACGAGCATCAAAATCCTCCATCTGGTCAATCAAAAATTCGGCAACCGCAGTAGGCGTCTTAAACGCATGATGCGCAACCAGGTCTGGCACCGTCTCATCCCGTTCATGGCCAATACCAGTAAAAACAGGCAAAGGAAACTGACTGATATGGTAAGCCAGCCAATAAGCATTAAAAGCATTTAATTCAGACTGCGCGCCCCCACCCCTGATAATCACAACACAATCAAAAGCCTCCTCTTCAGCGTAAATATGCTCAAGAGCCTCAACAATAGCTGATTCTGTTTTTTCCCCCTGCATGGTTGCTGCAAATAAGCGGCATTCAAAATGGAAACCATCAATATTGTTTTCCAGCTGATTCATAAAATCGCCATATCCTGCCGCTGTTGGAGATGAAATAACAGCAATTCGCTGAAAAACAATTGGCACCGGTAAGCCCTTATTCATATCCAGCACCCCCTCTTCTTCGAGTTGTTTAATAATCTCCATCTTTTTACGGGCCATTTCCCCAATCGTAAAAGAAGGTTCTATATCATGCACAAGTAAGGACATGCCATACAACTCATGAAATTCAACACTCACATTAATCAATACTTTTATCCCTTCGGCAAGCTCCTGGCCTGTAGCCGTTTCAAAATAAGGACTGATCATCCGGTATTTATATGCCCAAATAATAGCCCGTTGTTTAGCCAGTACTTGCTCTTTATCATCCACTTTTTCTATCAGTTCAAGATAGCAATGACCATTCCGGTTAAGCCTCATTTCACTAATCTCTGCAATGACCCAATAATTATCCGGCATTGTCTGCCTGATGTTGTCCCCAATTAACGTATTTAATTGCCGTAATGTGATGCGTTCTGTCATATAATAAAAATCAGAATTTTACAATACGCTTTGTCTGCTCAAAAGTATCACTTTTCACTTTAAGCAAATAAACTCCTGGTGCAAGAGCAGCATCTGGCTCAACAGTAATAAAATCGCCACTAAACCATACCTGGGCTTCTTTCTCCAGTATTATTCGCCCATTCATGTCATATAAAGACAATGAGACCTCCATCTCATTATGCCCCAGTATTCTGACAAAAAGACGATTTCTAAAAAAAGAAGGCGTAACAATAACATTGCTTTCCTCTTCATTCCCCTCTATATTTTTTAAGTAAAGATGCGCCTTATACATATCCGGGACACCATATCCGGAGCGATGTCCGGGATTTCCATAAGAAGAAGCACCAGTCATCAAAGCTGCATATAATTGATCATTATTGACCTCCGGGTAACCAGACTTAAGACTAGCTAACATACCTGTTACCAGGGGAGCCGAATAAGACGTCCCGTTTCCCAAAGCACATTCTCCATACTCATTAATCATCCGGCTTGCCTGTCCTGTAGCCACAAGATCAGGCTTTATCCGTCCATCATAAGAAGGACCCGAAGAACTAAAGTCTGCTATTTCTTTTTGATTGTTGATGGCACCAACAGCAATGACCTTATTTCCATCAGCAGGAGCTGATATGTAATACCACGAATCATCACCATTATTTCCTGCACTACTCACAACCATCACCCCCTTTTCAGAAGCCATATCGGCAGCATTGGTAATCCATGTTGACGCACCATCCATATCCTCATAGGAATGATCATCCACGCCATTCATAAATTCGGTATACCCAAGAGAAGATGTGATAATATCTGCCCCTGCACTATCTGCCAGCTCCGCAGCAGACAGCCAAAAATCTTCTTCAATCACATATTCAAACCCAATAGCATTTTCTGTTCGCAGAAGAATAAAATCAGCCATGGGAGCAGCTCCACTCATACAATTTTCTTTTTCTGCAGCCATTATCGATAAAACTTGTTCTCCATGGGGATGATCATCATAGACATTTTCTTCCTGGTCCACATAATCATAAGTATACTTGACACCATCCCGCTGTCTCAAATGATCAAAAACATCCAGTTGATCAACATTCTTAAATCCACCATCCAGCACAGCAATCAACACTCCCTTTCCTTTCCATCCCTGATCATGAAGAAAGTGTCCATTCAGAATTTTTACCTGATCTTCAAGGTCATAAAAAACTGAATCATGGACATTAAAAGGAGCCTCCCATTTATTAGCTGTTGCTTTAACATCACTCTTTTCATAAAGAAAATGAATAGAATCGACAAATAACAATTCATCCACCTCATTAACAATCGCATCATCATTAAAGTATCCCACCACCGTATTAAACCATTTAGAGCGACAATGCTCATTAAATCCTAAATTCTAAAGAGAATCGATATAAACAGTACTTAAAGGCAAATCAGATGAATCAACCTGGACATTTTCTTTCTGGCGGCGCACTATTGCCCGTTCAGATAAAAAACAAGATGGTTGGTTTAATGAACATGGCGAACCTTGTTTATCCGATAAATAAACACGATAATAACGCTGAGAGAAATTCAGCTGACTTATTAATAAAAGAATCAATAAAAGAAAAAAACGGTTCATCACATGGGTTTTGTGTCAATAAATCCCCCACCAATCAGATCCGGGCCTTCATACAAAACCGCTGACTGACCGGGAGTAATGGCTTCTACAGGCTTGTCAAAAATCAATTGCATCCAATCCTCATGATTAAAAATCTGACAGTCGACCGGTTTGCTGCGGTACCTGATTCTTGCCTGAGCAGAAAATCCATCCGGAAGGGAATCATATTTCATTAAATTACAAGAATGGATCCATGCCTCTTTCCTGGCCAAATCACTTTTCTGCCCCAACACAATCACATTTGTTTCCGGCTGAATTTCGATAACATAAAGCGGATGTCCGACAGCAACATTCAAGCCTTTCCGCTGGCCAATCGTATAGAAAGGATAACCTTTATGTTTCCCGATAAATTGGCCATCTTGTGAAACGAAATCACCAGGCCCTACTTGTTGATCAATATCCGGGACTTCATCCCTTAAAAACCTCCGGTAATCATCATCCGGAATAAAACAAATCTCCTGGCTTTCTTTTTTCTGCGACAGTTTTTCAAAGCCTTTTTCTAATGCTACCTGGCGGACCTGATCCTTGGTAAGATCACCCAGGGGGAAAAGCGTTCTCTGCAGATCCTTCTGACTCAGCGACCAAAGAAAATAAGTTTGATCCTTCAATTGATCTTCGCCCATTGAAAGAAAATACCAGCCATTTTGACGTAAAACCTTAGCATAATGCCCCGTTGCAATATAGTCACAATGATGTTGATCAGCAAAATGAATTAATTCACCCCATTTAATTTCAGCATTACATAACACACATGGATTAGGTGTCCGTCCTCTAAGATATTCATGAATAAAATCCTTAATAATAGTCTCTTTAAACGGTACGCGAAGATCCAGTATATGATGCTCAAAACCAATCTCATTGGCTTTTTCCTTCGCTTCAAAAACAGCATCAACAGAACAGCAACCGGATTCTTTTTCCATACAAGCCTTTGATACAGTATACCAGGTACGGTAAGTCAGTCCAATAAGCTCCAACCCCTTATCCTTCAATAACATTGCAGCGAC
>CAZSGN010000070.1:0-12230 GCA_964606415.1 uncultured Bacteroidales bacterium
ATAACTTAGCTATAAGAAGCAAAAAATCAAGGCTGTCAGAAATTTTTTGACAAGTACTACGAAAACAGTTTTTTCACGCAACACAACAGATAGCAGCGCCTCTGCTAAACAAAAAAAACAAGATAATGGCAAATTACCAGTTTTCAATAGTCCCGACTGTATTGCTTGCTTGTACCACCCGCAAAACTGTTTTCTTGACTTGTAACAAAAAATTCCTGAATGCCGGAATATCGCTTAAAAAAAAATCATCATTGAATAAATGATTAAAATAATTCAAGATAAAGCGAATCAATTTTACAACATGTTGAATTGTTTTTATATTTTCATAAGTTATTGATTTACAAAACTAGGATCAGAAGTTCTGAATTTTATCTTAAAAAACTTAATTCAACTATAGATTTTAAGGCGTCTATAAACTTGTTCATTTCTTATCCGTCTACTGCGAAACATTAGTTATTAAATAACTGACATGCAACGTATTCTCTTAAATGGGGACTATTCCATGGACCTTGTACAAAAAGAAAGACCCGGCGATTAAACCGGGTCTGACAACCATGAAAACTAAAACTCTTCGGAGGTAAATCCATTAAAATTTAACGCAAACCAATTAAAAAGGTTTCAGAAAAAATGAGATTATTTAATATTTTTTTCCAGAAAACTCACACATTGTTTAATTTCAGTCAAATTATCGTCCCACTTATGCTCAAACTCGATGGTATAATACCCGTCAAAATGATGCTGTTTCAATATTTCGATAATGCTATCCAATCGATTGACACCGTTACCATACACAACAGTATGGGCATCCATCGATTTTTCATTCATATCTTTAAAATGAACCGACTGAACACGTGCAGCAACTTTTTCAAGTTCTTCAAGCACATCAAGTCCCGATCGTGTCCAATGGCCATTATCCACACAGAATCCGGTATGATGAGAACACTTACCCTCTAATACTTGCCAAACACTATCCGGATGCCAATAAGCAGATGGTTTGGGGTGATTATGAATGCCTATTTTAACATCCCTGCTAACAGCAAGAGCAGCAACAGTGTCAACATATTCATAATCGGGTTCAACATTTAAAGTCTGAAAACCCATCTCTTGAGCGAAATCAAAAGCCTGTGTCCATTCCTCAGCATTCTTACAATTAAGAACGCCATATTGCACCATCTTTAATCCTGCCTTTTTAACAGTATCACGAATAAAATCTTTTTGATCCTGACTCATGGTAAAATGCGTTTCACCATCCATACCCCCGCCAATCTTTTGTCCAGGGTACACTTCTAAGTACTTAACCCCTGTTTTCTTAGCTTTATCCAATGCCTGGCAAAAATCGAATTTATGGAAAGACCACATCTGTAGAGCAATGCCAGGTTTATCCCCTTTTTTTTGTTCAGGCTTAATAGCCTCCGTTGCATCATTTTCTCTTTTTTCAGATTGATTCGTTCCACATCCGGAAAAGATCAATAGCGCAATAAAAAATGAAATGTAAATTTTAGTGTAATTCATCTGTTTGAGATTTATTGTTTATTATTAATTTGCCTATCCCTCCTCTTACAAATTCGTTGTGAAGGAATTGTTATAAAATAGGTTCTACCACTAATTTAATGAAAGCTTGCAATTTGTTTATATGTAGATAAAATATGGTTTAAGATCGTTTATATGTTGTATTTTAATGGAAATTGTTTGCCAAAAATGAGCAACTATATTGCATCAATCTAAAACGCAATATTTAAACCACATTTAAACTACATGTACAACAATATTTTAACAATGTCTTATATCATTTAAATATTTAACCATTAAAATAAAAGTAGAACCATAAAATAATCATGTAATATGTCTCAAAATTTACTCATCCTGGATATTTCATCTGCATCTGCTAAACTACATAAAATAAAAAAAAGACTGGAGTAACCTAAACCCCCAGTCTTTTCCCTTGTTAACCTAAAAAAATACCTTACTATTTATTAGGTTACAATAATAAGAAAAAAACAGGGTTTCTATGCACTCACTGCCTGGTCAAAACCTGCACATTTTTCGTACAAAAAACACATCGCCCTGGACGCTTTAATACAAAAGGATTAGGCATACAACAGCAAAATCAAGAATTTAATTTTATATTCATCATTTTTAAAGCGGTGACAGCTGCCTCATCCCCTTTATTTCCATGTTTGCCACCAGCACGATCCCATGCCTGCTGCAAGGTATTAGTTGTCAGGACACCAAAAATAAAAGGAATGCTTTTCTCAAGATTTAACTGGGTAATGCCATAAGTAGCCGATTGACAAACATAGTCAAAATGTGGCGTATCCCCTTTTATCACGCATCCAATACATATAATAGACTGAAAAGCCATTTGGCTGGCAAGCAATTTGGCACCGGCAGTTAGTTCAATAGTCCCTGGGACAGGTTGAACGATAACATCTTCTGGTGCTACGCCATGTTTGACAAGTGTCTCGGCAGCAGCATCACAAAGAGCTTTCGTTATTTCTCCGTTCCATTCCGCAACAACAATTCCTACGCGAAAACCTGACCCATCCGGAACCTCTTCCGGATCATATTCGGAAAGATTATTTAACCATGTAGCCATAAAAGGAAATTTTAATTCTGAGCAAGTTTAATCTTTGCCCTAGCAATAAACTTATCAACCTTCCGTCCCTGGTGAGACTCAGGATAATTCCGTTTAATTTCGAGGTAGTTATTCAAAGCTTTCTGTATATTTCCCTGGCTCTCATAAACAGTAGCAGCTTTCATTAAATACATAGGTGTAGTCAGTGTGTTTTCACTCTCTTCTTGGGCATCCTGATAAAACTTCAAAGCTTTATCAATTTCGCCCTTACCAACATATGCATCGCCCATAGCTCCTATTGCAACAGGCATTAAAAGCTCATCCTTTACCTTAAAATCAGAAAGATATTTAATAGCCTGATCAAAATCATTCATATTCAAGAATGAAATGCCTGCATAATACCGGGCTAAATCACCAGCATCAGTCATGCCATACTGATCAATGATCTCGATAAACCCCGGATAACTACCATCTCCATGCAAAGCCAGGTCAAAAGAATCTTTCTCAAAATATTCCTCCGCCACATACATCTGCTTTTGTGCCTCTTTTTCCTTTGGACCAAGATAAAGACGTTGATAACCAAGATAAAACACAATTAAAAGCAATATTCCACCAATGATCATACTGATCAATTTCTGGTTATCTTCAATAAACTGTTCTGTCCTGGTTAAAGCCTCTTCTAAATTTTCAACAGTATCAGGTTGATTTTTCTTTTTTGCCATAATAAAATGTTCTTTTTAAACACATGCAAAAATAATTTTTTTTTAATGATAAGTCAGAAATAATTGATTTTTTTCCTTTTCCCCAATGCATAAAACAAAAAGGGCAGGATCCTTATACAGGATTCCTGCCCCAGAATCATTATTGATTATTACAATTACTTGACCTCTTCAAAGTCAACATCAGTCACTTCACCATCATCATCATTACCGCCACCTTGTTGACCACCACTTTGCTGACCAGTTGACTGTCCCCCCTGGGCATCAGCTCCCTGAGCTTGTCCCTGGGTTGCATTATATATATCCTGAGAAGCGGCCTGCCAGACTGAATTCAATTCACCCATCGCTTTATCAATAGCTTCAATATCCTGGTTTTTATGCGCTTCCTTTAATTTAGCCAAAGCTTCATCAATAGCCTGTTTCTTATCAGCAGGCAACTTATCACCAAACTCACTCAACTGCTTTTCGGTTTGGAAAATCAAACTATCTGCCGCATTGATCTTCTCAATTTTCTCTTTAGCTTGCTGATCAGTTTGTTCGTTAGCCTTAGCTTCTTCTTTCATTTTATTGATCTCATCATCACTCAAACCAGAGGAAGCCTCGATACGTATACTTTGTTCCTTACCTGTTCCTTTATCTTTAGCAGAAACATTAAGAATGCCATTAGAATCAATGTCAAACGTAACCTCTACCTGCGGTACTCCTCGCGGTGCCGGTGGTATACCATCAAGATGAAAACGCCCTATTGATTTATTATCCTTGGCCATAGGCCGCTCACCCTGAAGCACATGAATCTCTACTGAGGGTTGATTATCTGCAGCAGTTGTAAAAACTTCCGATTTCTTGGCCGGAATCGTTGTGTTAGCCTCAATCAATTTGGTCATCACACCACCCATGGTTTCAATCCCCAAAGACAAAGGAGTTACATCAAGCAACAATACATCCTTAACATCGCCAGCAAGAACACCACCCTGTATAGCAGCACCTATTGCCACAACTTCATCAGGATTAACACCCTTAGAAGGATCTTTTCCAAAATATTTTTTTACTACATCCTGAATAGCAGGGATTCGCGTAGATCCACCCACAAGGATAACCTGATCAACATCAGAAGGTTGCATGCCTGCATCAGCCACTGCTTTTTTACAAGGCTCAATCGTTTGACTAATCAAACTATCTGCCAATTGCTCAAATTTAGAACGGCTCAATGAACGTACAAGATGCTTCGGCACACCATCAACAGGCATAATATAAGGAAGATTAATCTCTGTCTGCGTTGCACTTGAGAGTTCAATTTTTGCTTTTTCAGCAGCCTCTTTCAGACGTTGTAATGCCATCGGATCTTTTTTCAGATCGATGCCCTCATCATTTTTAAACTCCTGGGCCAACCAGTCAATAATCACCTGGTCAAAATCATCACCTCCCAAATGAGTATCGCCATTCGTTGACTTTACCTCAAAAACACCATCTCCTAACTCAAGGATAGATATATCGAAAGTACCTCCACCAAGATCATAAACAGCCACTTTCATGTCCTGATCTTTCTTGTCAAGGCCATAAGCCAGCGATGCTGCTGTAGGTTCATTAATAATACGTTTAACCTCCAGACCAGCAATTTCACCAGCCTCTTTAGTTGCCTGGCGCTGAGAGTCAGAAAAATAAGCAGGAACAGTAATGACAGCTTCTGTCACTTCCTGTCCAAGATAATCTTCTGCTGTTTTTTTCATTTTCTGAAGAACCATTGCTGAAATTTCCTGGGGTGTATACTCCCTGTCATCAATTTTTACTTTAGGCAGACTGTTAGAGCCTTTTGTAACTTTATAGCTAACTCTTTCCAGTTCTTTACTAACCGCCTCGTATTTCTCACCCATAAACCGTTTTATAGAAGCAACCGTTTTTGTGGGATTGGTAATAAACTGTCGTTTAGCAGGATCTCCAACTTTACGGTATCCATTTTCAATAAAAGCCACCATTGACGGGGTGGTTCGCTTTCCTTCACTATTAGGAATAACAACAGGGTCGTTACCTTCCATTACAGAAACACATGAGTTGGTTGTTCCTAAATCAATTCCAATTATTTTACCCATAATATATTATTTGTTTTGGCGTTAATATTCTTTGAATTTTCTCTTTTATTTTAACAATCATTATGCCAAAAACCTTTACTTTGTATTTTATGAAAAAGTGGCAATAAAAAAACAAAAAAAAACAAACTTATCCTGACACATCGTCAGGCTTGCAAGTAGCCAATCCACGGAATAAATTAAGATATCAAAGGAAAACAAAAATAATGCATATGTCCATTCATGACAAAGCCAAAAGAATTACGACACATATCCTTCAGGAGATGAAACAGGAAGGAGAAAAAATAACCATGCTAACTGCTTATGACTACTCCATGGCAAGAATTTTAGAAAGTGCCGGGATTGACATTTTCCTGGTTGGTGATTCAGCATCCAACATTATGGCTGGTAATGAAACCACCCTGCCCATCACTTTGGATGAAATGATATACCATGCAAAATCCGTGGTTAAAGCAGCAAACAAGGGCCTCGTTGTCGTTGACCTGCCCTTTGGCACGTATCAGGGTGATTCTCTACATGCACTGCAATCGGCCATCAGAATAATGAAAGAAACCGGAGCCGGGGCCATTAAAATTGAAGGGGGTAAAGAAGTACAAGGATCTATTCAACGGATTCTTTCAGCCGGGATACCTGTCATGGGACATTTAGGTCTTACCCCACAATCTATCCATCAATTTGGCACTTACACCGTGCGGGCAACAGAAGAAGAAGAAGCCAACAAACTGCTGAAAGATGCTGAGTTACTGGAAAAATCAGGATGTTTTGGGATTGTCCTTGAAAAAATCCCTGCCGAATTAGCCGGCAGCGTTACCCGCGAAAGATCAATACCTACTATCGGTATTGGAGCTGGCCCCCTGGTAGACGGTCAGGTACTGGTTACCCACGACATGCTTGGTATCACAAAAGACTTTAGCCCCCGTTTCCTAAGACGATACCTCGATCTTTATGGAGAGATACAAGGAGCCGTTGAAGAATACATTAAAGATGTCAGAAAAGGAAATTTTCCCGGAGAAAATGAGCAATACTAACTTTATCAGGAGGCAGGAAAAGAACAACTGCGAACGATGGAACATTCCGTTGCACATAAAATATTATACGAAGACAATCACATCATTGTTCTCAATAAATCAACATCCGACCTTGTCCAGGGAGATAAAACAGGCGATGAATCTCTTGCAGCTCAGTTAAAAAATTATCTGAAAGACAAATACCATAAACCAGGTGAAGTTTACCTTGGCATCCCCCACCGGCTTGACCGTCCGGTAAGCGGTTTAATAATCTTTGCCCGAACCAGCAAAAGCATGAGCCGCTTAAGCAACATGTTCCGGGAAAAAAAGATTAAGAAAACTTATCACGCCATCATAAAAACCCCTCCCCCTCATTCAAAAGACAGCTTAACTCATTATTTACAGAAAAATGAAAGAAAAAATAAATCCTTCGTTTACACAAAGCCCCAAAAAGGAGCAAAAGAAAGCATTCTTAAATATGAGACATTGGGGCATTCAGACCGCTATCATCTTTTAAAAATCAATTTAGAAACCGGCAGGCATCATCAAATCAGGGCTCAACTAGCAGAAATAGGCTGCCCCATTAAAGGAGACCTTAAATATGGTTATGCACGTTCCAATCAAAACAAAGGAATTTCACTACATGCTTTCGCACTCTCATTTACACATCCGGTCAGGAAAAATGAAATGCACTTTTCCTCACTGCCACCCAAAGATGATTTATGGTACTTGTTTGACTATTATTCGGAAGAAAATGGAGCAAAAACCACCTCTTTAAATCCATAAGCCTGCTGCCGGCCGTTTTTTCTTTCAATAATAATCTGTCCATCACGATTAACATCTCTGATTATCCCATAAAAAGTTTCAGATTGCGCCCGGAAAAGATGTAACTTATTCAATTTCCATAAAACATCCATGTAGTCATTTTTCAGTGTCATATATTCACCATTCATTAACTCATTAAAACGCACATGTAAATATCCGGACAAACGATCAATCAATAATTTTCCCGGATCACCGCATTCACCATTTAACTTGATCGAAGTAGCATAAGGAATATGAGCAGGAAATACCTCCTGATAAACATTAACACCAACACCTGCCAGGACATAATCAAAAGAATTTCCTTTAACACGGTTCTCAATCAATATTCCGGCAATTTTATACTGATCAACAAGAATATCATTGGGCCACTTAACAAAAACTTTTTTTCTGACATAAGAGCGGATAAAATCTGCTAGAGCAAGAGAGACAGCCTGATTGATAACAAAATGATCCGATACTGACATATCCCCAGGATAAAGGATATAGGTCAGGAGCAGGCCCTGTCCCTTCGGACACCACCAACTTGTACCCCCACTGCCTCTGCCAGCAGTTTGATGAAGAGCTGAAACCACACTGCCCTGAGGCACAGAATTATGACAAAGCAATGATTTGGCATAATTATTGGTAGAATCGACTTCATCAAGGTTAACAATATATTCACCAAATGTATTAATCATCATTTTGAAAAAAGCAAAATAGTAAAATATTCAATAAAAAATGAACGTTTTAACTATCTTTGTGTTACAAAAAAAATAGTTGCTCGCCATTGTTATGACAAACAAATTATTAGACGTTATTATTGAAGGGATTCAGGATAAAAAAGGAGAAGACATCATTGATATTGATCTCACCTCTTTTGAAAACAGTATTTGTGACCATTTTGTCATTTGCCATGCCCAATCCGGCACCCAGGTTAATGCCATTGCTGATGCTATTGATCAAAAGGTCAAAGAAAATCTTCAGATAAAAAAAGGACATAAAGAAGGATTTGAGAATGCCCTGTGGGTGCTTTTGGATTATCATGATATCGTGGTACATGTTTTTGAAGAACAGACACGCTTTCATTACAATCTCGAAGAACTATGGGGAGATGCGAAAATTGAAAAAATAGAAAGCACTTATTAATTTATCTAGAAATGGTCAACCAAAACAAAAACAAAAAAAACAATCCTCAAAAGGACGATAAAGAAAATCAACCCAAACCAAAATTTAATGCTTTTTGGATTTACGCAGTCATTATAGGCGTATTTATTGCATTGCAATTCTTTAGCTACTCGGGCAAAGACAACGAGATTAACTGGAACCGGCTTAAAGAAATGCTTGTAGATCAGGAAATTACTGAAATAGTAGTAATAAACAGGGAAAAAGCGGAAATACACCTTAGCCAGGAAGCGTTGCAATCCGAGGAATATCAGGATATCGGCTCTGGTGCCTTCGAAGATCAATCAGGCCCTCATTATATCTATAACATTGGAACCGTTGAATTATTCAATCAGAAAGTAGAAGAAGCCCAGAGCGATATACCGGAGAATGAACAAGTTTCCATTAATTATGAAACACGGCGGGATGTATTTGGTGAATTACTGGGTTGGCTTTTGCCGGTTATTATATTAGTTGTCATCTGGATCATTATCTTTCGGCGGCTGGGCTCTAAAGGAGGTGGCGGCGCCGGTAATATTTTTAGCGTTGGCAAATCCAAGGCCAAACTCTTTGATAAAGAATCAAATGTTAAAATCAACTTTAGCAATGTAGCCGGACTTGAGGAAGCCAAAGTCGAAATTAAAGAAGTGGTTGATTTCTTAAAGCAACCCCAAAAATACACAGACCTTGGCGGTAAAATACCAAAGGGCGCATTGCTTGTTGGCCCTCCGGGTACAGGAAAAACGCTTCTGGCTAAAGCCGTTGCAGGAGAAGCCAATGTCCCGTTTTTCTCCATTTCAGGATCGGATTTTGTTGAAATGTTCGTGGGCGTAGGTGCATCACGTGTAAGAGACCTGTTTAAACAAGCTAAAGAAAAAGCCCCGTGCATCGTCTTTATTGACGAAATTGACGCCATAGGTCGTGCCAGGGGTAAAAATCCAAGCATGGGAGCTAATGACGAGCGAGAAAATACCCTGAACCAATTGCTGAGTGAGATGGATGGTTTTGGAGATAACTCAGGAGTAATTATCATGGCTGCAACAAACAGAGCTGATATACTGGATCGCGCCCTGATGCGGGCAGGACGATTTGACAGGCAGATTCATGTTGAATTACCCGATCTGAACGAAAGAAAAGAGATATTCCAGGTACACCTGAAACCCCTTAAACTAGGGTCCAGCGTAGATTTGGAATTTCTGTCCAAACAAACACCTGGTTTCTCCGGAGCCGATATCGCTAATATCTGTAACGAAGCAGCCTTAATTGCAGCACGCCGGAACAGAAAAGCCGTTGAAAAAGACGATTTTGTTGATGCCGTTGACAGAATCATTGCCGGAATGGTAAGGAAAAGCAAAGTCATTTCACCAGAGGAAAAACAGGCCATTGCCTATCACGAAGCTGGTCACGCTACCGTAAGCTGGTTCCTTAAACATGCCAATCCCTTATTTAAAGTCACTATTGTTCCACGGGGACGGGCACTTGGTGCAGCATGGTATCTGCCCGAAGAAAGACAAATTACCACGACAGAACAAATGATGGATGAAATGTGCGCAGCACTTGGAGGAAGGGCAGCTGAAGAATTAAAATTCAATGATGTATCCACTGGCGCGCTAAACGACCTGGAACGCATCACTAAACAAGCTTATGCCATGATCTCATACTTCGGTATGGGTGAAAAATTAGGTAATCTTAGCTTTTATGATTCCACCGGAAGAAATGAATATACTTTCAGTAAACCTTACAGTGAAAAAACAGCCCAAGGCATAGACGAAGAAGCTAAAAAATTAATTGATTCGGCTTACAACAAAGCAATGCAACTCCTTAAAGAACATGAGAAAGGACTTGATCAATTAGCTGCAAAATTGCTGGAAGAAGAAGTTATTTTTAAAGAAAACCTGGAAGCCATCTTCGGGAAACGGCCTTTTAAAACAAGAGAGGAAATCGCTGAGGAGAATGACAAGAAAAAAAAGAAAGAACAACAGGAATCCAAAAAACAATCGGAAAACCAAAATAATAAAGAATCGGCAAGAGGCCGTGAAGCAAATTTAAGAGGTCGAAGAACCGAACGAGATTAATACGACATTTTCCAAACAGGTATTATATATAATATTATCGACTTTATAGACAAATGTTATTCATTGTAACCAATAACAAACAGATATGGAAGAGGGTTGGAAACACGTTTACAACTTTGGACAGGAATACAAGGCAATCATAGCCAAAGAAATGTTAATGGAACATGGCATTACTGCTGTTCTGATCAATAAAAAAGACACAGCATACCAGTCTTTTGGCGATATTGAAGTGTATGTACAAGAAGAAAACGTTGTACGTGCCAAAAAACTATTAAGCGATTTTGAAAGTTGAAAAATACTATTATCAGAAGTCTTTCAGGATTAGCCTTTGTGGTGATTGTTTCCGGGGCAATTTATGCCGGGCCGCTATTCTTTTTTTCTGTTTTCAGCATCTTCCTTGCTCTGGCTTTAAGTGAATTTTATCACTTGCTGGGTGTCTTACGCAACTCAATTATACATTATACAGGAATAGCAGCAGGCCTTAGTGGTTTTCTTGGCTATCATTTTCACCATAATCCCCTTTTACCCTCATCCTTATTTCTCTCTGGATTGATCCTGTTTATTCTGATGATTTACCTTGTAAATCTTTATCAACAAAAAAAACCAACATTTACCCAAATTACCGTTTTGTTTTCAGGCCTTATTTATGCCGCGCTGCCATTTGCATTATTAAATGATTTTGCTTATCCTCTATGCAAATCAACCTATACACCACATCTATTGATGGGTTTTTTCGTACTTCAATGGACCAGCGATACAGGAGCTTATATTGCAGGTATGACAATGGGTAAACATAAAATGATCCCCCGGATTTCTCCCAAAAAAAGCTGGGAAGGCTTTGCAGGCGGCATTGTATTATCCTTAATCGTTGGATGGCTTATTGCTGCGCCTTTTGGTATACTAAACCATTACCAGTGGATTATCCTCGCCGGAATCATTAGTATTACAGGTGTGTTTGGTGATCTGCTCGAAAGCAGTTTGAAAAGATCCCTGGATATTAAAGACAGCGGCCATTTCCTTCCAGGGCACGGGGGTGTGCTGGACCGGTTTGACTCAATATTTATCTCTGTCCCGGCCGCGTTTATCTATATTCATCTTATTCTATAATAAAAATAACTGCCTCATGAAAATACACAAAGAAGGACACAAAATACTGATCAATAAATTGATCGTTTTAATAGGACTCAATGCAGCCGCTTTTATTCTTTTACCCGGAGAATCATCACTCCTGATTATCTTACCGTCTATCTCGGTGCTGTTGTACCTCTTTTTTCTCCAATTTTTCCGGGCTCCATCCCTGAAAGTCCCCAAAGATGAATCCATGCTTTACTGCCCTGCTGACGGGAAAATTGTTGTTATTGAAGAAACAGAAGATAAAGAATACCTTAAAGGCAAACACATCCAGGTATCCATATTTATGTCAATATGGGATGCCCACATCAACTGGATACCTGTTCCTGGCACCATCTCTTATTATAAATATCATCCCGGCACTTATCTTGTTGCACGCAACCCCAAATCTTCCGAAAAAAATGAACGCGCTGTTACTGCCATAAAAACAACAAAAGGGCCTGAAATTCTTCTTCGCCAAATCGCAGGAGCTGCAGCCCGAAGAGTCATCACCTACCCACAAGTAAATGACCAGGTACAACAAAATCAACAACTGGGATACATCAAGTTTGGTTCCAGGGTAGATATTCTCCTGCCTCTTGACAGTAAGTTACATGTTGGCCTCGGTCAAAAAGTAAAGGGCAATAAAGACCTTTTAGCTTCTCTCCCGGAGTAATATTTTTTTGTTCTTTGTT
>CAZSGN010000071.1:0-12217 GCA_964606415.1 uncultured Bacteroidales bacterium
TTTTTTTTTCTTTCCTGTTTGTCGTTGTTTCCCTGCGGTCTGCTCCTTTTATGTTTTTTTTTTTAGGCGTCCGGTGTTCTTCGTTGTTCGTTGTTCGTCGCCTGTCCGTCCACTGACGGATTCTTTGTTCTTTGTTCCTTGTTCCTTGTTCCTTGTTCGTTGTTCTTTGTTCTTTGTTCCTTGTTCTTTGTTCGTTGTTCGGCGCCTGTCCGTCCACTGACGGATTCTTTGTTCGTTGTTCCTTGTTCTTTGTTCGTTGTTCGGCGCCTGTCCGTCCACTGACGGATTCGTTGTTTCTCTGTCTAAAGACGGGATTGTTTATTGACTGATTCTTATTTAATTATGATACATAAAAAAACCTCAGCAATTAATCTCTTGCTGAGGTTTTTTCTTTTATTGGAAATGGGATCTATAAATTCAGGTATTCAGTCACTTTGTTCACGACATTTTCTCCGGTGAAACCAAATTTTTCATCAAGCACCTTGTAAGGAGCAGAATAGCCAAAATGATCAAGGCCAACAACAAGGCCATGATCCCCAACAAGATTCCTAAGCGTATCAGGCAATCCGGCAGTCAACCCGAACACAGGGACATTTTCAGGAATCACTTTACTTTGATAATCCTTGCTTTGCAAGCGGAATAAGCCTTCAGAGATTGCTGAAACGATCTGAACCTTTAAACCTTTATCTTTTTCAAGTATTTCAGCCCCTTCAACCAGTGTTGCCACTTCAGAACCATTTGCCACCAAAATAATATCAGGCTTTCCTTCAGCTTCTTTAACCACATAAGCCCCTTTAGCTGCTTCTTGAGCACAGGCATATCTGTCTCCACCTTTAAATGCCGGCAGATCCTGAATATTCTGTCTTGAAAGCAACAAAGCAGACGGCGTTTTTATATTTTCCATAGCAAGCTTCCATGCCACAGTAGTTTCATCCGCATCGGCCGGCCTAAAGACCAACATACCCGGGTCGCCTGAATGATTTTTCAATTTCTCAAGAAGCCTGATTTGAGCCTCTTGTTCAACAGGCTGATGCGTAGGACCATCTTCTCCTACCCTGAATGCATCATGTGTCCAGACGTATTTCACCGGAAGTTCCATTAAAGCAGCCAGGCGGACAGCAGGTTTCATATAATCTGAAAAGACGAAAAATGTACCACATACCGGTATAATACCGCCATGCAAAGCCATTCCATTTGCCAGTGCAGCCATGGTTAATTCGCTTACGCCAGCTTGCAGGAAAGCACCACTAAAGTCATCTTTCGCTAAAGGCTTGGTGTGCTTCAGGAAGCCATCTGTTTTATCGCTATTAGATAAGTCACCAGAAGCCACGATCATATTGTCGATATTCTGTGCGAAATATTCAAGAACAATACCAGAAGATGCCCTTGAAGCATTATTCTCTTTCTGTTTAATCTCTTTATAATTAATATCCGGTGCCTTGCAAGAAAAGAATTGATCGAATTTGGCAGCAAGATCAGCATTCCCGTCAGCCCATTTCTTTTCTTCATCTTTCCTTGCTTTCGCTGCCTTTCGTTTCTCCTCCAGTACCTCATCATAAAATGCTTTAACTTCAGGTACAATCGCAAAAGGATTAGCAGGATCGCCACCCAGGTTTTCTACTGTTTTTTCAAAAGAAGCACCAGCTCCGGACAAAGGTTTACCATGCGTTGATGGCTGCCGTTCAAAACTTTTACCATCTTCGGTTACAGCACCTTTACCCATTACAGTCTTGCCAATAATAAGGGTCGGTTTATCTTTTTCCTGTCCCGCAGTTTTTAACGCTTCACGAATTTGACCCTGATCATTTCCATCAATGCTTACAACATTCCAACCCCAGGCTTCATATTTTTTAGCTGTATCTTCATTCGTTGTCATATTGGTTTCATGAGACAACTGAATATCATTGGAGTCATAAAACATAACCAAATTGCTCAATCCCAGAAAACCGGCAATACGTCCTGCACCCTGAGAAATTTCTTCCTGCACGCCACCGTCGGAAATGAAAGCATATGTTTTATGCCCCATCCATTCGCCAAACCGTTCAACAAGAAATCTTTCAGCAATTGCTGCACCAACAGCCATTGCATGTCCCTGCCCCAGCGGTCCGGAAGTGTTTTCAATGCCGTGCTTTACATCTTTTTCAGGATGCCCGGGCGTGGGACTACCCCACTGGCGGAAATTTTTAAGATCATCCAGTGTATAATTGCCTGTTAAAGCCAGGATAGAATATAACATTGGAGACATGTGCCCCGGATCCAGGAAAAAACGATCACGGTTACGCCATGCCATATCATCCGGATCCCAGTTCATGAACTCGGAGAAAAGCACATGGACAAAGTCAGCACCGCCCATTGCTCCGCCGGGATGACCGGACTTTGCTTTTTCAACCATCGCCGCAGATAGAATACGAATATTATCAGCAGCCAATTGATGTACTGTTTTACTCATGCTTTTAATTTTTTTATATTATCAAATTAAGACACGCCGAAATTAAAAAAAAAGCCTGAGAAATACAGATTTTTAATATTGAATATTAAGCAGATTATAGAAGAATGTTATTTACCGCTATATAAAAAAATTACTTAACCTTATAATCTTCATCTACATAAAGATTAATTATTTCAAAAGCTTTTTTCCGCAAGTCAAAACTACCAGCGTAATTTGTTAAAAGAACAACATAAAGATGTTTTCCGGGAGATTTAAGAAGGATATTCGTAAACCCAAAATCACTTCCCACCTGATAATCATAGCGTTTACCACTATTAAAACTATTGAACCACCCATAACCCGAAAAAACAGAATAGCCAGGCCAGTAATTCATTCGCGAAACAAGCTTATATGATTCTTTGGAAAGCAATGTATTATTTTGCCAGGCATTGATCCATTTAACATAATCATCCAGTGAACAATAAATATTACCAGCACCTTGCAGTAAATTTCGTTTGATCCGTTGATCTTCCAGATAATCACCATCATCTGGATCCGGAATATAACCGGCAGCCCTGTTTTTAATTTTCCTGAGGTCTTTTTCATGTCCATAAACCCTGGCATCATCCATATCAAGCGGCTTAAATATCTCTTTTTTCATAAATTTACGAAAATCCTTGCCATACTTTTTTTCTATAATGGATGCCAGTAAAATATAATTAACTTTATTAATCTGCAATTTCCTCCCACTCTTAAAGAGTGGCTCGGTCGTTGTCTTCAGTGAATCAATAATCACCTCATTGGTTAATGTCACAGACTTATCCGCCAATAATTTCCTGGTATCAATATCCGGCAGACCAGAACTATGACGAAGCAGGTGGCTAATCTTAATTTGATCACAATAATCAGGCAGATCAAGTAAAGGGCCAATAGGCTCATCAAGCTCTAAAATACCACGATCATTAAGCATTAAGATACCAATAGCTGTGAAAAGCTGACTCATCCCTGACAGGTTGAAATTTGTATTTGCTTTTACCATTTTTTGTTCTTCAAGATCAGCCATACCAAACCCCTGCTTATAAAGAACATCATCATCATCCATCACAAGCACAGCAATACCGGTTTCCTGGTTTTGATAATACGTTTTCAGGATATTAGAAATTGAATCATGATAATCCTGTGATTTAAGAGGAAGAACATAAAAAAGTAAAAAAACAATAGCGACACTCCAATAATTTTTCAAACACATATAAGCAATAAATTAAATGAACAAAAAAAATTAATGATTCTGACAATACATATCAACCATTTCATTGGCTTTTTCGAAACCCATATCCTGTGCTTTTTTTAAATCCTGACATCCATCAGCAAATTGATTAAGATTAATATAAGATATTCCGCGATTAAAATAAGCCTCTGCATAAGCAGGTTTTAATTTGATAGCCCTCGAGTAATCATCAATAGCACTTTGATGATTATTCAGCATTCCTTTTGACATCCCCCTGTAAAAGAAAGGATCGGGCTCAAAAGGTTTAAGATCTATCGCCCGGTTAAAATGTTTAATGGCCCTGGAAAAATCACCTTGCTTCGCTTCCGAAACACCTAGCAAATTAAAAACTTTAAAATTATACCTGTTAGACTTCGAGATGACATCCAGCTCTTCTTTCGCCCTTTTAAAGTCGCCCATATGCACGAGAGCAAGTGCCCGGTTATACCTTGCTTTTCCGTAATCCGGATCTACTGACAATAAAGAATCAAAATCCTCAACAGCATTTTTATACTGTTTCATCCTTGAATAAACATTTGCTCTGTAATAACGCGCATCAAGATGCATTGATGAGTCCTTTAAAACAATTGTCAGATCATTAAGCGCATTTTCATTATTAAAAACCTGGTAATGGTCAAAGCCCCTCCTGTAAAAAACCGCCAGATCAGCACCACCTAACTCTTCAATCCTGTCATAATCTTTAATCGCCAATTTATATTGTTTCAGGGTATCCTTTAAAGCCACCCTCTTAAAAAGAGTTTGCAATTCGTCAGCTCCTTTATTAATGGCCTGATCGTAATCATCAATAGCCTTTTCAAATTCGCCAATAGCAGAAAAGGCAGCACCACGATTTAAATAAACCTCGATTCTCGAAGAATCGGCCTTTAAGGCTTCTTCATATGCCCCTATGGCCTTATCCCAATTCTCCTTTCCAGCATAAATAAGCCCTTTATGGTTATAGGCTCCGGCAGGATTAAACTGAAATTCAATAGCTTTGTTAAAAAACTGAAAAGCTTCATCATATTTCGCCAGTTCTTTATTAGCCATGCCTTTGTAATACCATGCTTCACCATATTCGGGATGCTCGTCCAATACCTGGTCGCAATCCATTAAAGCTGCTTCATATTCATCCAGGTTAATACGAGCTAAAGCCCGTTTAACATAAATCTTTGGCAGATTTTTCTTCCATTTCAGGGCTTTTGAAAATAAATGCTCCGCCTCCTGATAATTTTCTTCCTCGATATTTTCAATACCTTTCTGATAATAATGCTCGGCAACAGGTTTCCTGATGAATATTCCGGCAACAATAAGTAAACCGAAAACAATCAATAACCAATAAATCTTTTTCATGTCAATGATTTTATTGTTTTATTATTTGATGATTCATCATCTGCATATATTTAATTTTCATTAGTCACAACTTGCCCCGTAAGGCGGGATGGAACTCACGATGATGACATCCCTTTGACCTTGAGACAACTATTAGGTGTGCAATAATCATCCCTCCCGTGTGTGTACTAATATTTTGTCATGGCACGGTTCATCTCCCTAAATAATCGTACGCTTGTGAATAAAAGGCCTAGACATAATAGAGGTTTTATTATATTTTGTTCAGCCCTCTATTATTACTTTAAAACCATAAGGCTTCATTTAAATGAAAATCAAACATCTATTTTTTCCTAACTAAAAAACAAATATAACATCAATTATTTATTTCGAATGTAAATTTCTACTATAGAATAACTAAAGTTATTAAAATCCGGATAAAAAACAAAAAGAATTAATAGCGATCCAACCAACGATATCTTCGGGCGTTATCCCCAAAGCGAATAGCAACATTAATCTCGTGCGACCCCCAACTATATTTTTTAATATTATTCAATGAATAATCAAAAGCATAGCCAAAATGAAACATATCCACACTAACACCGGCCATTACCACCATAGCACCAGCGTTTGACGTATTTTCAATCCTGGTGCCACCCGTTCGGTAAGTTAGTCCAGCCCAATAGTCCTGTTTATAAAAACCCCGGACACTAAGGTCAAATTGCGAGCGCAGATATTCATTAGTCTTAATTAAAAGAGAAGGTTCTATTGCCCACTCACGGTCAATTCTATAATTAAAGCCCGCTAATCCATAGTAATGCCGGATCATTTTAGAATTTCGAAGATCTGAATTTCCGAACCTGATAGAAGACTGGAGTAACTGGGTAGCAGAAACACCCGCATAAAAATCGGGCAAAGTAAAATAAGCCCCCACCGTTGCATCAGGGACATAAGAAGTCAATGACGAGCTCTCAAGAAGATCATCCTGCTGATCATAGAGGACAATATCACTCTCGTTTAATTTAAATTGAACAAAAGAAAGTGAAAGTCCAAAAGAAAGTTGCGCTTGCTGCATATTAATATGATAAGCATAACTCCCCATTGCACCAGAAAAGTTGAGCAATCCGGATTGGTCATTAAAAACAGTTCCGCCAACACCAACGCGCCCCCCCTGGCTTCTCCCCTTTCCTCTGCGGGGTGAACGTGCCCGAGACATATAGCTGGTCTTCAAAATTCTTGTTTGAAAAGAAATAGTATGCGTTTGAGGTGCACCATCAAACCCGATCCATTGTTGACGCGCTGTCAGATCAACCGTGGTATAACCATAAGCGCCTGTTCTGGCCGGATTGACCAAATGACGAGTCATAAAGTACTTGCTGTAAAGAGGCAATTGCTGTGATTCTGCAATAGCCCCGAATAGCAAGAACATTGCTAAACCCAGTACCCATGATGATATGTTAAACTTTATTTTCACTTGTTTATTCTTTGTTTTTAATCGGTCAGCACCTGGCCATGATTCTCAAAACCGGGTTTCACGACATATCATAACTTAAAAATAATCATCAAATGATGTGTGTTCCGCCAACCGGCGGATCATAGCCCGGCTCATTTTATCTTATAACATATCTAATCAATAAAAACTCAACATTATTCATTACCTGATCACCGTCACACTACCAGATAAACTTTTACCTGTTCCATTGTTCAAATGAATTACATAAAAATAAGCATCCATAGGTAATTTTTTTCCACGAAAATCTCTTCCGCCCCAAGGATCACTAACATAACCAGGTTCAGAACGCCAAACGAGTTTACCCCAACGATCATACATTTCAATAATCAAATCAGGATATTCATTAGGATAATTTTCCAGGCGCTTAATTTTAAAATAGTCATTATCACCATCACCGTTGGGGGTAATCAAATTGGGTATTTCACCCAGATACTCATCGCAAGGTAAAATCCGGATGGTATCCCCACTAATACAACCATGTATATCCTCAACCATTACCCATAAAGAATCAATTCCCTGTTCAAATTTCTCCCGTTCATCCATATAAACCAGATCGGTATAGGCATAAGGTTCTGCCATATCATTCACATACCAGGTATAATTAATTGCCTCCACATCTGAATTTGCCAATATCTCAAAATTATCCGTTTCACATAATACCTTATCAGAACCAATATTAACCCTAGGAAGCCGATGCGTGGTCAAATAAATAGAATCTTTACCCTGGCAACTTTGCCAATCTGTAACCGTTAAATAAATGTATTTAGAAGTATCCTGACTTAAATTGGTATTATAGCCATAACGAACAGATTCAGCATGACTGCCATTCGACCATTGATAATCGACATAAGTTTTATCGGGAAATAATTCAATGGTATCACCAGCACATATTTCATTATTGTTATCCGGATCGGTGGTTTCAATCTCAAATTGTGGAGGAGGCCATATGTATACACTATCTGTAACCGGCAGACCTTCGCAGGATATTGAATCATTAAAAACATTAAATTCCTGGACTGTCAAATCATAATATTGGCCAGGAGCAACTTCATTCCAGTCAACCAAAACCGTATCTCCGACTTGTTGTAAAACAACATTGCCACTATCCTGCCCTTCAACCGTCCAAACACTAACAGTGCTATAAGGACTGTTTTTTTGATAAGAGTATGACACTCCCTGATCCCCGATACAAACCGTATCAATTTGCCCGAGCGCCACAAGGTTCATCATTAACCCCGTCATAAAAACAATTATGTGTGCGTGTTTTGACAAATTTCTTTAACCTGATTAACTGATAACTATAAATAAATAAAACAACAAACAAACGGCAAGAAATAATGTCAAACAAAAACCTGAAAAAAACAAAATAAAGAAAAGAAAAGAATGCCGGCGTAGAAGGACCGGCATTCATAATCTTATCCCATATACTTCTTATTAGTTATTCCAGTCGTTCGGAACAAAGAATATATCGCCAGTTTCCGGCGTTGGATAAACAATATAAGTGATTGTTGCTGTTCCATCAGTCCCATTAGTTGGAGCTGTATAGGTGAAAGCCAGATCATCAGCGGCGTCATTAATCAGATAATCCGTTTTCCGGCTAATATGGTCGGAGATTCCACCGTCTCCATCTGCAGCAAAATCAAACTGGTAACGAGTGATTTGTCCATCCACAGCAGGCATAGAATAACTGGTTAATAACACTACATTATTATCATCTGTGCCATCTCCGCAAACTTCAGGTATGGTCACAATAGTATCCGGATTATTCCTTACATCACCTTTGGTTGAAATTGTAGGATCAACAGAATCTACAACCACATCAAACCTAAACTGCAAGTTACCACCAGAGACATAATTATCAACGATAGTATTTAATTCTACATCCTGAGCACCTGCTGTTTCACAAATCTCAATGGGGGCAGCCTGATCCCATGGTGTAAAAGCCGGAGGATCAACGATACGGACAGGAAGCATAGTGCTATCACCATCACAACCAATAGAGCTAACCTCTTGCGTGTTAATGGTATCTTCTGTGGGCAGGCCTCCGCCCGGGGCATCCCAGCCAACTTCCACATAAGGTCCATCATCCGCTCCAACACCTGGCCCCTGGGTATTAATTGTACCATTCGATTCAAAAAGATCCCATGTCCAGGTAGATTCAATTCCGGCATTTCCACCGGCACCGGCAGCAGGATCATAAGTAGTAGTGAATTCACTGTTCAATACCGGATCCGGCATAACATAATAAGGAACATCACCAGCTCCACCTGTTACCGTATCAATTTCGCCAGTTGCATTTACCATATCTGTATATGGTGCATCCTGGCCATACAAGAATGAAACCATTCCCATAAGTGTTAATGTAAGTAAAATTTTCATTGTTTTCATAAAGCATTCATTTTTAGAATTAAACCATTTTCTACTTTAGGTTTTGTTTTGACATTTATTATTTACCATTCTGAACTATTTCTTTTTTTACGGTAAGTAAATAAGAAGGTTTCAATTTGGACCAGGAAATAATAACAATAATCATCTTAAAATAGTAATATTTATCACCCCGCCATAATATTATCAAACAAGAAGAAGGGATTCAGCTATAAATTATCATTATTTAACGCATTTGTCTTATAAATATTTTAACCCAGCGATGGGGTTCTTAGTGTAAGATCCAAAAAATCAATGGATTACAAGTATTTTATATTACATATATTGCTTCATTGCCACAAGCGGACGCTTGCGGCAGGGGGTGGAATAATAGCAAAAAACTGAAAAGCCAACAATCAAACCTGGGCATGGTCATCCATATTGGCACGGAGGTAGTCCAACATCAGGATAATATCAATTTCAGGGACACCAGCATTTATCAGGATATCCTGGTCTTTTCTGAAGTCATCAAAAAACTGGCTGATATTGTCTTCAAGTGCATGCAAACTTTGCCTGTATTGTTTGATAGCCAGGTTAATCTCCCCCCGGCACCAATACAAATGGCCCAGATTCATCAAATCATAATAACCAGCATCTCCCTGGTCAATAAGTTTGGAGTAATATTTCTCTGCAGTATCCATTTTCCCCATAACAAAAGAACACCAGGCAATGGGCCTTAATATCCGGGAATTATCAGGATCCATATACTCAATTTTAAAATAATGCTTAAGCGCTTGCTCATACTTTTCATTCTCAAAATAATTATGTCCGATCTGGGCCTCCAGGTAGAGGTCATCCGGGTGTTTATCATGCAACCAATGCAAGTATTCAAGAGCCTTTTGATTATCACCCGAGCGTCGGCAGCAAAAAGCCATATTCTTATACAGCCAGTCTTTATTACGATCAAAAAGATCCGCTTGTTGATACATTTCCAGGGCAGCATCAAAATCGCGAATTTTTTGATAACAATAACCCAGTTTTTCAAACAACTCAGAATCCCCTTTTTGATCCTGAATCAATTGCTCAAAAAAACGGGAAGCCTGCTCATATTGAGCTTTCATAAAATAATATTCGGCAATATTCCTGGTGATCGGATAAGTATCCATCATCCTTGATAAAGTGAATTTGTTATCAAGGCGGAAATCAGATGCGAAAGGATTATAAATCTGCCCTTTAAAAGGATTCAACTGATAAAACCGGTAAAGATCCTGGATATATTGAACAATAACTAAACGATCTTGCTCTGCCGGATCAACAATTGATGTTTCCTGCCCAACTTCTTTCATTTGTTCGATCTCAGACATAAAAAGATCAACCGTATTTTTCTTATAAGCGCCGGGAATCATTTTAAGGTTCAGGCAAAAAGAATATTTATCGCTGTTGCACATAAAAGGGGTTTGAGCGAGATTATTAATAAAATCATCTACATCCATTTCATTCTGAAATTCATCCAATGCCTGTTTCGATGGCAAATTATTTTCATAAAAAGGCAGAAACCAATGATCTGTGCGTTTAAAAAAGTCAAAATGCTTAAGCATAGAAAAAGCTCCCATAAAAACGTCAGCCCCTTCCATGTGTAATTTAGAAACTTCTTCAAGTTTTTGATATAAATCAGGGGTGTCCTCAAAAAAAGCCTGCCAGTCCGGATTTTCATTTTCTCCTTCCGGCGCTTTAACCAGGTCATCAAGCCCTAGTTTTTCATTTAAGCGAGGTTTCATTTTCTCCACTTCCGGCAAAATTTCTTCCTGTAGCTTTTGATTAATCCGCTCGGTATCTTTCGCCCTGATAAGTTGCACAGCGATTTTACCGACCTGCTCTTCCATGCCCGGCTTATCTCCCAAAAGAGCAAGCCTGTTAAGCAAATCCGGGTAAAAGCGCATCTGTGCATCATACTGATTCAATACAAGAATAAGTCCCACCAGGGCTCGTTGTTTCAATGCTGAATCATCCAATTCTAATAATGAAAATAAAAGAAGCCATTTTTCCGAATCAAAAACTCGTTGAATACTTAAGGTTAATGCGCTGGCCAAAACAGCTTTTTCCGCCCAATGGATATCAGCATTAAAAAAAAGTGAATTCCAAAAATCAACATCCTCTTCTGACAATTTGTCGGTAAACCATAATAAATGAAAAAGGCCCAGCATTAAAGGAGTTCTATCTTCTTCTGAACCAAATTGATCTTTTAAAAAAGCAACATCCCTCTCGCTATAGATCAACTGTTGAACCCTCTTTTGTATATCTTCTTTTTTTAGGTTTTGCTGATAGGTTTGATAAATGGCATACATACCAGTATGCTCATACCTGCCTAAAAGATTTTCGCGCACCTGATCAGCCAACTCGAGCAATGATTTTCTGATATTATCATAAATATCAGGTTTCTCGGGATCTTTGGTACCCAATGCATACTTTAAAATGTTCTCATAGTTTTCCCGTTGATAATGAAGGTCGTTCACGAAGCGATCCTGAGCAGTCAATTTAACCAGTTCATCCATGGCCAGAAAAGCCTTAACCAACTGTCTTGTAAAGATATATTCCCTGATTTGTTTATGTTTCTTTCGAATATCAGAACCTGTCATAAAAACCCCCTGCTAAAAATAAATAAAGAATAGCCCAAAACATATGTTTAAGGTTTGAAAATGAAATAACCTGTACATTTAAACTATTTCTTTTGTCCTTTGTCAGCATTACAAAAAGCGTTAAACAGCCAGAAATATTCAAAGTTTTTACGCCTTGGTAAATAACAAAATGACTTCGTTTATTCAGCACAATTTATTTCTCATCAAACCCTTAGTGACAAAAATCATGCCTTTGGTTTTATTTGGATATTGAGTTCTTCTAACTGTTTAACAGAAACGAAATCAGGCGAATTAATCATGACATCACGTCCTGCATTATTTTTCGGGAAAGCAATCACATCCCTGATGGAATCCATTCCTGCGAAAAGAGCTACCCACCGGTCAAATCCAAAAGCAATACCACCATGAGGCGGGGCACCATATTTAAAAGCATTCATCAGAAAACCAAATTGTTTTTGTGCCTCATCCTGAGAAAAACCCAGGACTGAAAACATGCGTGACTGTATTTCGGGGTCATGTATTCTGATAGACCCACCCCCAATCTCCATTCCGTTAATCACAAAGTCATAAGCATTAGCCCGCATAGCTGCAGGACCAGATTCAAATCAAGAGACATCCTCATCTATGGGAGCAGTAAAAGTGTGCTTCATTGAAAAATAGCACCTCTCTTCCGCACCATATTC
>CAZSGN010000072.1:0-12112 GCA_964606415.1 uncultured Bacteroidales bacterium
TACTCATTACTCATTACTCATTACTCATTACTCATTACTCATTACTCATTACTCACTACTCACTACTCACTACTCACTACTCACTACTCACCATCTTCTATATCAAAAGACAAACAGAATAAAAAAGCAAATCTGATATTGCGAAAGTTCAATAATTATATTTTCCAAAAAAATTGTTTACCTTTATGTGTTAAATCTAAAAAAATATAAATTATGAGGAAATTATTTACTATTTGTGCTTCTTTTTTGGTGGGAGGAGTTGGTTTTACCCAGGCTCCGGTGACAAATCCTTATTATGAAAAGTATGATACTTGTCCTGCATGGACTAATGAGATCATATGGACGAATGTAACCAATATTCATGATTATCCTGATAGTGCCGGTTATTGGGATGCTGCTCTTGATTCGGCAATGGCTGATGTAAACACCCACGGTGGTGGCGTTGTTTATTTTCCCGCTGGAGATTATGATTTTTTACGAAATGTGCAAATTCCCGATGGTGTTGTACTAAGAGGTGATATGCCACTTGTTAACAATGCCAAAAGCGATTCTTTTGCACCTCCTTCTCATTTAAATTTTCCAAAATATGAACCTGTTTTTAGTGGAGATGGAACACCTAATTCATCTGCTTTTAAAGTTATTTCACAAAGCCAGGGGGAAAATGTAGGACTTGTACATTTGGACATTAACCGGGGACGATTATATTTAGCGGCTAAACGAAATTTGATCGTTTTTGGTGTCAGGCAAAATAATGTGGCTGTTCCACAGGGAGACATCCCGGGAAATTATTCGTTTATGAATGGATGGCAACGTTTTGCTTATCGCCACGGAAGAAATGTTACTGCTGCCGGCTCCGAACATGTTTCTGTGGTAAACAACCGAATAAATGATTTCATGAATAACCAGATCCGGCCACTTGCTAATGATAGCTATGATCAACCTGGATTTATTGCCGGAGGGCATTATGATGGGGGTAGAGAGACTCCTACAGGAGTAAGCCTGAATAGTGATGACACCAATTCTTCTGGTATGCTGATTGATACAACGCATATTGTTTATGGTGAGCGTGCTAAGTTTTCTTATACGGATCATTATGGTATTGGTGTTTATGGTGCTTATATTGATCCGGATACCATTGGTGAAGAATATTCTATAAAAACGATTCCTGATCAAAAAATTGAGATTATTGATAATTGGGTTTACAATACCATGCGTGTGGGTATTTTTGGCAAGGGATATGGTCTAACGATTAAAGGTAATGTTCGTCGTGATGATAACGATAAAAGAAATTTCATGCATGCAACAGGGTGGAAATTAAACACCAACAATGCTGCAACCCTCGAGAACAGAGCCCTCAATTTTGCAGGTCATAACATGATCATCGAAGACAATGATATGCGCGTGTACAGGCATCAGATTTTGTATTCGGGCTACCTCTCTGTTGATGGAGAAGGTATATTAATGCAGACCCAGGATAAATGGGGGCATTATATGGATGGTGTCTTTATCAGGAACAATAAAGTAAATGCTTATATTGGTCTTTATGATTTGCAGTTTGACATGCGTAATATCTATATTGAAGACAATAATTTAATGAATCAGGGAAATGTTTATGTTTTCAAAAAAGAGTCATCTTATCGTATTGATGACTTGTATATCAGAAATAATGATAGTATTACAGGCATTAGTATGGGGTTGAGGATTAGTGATTCCGAATATGAGGTGGTTGGCTCAAATATTTATATTCAAAATAATTCAGGAACCGGGAGTATGAAATATCCTTGCCAGGCTATTGTAGAAAACAATACTGGTTTTACTGATGATATGGCTTGCTCCGGGGATTTTGCCACCCAATATTTATTGTCTCCATATTTTGGTCAAAGAGGGGTTGCCAAAGATCAGGAGATTAGCATTGAATTTAATGAACAATTGACTTGGGGGAATTCTTCTAATTTAACCCTGATTGGTGAAGAACACGGAGCTGTAGGGGGATTGAGTTATAGTATTGATGGCAGTAAATTGATTGTGAATCACAATGGCATGGATCAATCGGATGATCAGTTTACTGTGACTGTTGATGCTGATGTTGTTCGTGGCCAGTCTTCGGATACGCCAAATGAGTATACCCAGTGGTCTTTTTTCACTGCTTCTAAGCCCTGGCCTTTGAGCACATTCCCTTCTGATAGTGCAACAGGTATTCTCACTGATGAACAGATTTTGGTTGAATTTAATCAGGAAATCAAAGATATTGACCTGAGCCAGATCACCGTTAAAGATCAGAATGATGATTTATTATCCGGATTGAGCTATGGGATTGATAGCAATATTTTGATTATTGACCACAATGGCTTACAAAATAATATCTTTTATACTGTAAATATTCCTGCTGGCGTGATAGGGAATGGTTCTGACTTTACCAATGAGGAACTTTCCTGGTCTTTTAAGTCTATCGCCTCAGGTGCTATAAGGGTCCGCCCGGTAAATGATGATGATGAATGGCGGGTTTATCCAAATCCTGTGGAGCAATTGTTGTCAATAAAAAACATGGCGCATAAAGGTTCGCTGGATCTTCAGTTGTATAATATGCAGGGACAACTTGTTAAAGCTACTGTTAAATCCGGGCCAATTATTGAGTGGAATATTGGACAGCTTCCAGGTGGATATTATGTGCTTCGAATAAATGAGGAGAATGAAAAAAAGATTTATATAAAATAATTGACTGATTCTACTTTGATAGATTAGAAGGTTTACAGGTTCATGGGTATACAAATAAATCTGTATACCCATGAACCTGTTTTAAGTAATATTTGTTTTTGTTTGATTATTTTTTTTTCATAACTTGTGCACTAATTTTATTAAAAAAGAAAAACATATTAACTTTAAACTAAAAATAAAATTATGAAAACGAAAACACTTTATCTATTATTAATGCTATTAATGCCGCTTGCTTCTTTTGCGCAGTGGCAATCATTTCCTACTAACGGGTTACCGGATGTTAACTTTGTTGAAGGAAAGAATGGTGCGATGTATGCAGGAACTTCGGATGGTATTTACCAGTTTGATGGTTCATCATGGAATCCGGTTGGTACAGCATTGTCAGGACTCAATGTTAGTGTGCCGGATCAGTTTTTAATTGCTGCAAACGGCGATCTTTATGCGCTTCCAGATACGTTTCTTTTTAAATATTCAGAAGGTAGCTGGGATACGGTGACTTCATCTTTTAGGAGTGGGCTTTTTATTGAAGAAATGGTAACAGATACTGATACGGTGCTTATTCGTGGTGCATGGGATGACGGAGCGCAAACGATTATGAGGTCGGCGGATCATGGTGAAACCTGGACAGAAGAAGCTTATGGAGCTAAGGAAGATACCAATGGCGCAATGGATTTTTATGAGGATGGCCTTGCTTTAAACTGGGGGTCTCGTTATATTGCCAAATATTTTGCTCAAAGCAGTAATGGATGGATTTATACTTCATCTAAAGACGTGGTGCAAATGTCTAAAGATGGTGGCGATACCTGGCAATGGACAAGGGGCGATTTTGCATCACAAAATAATGATAGCCCCAAAGGCCTTGCGGTTAGAACGTATAAGGGCCAGGAATGGCTGTTCAAAGCAACGTCTTATTCTGTTGGGTCAACCTGGACATTGGGGCGTACACTCGTTGATGATACGGTTGGGTTAAGTTGGACCAGATGTGGAAATAGCAACGGTGAAGGAAAGCCAGTTGGAAGTGATTTTTTCGAAGATTATAAAGAAGATTTTTTCTTGTATGCAACTGGTAATGGTATTCATAAATCTTATGATAATGGAGATAATTTCTTTGAGTTCCAAAGTGGTTTGACAGAAAGCCCATCATCAATGCTTGTTATGGGGGACTCTGCTTATGCAACAGTTGGTAATGATATTTATCTTTACAATCTTGGGGCAGAAGCCAGTTGGACAACAGGTCCTGAACTTCAGGATACTGCAAGCACTTCTGTAAATTTGGTTACTCAAACGAATGTTGCAGGTAATGTTTATTATGTTGTTCTTCCGGCCGAAGACCCTGCGCCTAATAAAGAGCA
Organism: uncultured Bacteroidales bacterium; assembly: GCA_964606415.1. GTDB lineage: Bacteria > Bacteroidota > Bacteroidia > Bacteroidales > JBBRXJ01 > CAZSGN01. The sequence continues at coordinate 4,068 of CAZSGN010000072.1, forward strand.
AGTAATTCTTGGGCAGGATGGTAGCGGTACAAATGCTTTCTTTAAAGGTAATTTTGAAGCCAATTATCAAACAGATGATACTACGCTGATTCAGAGTTTGTCTGTATCTACAAGTTATTCAGCTTATGTTGTGTTTAGGACAGAGGTTTTGGATACAACTGCTGTAGAACAGTTAGATTTCACAACCACATCAACCCCTCCTGTGGCTAATAAACTCGTCCCTAATGATGGTGCGGTTGATGTGTTGATGGATGCTCCTGTTTATGTGGTTTTTGATCAAACAATTAATGCAACTGATTTGTCACAGATTAAAGTAACAGATAGCCAGGGTGGAACGGTTGCTGTGAACCCATCTATTAATGGGGATACGCTTTTTGTAGGAAATGATGAGTTGACAATGGCAAGTGAAGAATATACAGTTGAGGTGCCAACTGGTACCGTTGAAAATGGAGATGGTGTTGCTAATGAGAGCCTGATTTCCTGGAGTTTTACTACTGTTCCGGCTCCTCTTGTTGATAAACTTGTCCCCAATGATGGTGCGGTTGATGTGCTGATGGATGCTCCTGTCTATGTTGTTTTTGATCAACAAATAACCGCAAAGGATCTTTCAGGCATAAAAGTAAGCGATTCGCAGGGAAGTACTGTTGCCGTCAATCCATCTGTTAGTAGCGATACTTTGTTTATTGGAAATGATGACTTGTCTCTTGTCCTGGAAGAATACACAGTTGAAGTGCCTGCAGGTGCCGTTGAAAATGGTGATGCTGTTGCTAATGAGAATTTAATTACCTGGAGTTTTACTACTGATGATCCAAATGCAACTGAAACTATTGAAGAAACAGGGTTAACTTCTGTTTATCCCAATCCTTCCAATGGTCAGTTTATCGTTGAGCATAATGATTTAATAAAATCTGTTCAGTTAATTGATATGGATGGTAAAGTTGTATACCAACAAGACGTTAATGCCACTTCAGTAAATATTGATGCTGATTTGACCAGTGGTAAATATATTCTCAAAGTTCAGGCGGATAAGACAATTACAAAAGGTGTAATAATCAAATAGTGTCTGAGCTATAATGTTCATTTATTGATGAACATTGGATTTAAATTATTTGTTTGAAGGACTGCTCGCTTGGGCAGTCCTTATTTTATGGATTATATGTTTGTTCTTCTGGCTACGTGATTCAGATTTGTATACTGTAATATTTTTTATTATTTTGATTGATGATCATTAAAATCATGAAATTATGAAAACAAAATTATTTTTATTCTTGTTGGCTTTTTCCTTAAGTGCAATAATAAAAGCAGAGAATATATTAACTTATGTTGGAGACAATGCTCGGCTGAATAAATTATTTGAGTTGTCAGATGGCACAATATTGGTCACCGGCCGTTCTGACGATTTAAATTGGTTGCCCGGGACAACAACGCCAGTTGAGCTGGATGTGTCTGCTATTACGGATCTTTATTCCAACCGGCCAGGTTATGGCTTTATCATGCAATTAAGTTCGGATTTAGCATCTATAAACAATGTGATCCATTTCCCGGAGGGAACGGTGGAAAATATATACAAAATCAGAACCACGACCGCTCCTGGACAAACTACCGGAGAGCTATTTGTTTCCGGCCGTGTAAATGGGGGTACAAGTGAGCCCAAAGGTTATTTTATTGCCAGGCTGGATGATAATTTTATCAACGCCGTTCCTTCAATAGTTGAATGGTATAAATATGTAGAAGTGGATGATGTTAGTAATGGTAAAGGGAACGATACACGGTGGAATAAAGAATCAGCTCATGTACACAAACAACCCTGGGATGTAACCAGCCAGGGACATGTTTATTATGCTGATGATACTGAATTCTCTCATTCACCCTGGGTCAGTTTGAAAAAAATCATTCCTGGCCAAAAAAGTAATGACTTATGGTATGGAAGCCAGTGTAATTTTTGGATTTCTTATGATCCAAATCCTCATGATGGACTGTCGCAGGATTCTGTTATAAGTTCCGGGACTTTTGGTCATGACCCCATGGATTCTGTTGTTATGGACTTAACTTATTATAGGGAAAATGGTGCTTTGGATTCGGTGGTAACCGAAGTGGTTAAAGTTGATAGTGTTGAAGGTTTTTTCTTAACCAAAACATCTGGTACCGGAGGACGTAATATGCATTCACTTGATTCGGCCTCTCATAAGAAACCGCTTATAGATGAAAATGGAAATGTTCGCCTGGGCGCTATGCCCCATGATATTAATTTTAAATATCCATATTACGACACAACTGCTTATCCCTCAAATTTAAAAGCTGATTCTAAACAAGGCCCTGCTTATTATGGCCATATGCCAGCCGGTTCCAATACATGGGGTGGCAGGTTTGGCGAGATTGTTGTTGATAAAAGAAATGACCAGGTCTATTTTTCTTTTACCCAGGCAATGTCTAATCCTTATTTAACCACAGATTATACCAATACATGGCTTTCAAGTCAGGATTATGAACCTTTTGTCGTAAGCATGAACGATAGTGGTAGGATTGATTGGTGGGCATGGGTGCATGAGCCCGACACAGCAACCGATGCTGCCCAGGTTATGAATGATCTGGCTATTGATTATGGAAATGATGAATTGGTTGTACTGGGGCGCTCCTATGATACATGCCAGGCGGATTTCTGGAAAGGAAATGAGCTGCTTGCTAATCCGGGGGGTAATGGTGTTTTGAATAAATGGACAGGAAGTAATAATGCTATTTGGAAAAGTTGGATTGGCAGGTATAGCCTGGACAGCCTTCTGATTAACCGGGCAACCTATGTGGCCGAGTTTGATAAAGATGAAAAATTGACCGGAACTACTTTCTCTAATCCTGTTTTATCGGACTGGGTTGATCCGAACTTGGGTGATTATGATTTGGCAGAAACCATTTGTGAAGATTTAGTGGTTGATCAGTCAACAGGTGATGTATGTGTAGCCTGCTTTTCTGATCGCGTTATAACAACGAAAGATGCGCATCAGCAAATGATTCAGCCTGACCAGGATATGGATATTGATTCAATGGCAACACGAAGTTATTTTGTTAGAAAATACAATAAAGATTTATCTAAAATCCTTTATAGTTCTTTGATTACAGGTGAATGGGATATTGAAACAGGTACCGATGGCAGTAATACGCACATCGAAGGTGTATTGTCTGTTCCCGGAGGTGCTTATGCTGTTGGTCATTTTGATGGTACAGGAAACGCTATTCCTTTGGATAATATACCGGCCTGGGGAAATGACAGCGCAGAGGTTACTTCCGGTATTTTCGCGAAATTACTCGGAGGCATTGTTGTTGATTCAATGCCTCAAAGCATGTGCGAAGGCGATGTGTATGATATTCATTATACTTTTTCTGATGAATTAACATTTAATGCGGGTAATACTTTTATTGCTCAAATATCTGATGATCAGGGATCATTTACTGCCCCAACAGTTGTCGGATCTAAAAATGATACCGAACCGGGGCTTATTTCTGTTACCATGCCAAATGGAATTCCTTCGGGAACATATAAAATCCGTGTTATTTCAGATAATCCTGAAGTAAATCCAGTTACCCGCCCGGTAAAAATAGTTAAGTTGTTGGATAACAAACCGGTTATACAAGGTGATTCTGCTGTTTGTGATGGGACGGTTTCAACGGAATACAAGGTGAAGCATGTTGGGGCAACGGAATATCACTGGTCTATAGAGCCTGCTGATGCTGCCAGCATCAATCATCAGGGGGATATGTCCGATAGTTCTGTTGTGATTAATTGGTATGCTGATTTTGCCAGCGATGCCAGTTTAAGTGTAACAGCTATTGGTTGCGATACGTTGGTGTCGGATCTTTTCCAGGTACATAAATCGCCTGCCATTAATGCTGCCATCACTCGTTCTGGTGATTCTTTATTTGCGGATCCTTTAGGCGATCAATATACTTATGAATGGTTGTTTTCAGGGTCGGTTATTGGAACTGAAGATACAATTGTTATTGATAATGATGGCGATTACCGTTTAGTGGTTCATGATCAATATGATTGTTTTGATACCTCTGATGTCTTTAATGTTACAGGGGTAAAGGTTCATTCTGTCGCTTCTAAAGATGAATTTGGTGTTTATCCTAATCCGACAACAGGCATTTTAAATATTGTATCTTCTTCACAAGCAGAAATGCATATTAACGTGATCAGTATAACAGGGGAGAAGGTCTTGTCGGCATCCTTGCCTGCCGGAGACCAACTTGATATTGGCAAATTACCTGCCGGTATTTATTTTGTAGAAATGCATAGTGGCAAGGATAAAAAAATCATTAAGGTACAGTTGTTGAGCAGATAATGCAGTATTCATGTAAGAATATTCATTTGTGATTAAAGCAATCCGAAAAGTATATGGCACTATAATTTTTCGGATTGCTTATTTAGATTTCCCGAATATTTTTTATAATTTAGGCAACATTAAGGTTAAATATATGTTTTAGTATAATTAAAATTTTTTATGATGAAAAGATTTACGCTATTAAGCCGACTTACACTTTTAATGCTGGTTACTGCTTTTACTTCAGGTAAATTACAGGCCGCCCCTAATTTAATTATAGGTGAATCAGGCCCGGATACCGTTACTGTCAGCGGAGAAACTTTTGATACGGTTAGAGTGATGAACCAGTCAGTCCTTTATTCTGATCAGTTAACGGTAAATGAAGTTTTTATTGTTGAAACGCAAGGTAAATTTATTGGTAAGCCTCATTGTTGGTTTGGCCAGGCAGGGGATGGAACAGAAGTGATTAATAATTCCGGCCCGGATGCTTTTCAAAATATTCAGATGACTTTGTATTCCAATAATGCAACCAATATCTTGGCAGGTGATTATCCTATAACGCTGGATAAAATTTTTGCTGGGTGGACGCCAAGAAACTTAAGATTAGAGACAGATCTGGTTATGAATGGTGCTTTATTTAATTCTCAAAGTAACCAACTTTATACGAATGGTTATGATGTCACTTTTACTGAGAACGCTTACTTTAAGGGAGCCGGATCCTCATTAACGCCGCTTGTCGTGGAAAAAGGTTCGACCATTAAACAGCTAATTGTTCCTGGCGTGAAAACGATTGCGATTCCTATAGGTGATCAGTTTAAAGGTGACAGGTTAAGGACCAATCTTGTTGTGAAAGTTGGCGATGATGCTGTGCTGGATGATAGCGCTACTATTCATTTTACTATTATGGGTGATTCTGTTTATCCTGATGCATTGGGCGCCAATGCATTAACGGTTGACCGCTTTATGGATGTGCAGTTTGAAAATATCCCCGTGCCTGATTTTGAAATTTCTTTGCAATTTTCAGGTAATGATGAAGTGGATGGGAATTTAACTAATTATTATTCTGCTTTTTGGGATGGTGCTGAGTGGGCATACAGCGAGCGCGTGACAAGTGATGATTTTGCTACTTATCATTTTACGCAGCCGGGAGTGTTAACGGCAGGGGTAGATCTGGGACCGGACTCTTTTTACTGTTATAAACCCACGGGTATTTATTTTAACGGGGTTTCTGATCATGCTGCTATTGCCAATTGGAATGGTATAGGGAATGTGGATGGTTATCTTTTGTCTTACCGTGAAAAAGGAGCTGCTTCCTGGTCGCATACTTATACGGATACTGTTTTTCAAAGCATCAGTGGACTGGATTCCGCGGGAACTTATGAAATGAAAATGCAAACTGTATGTACCGAGGGGGCAGATACAAGTTTGGTTACTGATATGATTACTTTTAAAACAGCCATTCCGGGGTATGACTCGGCTACAAATATCTTGAATGTACATGGATATGATACCATTCCTTCTTTTATTCGTTATGACGAAGTAAATGTGACTGATAGTGGAACAGCAGTTGTGCTTGATGATATTTATTTTAACTCTATTGTTAATGTCTATGGTACGCTTTTACTGGATGAACATCAATTAATTTCAGAAGGTGGAAATGCGGCCATCTGGGATACTGCTGCTTTTCGTTATGGGAGTGTTTATATCTTTAATGAACAAGATAAGATAAATTCGGCTTTTAATGTGAAAGGCACTTATTTTTCGACAGAGGCCAGTTATATACTTAATGGAAATGTTATTGGTGCTGAAGGACAGATGATTGATGATGAATTTCCGAATAAATGTAATCAGTTAACCTTACAGGGAGGAAAGATGGCTCTTGACAGGTCTGGCAGTATGGTTGTGAATGGAGGATTCATTCTTGAAGAAGGAAGTCTTGTTGTTAAAAGCAGACTTTATTTGGATAATGCATCTGCATTTACAGTTAATGTGGATTCAACTTCTTTTGGTGGTAACGTTCAAATGGCTCAAAATGTGAAACTCAATGGTAGCGCATCTTTTGTTAAGTTTAATAATCTTTATGTTGGTGGTAAAGGTAGTTCAGATACCCTCGATCTTGGCATGGATGTACATGTAAATAAGGATCTTGAATTCAGAGATGGCCATATCAGGCTTAATGGTTATCAGTTTGGCTTTAACTCAATTGAAGATGATAATGGTCAATTTATTGCTGAAAATGGTGGTATTGTTAAGTATTATCCTTCTTCGTTTAACGAAATTACCATTCCTTTTGGTAAAGGCATGGACAACCTTGCTGTACCTGTTCAATTTGCTCCAGTTAAGGCTAATTTGAGTGATAGCTCATGTTTTACTTTTACGATGATGGATGGTGATCCTCCTGATTTGGGAGATGCGCCAAACGATTATATCAGCAGGTATTTAACCATTGACTACGAGCATATGACGGATCCGGCATATAATATAAAAATGGCTTATGATTCTTTGACTGATATTGTGGGTCGGGAGGCTTTTATGGAACCGGCTGTTTATACAGGAGGCCAATGGATGATTGCTGATCATTATGTTGATTCTGTAAATCATCGTATTACCTGGAATAATTTAAGTTCCTTTGGTAGCTTATCGGCCGGAAATTATCTTGGCTATGATTCAGCGCGGGCCATTGATCTTCAGGCCAAAGAAATTACCACTTCATCGGCTACTTTGAGCTGGAATTTTATGGATGAGGGGATTGATCAATGGGAAGTTTATTATAAACCGGCTTCAGGGTCATGGAGTGCTGTCACAGTTAATGATACGATGCGTGAAAGGATAACAGGATTAACCGAAGGGACAGATTATGAATGGTATGTGGCAACTAATCAATCGGGGAACTATACTTCTGTTATGAATTCCGATACATTATCTTTTACAACTACTACGGGATGTGATCAGCCTATTGATTTTATGATCACCGATAATGATACCACGGGTATTAGTATGCAATGGACCGGGGGGCAGGCTGATTATATCGTCGAATATCGCGCGTTAAATGACAACTGGATGCAGGCGGATACCATTAGTGCAACAAATTATACCATTGAAGATCTTGATAAACAGTCTGCTTATTTTGTTAGAGTCAAAACAGATTGTGGTGCATATAGTGACAGCATAAAAACCAATACTTTGGTTGAGGGCTGGGATGAAGTAAATAATGTGCTGGTTATTGATGATGAACGTGAAGTGCCTGCTGATTTTGAGTTTAATAAAATTATTGTTAAAGAAACGGGGCACGCTAAATTGGTTGATGATATTCATGTTAAAGATAGTTTCATCCTTGATTCTTTCAGTAAGTTGGATGCTGATGTTTATGAGATTACTGGTTTTTCATTTAATATGATGGGTGATAGCATCCAGGTAACTACTGCACATAAAACATGTATGGCGGCTGCCGATATGGACTATCCTGATTCAGGTTTTGTACAGACTACTGTCCGGAATTTTAGGCATAAGGCATTTTATGTTTTTGATGGAAGGCAACCACAAACGATGTATTCATTCTTGCCTGATAATGATCAAGGAAGCAGGTCAAGTTATTACTTCCTTACTTTTGATAATCCCACCACAGTAACCTTACCCTGGCAAAAAGTTAGTATAAACAGAGAACTGAATATTAAACAGGGAAAAGTGTTGTGTAATCAATATGACAACCGTGTTAGTCTTGAAACTTTC
>CAZSGN010000073.1:0-12104 GCA_964606415.1 uncultured Bacteroidales bacterium
ATACCGTTAGCAATTTACAATTTTTTTGCTCGGTTTTAATTGGGGCTAATATAATTGCAAATATTTTTATTTGAATGCAATCGGGGTAAGACCCTTTAACTAATGACTGAACGGAATAATCACTTCATTTGGGTTATGTTTAGTTTTTTACCGGATGGGCAGTGGTGATTCCCATTTTCAAAAAAAACCGATGCCCGGCTAACAGATTCCGGTATTTTGTTGGTTAACTTGTCTTTCGATTATTGTTGCGGTGTATTTCACCATTTTTTGGTTAGGGGCAAGTCATGAGCGATTGAAGCCTGATAGGTTGATTATCAGGAAAAAGAGGGTGTAATATTTAAAATTGGATTGAAAATCCATCGTTTAAGAGGGGTTTGTATTGTTTTTTAAGGTCTTTTTGCCAGCCAATTAAATATTTGGTCACGGGGCTTATTGATAATCCTCCAAGACCTTTCCCATAAGGATCTTTCATGATGCTTTTAGGACTTAATTGGTTTGCCAGCTCAATTCGTTTTTTATTACGTCTGTATGGCGATTCGGCCAAATCACATGCACCGTATAAATGGAGTACATTATGAGCTATTTCTGAAGGGTATTTATAACTGACCAAGGCGAATTCAACATCTTCTGTGGTTAAGGTATTAAGGGCGATTGAAATGTCTTCTTTAAAATAATTATTTAACATAAACAAAAGGGCGACACTTTCAACATCATGCCTGTCTCTTAAATATGCAATTAATCGTTCTTTATTTCGTGGTTGTTCAATAACGGGCACCCCATCTTTTTCAATAGCAGGGAGAGAGGACCCGGCTTCGCGGGCCACTTTATCGGCCCAATCATTTATGTTTTTTATGCCTTTTTCAAAATTAGGTGTGCGGATGGATTCTTGAACAGATTTTTCTGGTAATCTTTTTCTTATGGTCGTGAATTCTTCTCCGATATGGTAGTCTGTTTGGATATTCAGCGTGATATCATTTTCTTGCGCTTTTTTTTCTATCCATTGTACAGCTATCTTCATTGAATCAAGGGTTGATTGAATATCAAATTCGGTCCATGGAGATGTCTCCCGGCTGTCAACAAAAATAACATAAAGCAAGGCTTTTCCTTTTAGGTTCTTACACACGTTTTTTACTCGTCCTTCTTCAAAGTTAATACTATGAAACGAGAATGAACTTGAGAAGAAAAGGATGATGATCAACAAGTTTATTTTAAAGAAATATTTCATAAAAAATGAATCTTATGTTAATTCAAAAATAATATTTTCTTTTAATTTATGATATATTAAACGTTGTTGTTCTTGTTGATATAAGCGATTGTTTTTTAATTGCTTCATTATAAGCTATTTTAAGTTATTTCGATTGTTTGTTTTGGGTTTTAAAGTAAAGACAGCATTTTTGAAGTCCGCATTCTTCACATTTTGGGTTTCGGGATTTGCACACATATCGCCCGTGGAGTATCAGCCAGTGATGGGCTACAGGAATGACTTCATCAGGAAAAAAACGGGTTAATTGTTTTTCGGCTTCAAGTGTGGTTTTGGCATTGGTTATAAGGCCTATTCTTTTTGAAACTCTGAATACATGGGTGTCAACAGGAAAGTTTGGATGGTTATAAAGAACGACGGAAAGAACATTGGCTGTTTTTCTTCCAATACCTGGTAGTTTCTCCAATTCTTTACCTGAGTCCGGTAAAACACCATTGTAATTTTTTATTACCATGCGAGCCATTGCTAAAAGATGTTTGCTTTTATTATTGGGATAAGAGCAGGATTTAATGTATTGATATATTTCTTCTTCCTTTCCCATGGAGAGGGTCTTGATGTCCGGGTACCTTTTGAATAAGGCCGGTGTGATTTGGTTGACCCGTTTGTCTGTGCATTGTGCAGAGAGCATAACGGCGATAGCCAGTTCGTATGGATTACGGTAATGCAGCTCTGTTGAGGCATTAGGGTTATGCTGACTGAAATAATCAATAACTTGTTGGTATCTTTCTTTTTTGTTCATTGATGAGCGTTACTTGTTGATCGTATTGTCTAATATTATCATTTATGATGGGGCCGGATATCATTGATTTGATCTTGGGTGAAACTGGATCAGGTTCTCTTTTAAAAATTGACGATCCAGGTGTGTATATAGTTCTGTGGTAAGTATGCTTTCGTGTCCCAGCATCTCCTGTACTGCCCTTAGGTCTGCTCCTGCCTCGATCAGATGGGTGGCAAAGGAATGTCTGAATGTATGCGGACTTACTTTTTTTTTAATGCCGGCTTGTTTAACTAAATTTTTAATGATTGTGAAAATCATGACTCTTGTCATTTGCCGGCCATGCCTGTTCAGGAAGAGAATGTCCTGGTGCCCGGGTTTGATCTGCAAGTGCTGGCGTGTTTGCTTCATATAATAAGTAATTTCTTTAAGTGCTTTTGAACTGACAGGTATTAATCTTTCTTTATTCCCTTTGCCTTTTATAATCCGGACAAAGCCTTCATCAAAATGAATGTCCGAGCGTTTAAGGTTTGTAAGTTCTGAAACCCTTAAGCCGCAACTATAAAGGGTTTCGATAATGGCTTTATTACGGTGTCCTTCAGGTTTACTTAGGTCAATGGTTTGTATTATTGTATCTATTTCCTGTATGCTTAATACTTCTGGTAATTTTCGGCCTGTTCTTGGGGCATCTATTAATGAGGTAGGATCTTCATCAATGATGTCTTCAAGAAGTAAATATCTGTAAAATGCTTTAATGCCTGAAATTATTCTTACCTGAGATCTGGCGCCTATGTTTGTTTCGTTTAGCCAGCGAAGAAATTCATGGAGGTTTTCAGGGGTGATGTTTTGTGGGGAGGTTGAAGGAGTGATGGTTTCTATAAATTGGGATAGTAACTTAATATCATGCAAGTATGCATCTATGGAGTTATTGGACAAGGATTTCTCCAATGTAAGGTAATGCTTGAAATCTGTGATAAAATCATCCCATCCCCGCTTCATGTTTATATTTTTATAGCGTAGTGCTAAGGTGTAAATTCGTAATTGCTTTGAAGTTCTTTATCATCTTTATCCAGGGGTTGATCCCGTTTTTTTCTCAGCCAGATCCGTATGCCTGGTTTAATTGAGGTGCCTTCCTCTATTCTGTTCATGCGATAAAGATGCTTCAATTTGATGCCGTATTTTTGAGCAATGGTGTACATGGTTTCTCCTTGTTTTACTTTATGGTATTCCTGTCCTTTTTCTGCCCGTCTTTTTTTGGGTTGGATATAAATTTTTTGTCCTTTAGTTATTGAAGCATCCCGGGGAAGGTCGTTGTACTTATATACTTCCCAGGGCATCATTTCCATTTCTTTGGCAATTTTTTTATAAGTATCGTCTTCGCTTGCAATGATGTAGCGAACCCCATTGTTCTTATATACTTCTCTTTCTATTCCAAATTCCCAATTATCTCCTGGCACATGTACTTGTTGCTGCTTTTTTTCTTTATCTTCGATATTGATATTTGAAGGAATTTTTCCTTTGTCGAATTTGTGTAATTTGTATGTCTCGATCAGGTCAATGAGCCTGTACGCGTATTTAGGGTCTGTTGCGTACCCTGCTTTCTTAAGCCCTTTAGCCCAGGATTTGTAATCAGTTTTTTGATAATTAAAGAGAAATCTATAGCGAGGGGCAACACTGATAAAATCCGAGTGATCTTTAAATGACTGATAAACATCTTTATATTTACGAAAGCATTCATTACGTTTGTCATCATCATGATAAACTTTAGCTCCCTTCCACCCATGGCATTTTATTCCAAAATGATTATTTGATTTTCTTGCAAGTGTGCTATTGCCATAGCCAGATTCAAGCATTCCTTGTGCCAGCGTAATGCTTGCAGGAATACCTGATCGATCCATTTCCTTTATAGCCAGTTCTTTATATTTCGATATATAATCGGTCCCCGATAAGTTGGTTTTAATACTTTGTGATTTCCGGCTTGATCCACAGGAAGAGAAAAACATCGTTGTCAGGATGAGTATTGAAATAATCCATGATATGTTTTTTGTTACACTGGATGAGGTTTTTTGTATGGTCGTTTTTTGTAAGACGAGTTGGTATGCCATTAATGAAAATGCTTTTATTGACTTGTGGTAAACAAGTAAAAAAAGTGTATTAATAACTTGAAAGAATTTTTTTGAATTTTTCATTGGGGAAAATACCGTTTTTATCTTTGCTATATTGTGGCAACAACCTGTTAACATAATACATCTCCATTTCACCTTTGTATTTAACGTTGATTTTTCCTCGATAAGTACAATCAAAGAATGATTTAATATGCTCATAAGTAACCCCTGATATATTAACTTTACCGACTTCGCTTGATACTTCCATGCGGCTGGCAATGTTTACGCAGTCTCCCCATATGTCATAAGCAAATTTTTTCTTGCCGATAACTCCGGCAATGACTTCCCCGGAATGTATGCCAAGGCGAAGTTCCCATGGTGGGTCACCATTCTTTTTTTGTTTGTCCAGTTTTTCCCGGACAAAATCTTGTATTTCCAGTCCTGCCAACACCAGGTCAATAGGGTTGCTTCTGTTTCTAAGCGGGAGTCCACCGGCACACATGTAAGAATCACCAATGGTTTTAATTTTTTCAATATAATGATTATTGGTGATTTCGTCAAATTTTTCGAAATAGTCACTTAATTGGCGAATTAATTGCTGGACATTCAATGTTTCCGAAAGCTTGGTGAACCCTTTAAAGTCAGTAAACATGACAGTCACAAGCTTAAATGTCCGGAGATTCGAATATCCTTTTGTCATCAATTGTCTGGCAACGGGATAGGGTAGAATGTTCAATAATAATTCTTCGGATTTTTTTTGTTCTTTTTCCAGCTCTCCACGCTGTTTCTCCAGTATTTCGTTTGTGGTTTCAAGGTGCCGGGTAAATTTAAGAAGGTACTTATTTTGGTCTTCAAGTTTGTTTTCTGTTTCTTTTAATTTGGTAACATCTGATTCAATGGCAATTATATTGGTGATTTCTCCTGTGACATCATCGAATACAGGTGTCAATGTCGTATGGATCCACTTCTCTTTTCCGCTGGGGGTAGTCCACTTATTTTCATAAACAACATTTTCTTTGTCGTTGACAGATTGATTTAGGGCTTTTTTAAAGTTTTGGTTCACTTCCGGGTTAAATAATGTATCTTCAAATTGTTTCTTGAATTCTTTAAATGATGATTCATACATTTTAGTAAACCCTTCGTTTACCCATTCAATTCTTCCAACAGGAGATATGATTGCTACCGCATTTGAGCTTTTGCTGGCGATGTTTGATATTTGCTCAATATGTTTGGCTTGAACCAGAAATTTCTGAAAATAGTTGTTTTTGGAGACCAGGGCTTTAACGCGAAGAATAAATTCTTCTTTGTTAATTGGTTCATAGATAACATCGAAAATACCCATTTCAAAGGCTCGTTCAATAGGTTGAGATTGAACAGATTCGGCAATCAGCAAAATAGGAGTGTTCCTTGTTTGCCCCAGAGATTTCAGGGATTGAATGATTTCAATGGAAGAGAATGCTTTTTCCTGCAAATGAAGAATCATCAGGCCTGGGTTGAATGATGATATTTTATCAAATAACTCCTCTTCATAGATGACCGTATCTATGGTGTATTCCTCATCTGTATTTTCTTTCAGGATTGTAGAAAGGTTGTTCAATGAATCAGGATTGTTATCTGCGATCAGTATTTTATACCCCATAATATGCGATAATACGGCTTTAACTATTTAGTGTCTCTCCATAATGTCCAATAATGTCGTTTTTAAAAGCAGTTGGCCCCGGTAAAAATGCAGTAATCATTGCTTCTTATAAGTGTTGTGATAACAATATGGACATTATTCTTGCACGCTAATAAAATTAAGAAATATTAATAAAATTAGCCTGAATTTACAACTATTTTATTCAAAGTTGAATGATTCCAGTTTCTCTATCATGGTGTTAAGCAATTGCTTAAGTGGCTTATTGGCCATCATTTGGAGCATTGGTTTTAATTTTGTTTCCATGGTTAATTTTATCCTGCTATCTTCTGCACCAACCTCTTTTATTTGCGCCCAGAAATGGATCAGTGATCCGTCACTGGCATTCCCGGATATCTTGATTAGATCATTGGGGCGTTTTTCTGCTATTTCGAGTTTTACTTCTCCCAGTGCCGGGATTTTGAAATGAATATTGGAATCGTCTATATGATTCATTTGTACTTTATCACCGGGCAATAGTGTTTCAAAATTCCTGAAATCAGCCATGAATTCATAGATAGTACTTGCTTTTTTTGGGATTTTCCCGATTTTACTTTCCAGTTTACTCATAATTATTTACCCCAGTTTTCAGGATCACTTCTCCATTCTTCTAATAATTTCTTTTGACTTGCATTCATATATCCGGATTTTATTCCTTCATTGATCACCGTGTGATAGTTGGTCAATGTGTTTAGCCGGCATTGCATTCTTTTAAAGTTATTATCAGCAATATCAAATCCATATGAGAATATGGCAATCATTCCGAGTACTTCGGCACCAGCATCCCTGAGTGCTTTTACTGCTTTAAGACTGCTCCCTCCGGTCGAAACCAGGTCTTCGAGAACAACAACACGGGCTCCTTCTTTGAGTTCACCCTCGATAAGGTTTTCCATTCCGTGTTGTTTTGCAGAGGAACGAATATAAACAAATGGCTTGTCCATTTCATCGGCAACCATTGCTCCATGTGCAATAGCGCCTGTTGCTACACCGGCAATGGTGTTCGCGTTAGGGTAAAGGCTTTCAACCTTATCAATAAATGCGTGTTTAATTTCTTTTCTTACTGATGGGTAAGATAAGGTTTTCCGGTTATCGCAATAGATAGGAGATAAAATTCCTGATGCCCATTTAAATGGATTTGCAGGATCTAATTTTATTGCTTTAATTTGTAGTAATAGTTGACTAATATTTATATCTGTTTTTTCCATGTCACAAATGTATAAAGTTTTTTACAACGACCGTGTTATTTTTTTTACCAATCTTTCAAACGCTGGTATTGATAAGCCGGGGGCTTTGGTTTATCATTTCTGCTCCGCCGAAGAGATGATGGCCTTGCTGGAGGCGTTTGAGGAGCAGGTAGATTTTATTAATGAATTATATATTGTTTCTGATAAGCCAAAGGAAACTTTTTTATTGTTGCACGAGTATTACCGGCTTATTGTTGCGGGTGGGGGTATTGTGAGAAATGAGAAAGGAGAGATTTTATTGATCTACCGGCGTGGTAAATGGGATTTGCCCAAGGGAAAAGCTGAAGGTGATGAAACAATTGAGCAGACTGCTGTAAGGGAGGTGCAGGAGGAGTGTCATCTTAGCCGGGTCATTGCCAGGCATGTATCTGACAGAACTTATCATACTTATAAAATAAAGGGTGAATTTGTTTTAAAAGAAACAGTTTGGTTTGATATGCTTGCTGAAGGTTCAGAGGAAATAAAGCCTCAGGAACAAGAAGATATCACCGAGGTTCGCTGGGTGTCAACTGATGATTTACCTCGTTATGCTGAGCAGACATATGCATCTATCAGGGAGCTATTTAAAAAGATTTGATTTCCCTTCTTCTTTTGGGTATAGATCGCCTCGCTCTCTGAGTTTTTTATGAAGTTTTTCTCCAAAGTTTTCGTTCGGGCCGGGAGCCGGCGACATTAAAAGTTTTTTGGATGGGCTTAGGAGGTAATAAGTAGGGTATGCTTTTATTTCATACTGATTTAACAACTCGTCCCGACCATCAAAAAATAAAAATGTCCAGTTCAATTCATGTTTTTTTATAAAAGACAACATCTTTTCGTAGGAGTCTCCGGCAAAGATGCTCACCAGATCTAATTGTTCTGCTATTTCTTTTTCACGAAAACGTTTTAATAATCTAATTTGTTTCTGACACTCGTAATCGTTATCCCGGATAAAACTTAAGTAAATGTATTGCTCTTTTAATGAATCAAGGCTGATCATATTGCTGTCCTGGTCTGGTAATATGAAGTCAGGTGGCTTGCATCCTTTTTTAAGGCGGGTTAATTTGTTGTGTATTTCGCTGGCCATCCTTCTTATTTCGATGGATGAACTTTCCTGGCCCATTTTTTTAATGTGCTTAAGTATTATCTCTTTCTTAAAGTTGTCTGAAAAATAAGAATCATAAAAGGCTTTGAGTATAACAATATCTTTTAATATAGGTTGCTTGAGAAGGTGAAATGCGTCTCTTATTGTTGAATAACTGTGGTCTTGTTCAATGTACTTTATTAATGTGTCATTTTGAGGAGAAGCAGGGAGGCGCTGGAAAAGTTTATTGCTGCATTTTAATAATAAATCGGTATAAGCCGGATTATTTAAAAGAACCGGGGCATTTTTGAAGTATTTTTCTAAAAAGAAAATTGGTTTTTTCTTTGATATCATATATTCAAGGGATGCCAATTGGTATTTTTTATATTGATTAAAATAATTATTGGAGGAGATAAATTGCCCGTCGAATATTTTAAGAATGGAGTCCTTGGCTTTGGAAGTAATGCCGGCTGCTGCATTAAGGGATAATTTTTGTCTTTGACTGGTAAAAGCAGCATCAAAAGATTGAATGGATGCATTCAGGTTTTGGTTTTCAGGTATGGTATCTCCTGTTTCCAGATTTTTTTGTTTTTTTATTCCTAACCTGGCAGGGGTTGGTTTGAAATAAGGATTATGTTTCTGGTGTATTGTTTTCTCTTTCCGGGCAGGCAGGTCAATATGGTATTCATTGTTGGGTTCAATAAATATTGAGCTTTTGTATATGCCTAAGTAGGTATATGCTTCCAGTGTTTGATTTATTTCTATCTCTATATTGAAAGAACCACTATCTGAAATTTGTTTTGTTGCAAGTAAAGAGTCTTTACCAAGGATAGGATTATTTTCAATAAACAAATGAAATTCTTCTCCGGCATATTCAGGAGCTTGTCCTTTGATGATGACTGGCTCTGCTGTTGCGGTGCGGGTAAATAATAATATGGCTGTCAGTGTAAGTAGAAGAATGGTTTTCATGAATGAATGGTTCCCCTGATTTTTTTAGGTACGAATTTATGTATATCACCGCCATTAATATATATCTCCCGGACGATGGTGGAATTGATGTGTGTGTGTTCCGGAGCTGTTAAAAGGAATACGGTCTCGATAGATGAATCTAAACAGCGGTTGTTTTGAGCAATGGCTCTTTCGTATTCAAAATCGGATGCTGTTCTTAATCCCCGGATTATATAGCTGGCATTTAATTTTTTGCAATGATGAACTGTTAATCCTTCGAAATTACTGACAAGAATGCCAGGGTCATCATCAAAGACAGATTCGATCCATTTTTGCCGATGTTCCAGGGGGAAAAGGTTTTTTTTTGTGCTGTTGGCTCCGATAGATACATAGATTTTATCAAAAAACGGCCTTGCTCTTCTGACAATAGACTCATGCCCAATCGTAATTGGGTCAAATGATCCCGGGAAAATGGCAATTTTTTCCATGATATTAAGTTTTTACTGGTTCATTAGATGTCTTTGATATTGCAAGTTCTCTCTTGATGTATTGATTTATTTGTTTACGGATTTTTTTTATTTCTTCATCCTGCGGAAGTGTATCAAAAATAACATCAAGATACTGATTATCTACGATAAGCTCAAGGCTTTTTTTATAGTTCAGATCAAAGACCCAACTGATCTGGAGCAATTTAAAATCATTAACATTGCGCAATCCTTTCTTGTTGACGATGACACCCTGTTTGATTTCATCAATGCAGCGATGGGTGTAACTATTATCATCCGGCAGATCCAGCGTTAGCGTTGTGTTTGGGTTTGTGGACTGGTAGTGGTCGGTGACTATTTTATATATATCTACCTTATCGGCATCCCTAATGGTTGCTGTAAGGTGAAATTCTTCTTTTGGACTATCCCCGGAAATATGCTTTTTGTTATGGAGCTGTGTCGCTCTTTTGACCAGATTTAGCGTGGGAGTGTCAAGAGGTTTGTTTTTGAGTTCTTTTTCGATGATTTTCCCTCCCAGATCCCCGTGATCCAGCGATTGATCATCAGAGAAAGTCTGAAAACGTGTGTATTGTTCAAAACGGCCAATGTCATGGAGTAAACCGGTTATTTCACTTAATATGATCATCTCGTTATCCATTTTGTTTGCTTGGGCAATCTTCCTGGAAATGGAGGAGACGCGTTTTGAATGGTTTATTTTGATAAGGATGTTGGTTTTAAGATCTGGGAAATGCTCAATAAAGGAATTGGTATAATCATTAAACCAATTTTTTATATATTCCAGTGTATGTTTATTAGGCATGTTTTTTTTTACAAAGTTAACCAAAAATAAAAAAAGCCAGGAAAAATCATCCTGGCTTTTAAAGATTATAAACAATACTTTTTAATTAGCTACGTATACCCAGGCTTGCATTTCATCAAGAGACTTAGCTTGATTAAGAGCAGCGCTGTATGAAGGATGTTGATTGATCGAAACCAATTTAAAATCATTATTAGCCTGCACGATAAGGGTTTTGTCATAGCCATATTTATTAATCATACGCTCTTTATATCGTTCCGCGTATTTAGGCGTTTTGAAGCTGCCGGAGATAACATGGTATTTGTTTTTGGCTCTTTCGGCTTCTTCTTTTCGTTTTGCTTCGGCCTGCGAGTCTGCTTGAGCGATTGAATCTGCTTTGGCCTCGGCAATAGAATCCTGGATTCTTGCCGCTTGTGCCTGCTCTATTGAGTCGTGGCGAATGCTGTCCATGCGTGCCTGCTCCATGGCTTCAATTTCTGCTTTGCTAGGTTTGCCAAGGATTTTCGTCCGGATAAATTCACAGCCACTAAGGAAAATTGAGCTTACCAGTAATAAAATAAGTACCTTCTTCATGGGTTCGTTTTTAGGGTTAATCCATATTTTCATGCTAATATACAAAAAAAAACACCGTTTGCAAACGGTGTTTTTTAAAAAAACTGCTGTAAAAGATTTTTTGAGATGATTGCTATTATTGATTTCGTTGGTTTAAATCCTTCAAAAACAAATTGTTGCAATAATAAAGACAAGCAATCTATTTAAACATTATTGTTCATATTGGATCGTTTTTTTTTAGAATTTATTTTTGTTTTGCTTGCTCCTGACTACTTTTGATCGTTTGACATACGGTAAAAGATCGTGTGGGGCTTCAATGATTTTTACACAAGGTCACATGCTTCAGCAGGCATCCAGTGTTTATCTTTGCCATCCCATTTGATATTGCAGCCGATGGGGTTGGTTAACGGAACAGTTATTTCTTTTTGTTCTGTTAATTCCTCAAGGACACGATCAAGATCATTGGTCTTGATTGAAGCCGGATCACGAGGACTGTCCACGGCTCTGCCGGTATAGACTAATTCCCTTTTTTCATTGAAAACAAAGAAGTGGGGTGTCTTAAGAGCCCCGTAATCCTTAGCCGATTGTTGTGTTTCATCCCGCAGGTAAACCCAGGGAAAGCGGTATTCATTCATGCGTTCCACCATGCGATTAAAATCATCCTCTTCATATGTGTTCGCGCTGTTTGAGTTGATCGCAACGAACTGAACCCCTTTGGGAATGTATTTTTCTGCTGTTTGTCGTGTTGTCTCATCTGAGTTTTTTACATAAGGACAGTGATTACAGGTGAAAAATACAACGAGGTATTTTTTGTTGTCAAAATCAGACAAACGCCATTGATTACCATCCGTGCCGGGTAGTTCAAAATAAGGAGCCCTTTCGCCTAATTGAAGTGTATATGCCATAATCTTTAGTTTTTTGTTTTAAATAGCGTTCATTATATGTATACAAATATATGAAAAAATAATTATTTAGAAAAAATCTAAATAATTAAAGTTTCGCAGTAAATTAATTACGATTGAATTTTAATTTTTTTATGCGTGTGGCCAGTGAATTTGCGAAGGAAAGGGCGTAGCCTTGGCTTGTGTGGATGCCATAATTCACGTCCCGATTATTGTTTTTGGGCATTTTAAAAAAATGCTACAAAACATATATCGGGATTTTTTTGGTTCGTTTCTTGTCCGTCTACTGACTGATTTTTGTTACGAATGACAAAAAAAATGAACAGGTTTATAGGTGTCT
>CAZSGN010000074.1:0-1906 GCA_964606415.1 uncultured Bacteroidales bacterium
TGAGAAATTATGTGTTAATGATTATGGTTACACTTGGTTTGTTGATATTGCTGGCTGCGTGGCTGATTGCCCGTAGCATATCAAAGCCAATTTTAGAAACCGCTTCTTTTGCTAATAAAGTTGCTGAAGGAGATTTAACTGCTACGATTGCTATTGATCAAAAAGATGAGATTGGACAACTTGCTGATGCTTTAACCGGGATGAGTCAGAAACTGAGAGATATTGTCGGAAATATTATGAGTGGTGCTGCGAATATTTCCACTGCGAGTGAACAGGTTAGTTCTGCTTCTCAACAATTGTCCCAGGGGGCCTCAGAGCAGGCTTCATCTACCGAGGAGGTTTCTTCTTCTATGGAAGAGATGACCTCGAATATTAACCAGAATACGGATAATTCGAAACAAACAGAGTCAATTGCCCAAAAGGCTGCTGAAGGTATCAAGCAGAGCAATGAGTCGACAGAGGTTTCCGTAAAATCAATGAAAGATATTGCTGAAAAGATAAAGATTATAAACGATATTGCTTTTCAAACGAATATCCTTGCGTTAAATGCTGCTGTAGAAGCTGCACGTGCAGGTGAGCATGGCAAGGGTTTCGCAGTGGTGGCTGCTGAGGTGAGGAAATTAGCTGAAAGAAGTAAGGTGGCTGCCGATGAGATTGATGAGCTTTCGAGCAATGGCGTTGATATTTCTGAGACAGCCGGACAGCAATTGGCGGCTATTGTGCCGGATATTGAAAAAACAGCGCAGCTTGTGCAGGAGATCTCAGCGGCAAGTGTGGAACAAAATTCTGGTGCAGAACAGGTTAATAGTGCTATGCAGCAATTAAATGAAGTGACACAGCAAAATGCTGCTGCTGCGGAAGAAATGGCTACCAGCTCAGAGGAATTGTCTGCCCAGGCTGAGAAGTTAAAGGATTTGATTAGTTTTTTTGAAATAGGAGAGGATGAAGCGCTTGCTTTGAATCAAAGGCATGATGAGAAACGTAAAAGCCAGGTGGCGCATTTGGGGCAACATAAAACATTAAAACCAAATCCTCCTGATCAGAAAAATACAGGGAATAAGGAATATGATTTTAATGACCTGGATGTAAAAGCAAGTGGAGCAAAGCTCGATATGTCTCCGGCTGAACAAAAAAAGCAAGAAAAAGATGATAATTACGAAAGCTTTTGAGTGCTCAACTCCTTAAATTTCACAGGAATAAAATCTAAAAAAGGGTGTTCGGGTTTACCGGACACCCTTTTTTTTAGATTTTAAGTTCTCCATGTCTTTAGGCTGCTTCTGAAACCCTTTGCTGATTTGGGTTGCAAATTCAAATCAGTGAGTGCATGATGGACAGTCATTAACTATACTCATCCAGTTCCATCCACCTGTTCATCTTTTCATCCAGTAATTGATTGATATCCTTAATTCGTTGCCCGATTTCTTCCAGTTTGGCATAATCAGCGATGCCCGAATTCATTTTTTGTTCAAGTTCTGCGCGTGCTGTTTCCAGTTTATCGATATCTTTTTCTAATGCCTGGTGTTCCAGTTTCTCTTTGTATGTTAGTTTGTTTTTCTTGTTTTCTGTTTTACCGGCATTTTGTGCTGCTGTTTTTTGCTGTTCTGTTGTTTTCTGCTTTTTCTTTTCTTCTTCCTGCTCTTGTAATTGGTGGTATTGAGAATAGGAGCCATAATAGTCTCTGATGTGCCCTTGTTCTTCAAAAATGAATAAATGGTCCGATAGCTTGTCGAGAAAATAACGGTCATGTGAAACCAATAGCAGGCAGCCTTTGTATTCCATCAGAAAATCCTCCAGTTTTCGGAGGGTTTGTAGGTCCAGGTCATTGGTTGGCTCATCCAGTATTAAAAAATTAGGATTTTTGATGAGCATAGTCAGTAAGTAGAGCCTTTTTTTCTTCCCGCCACTT
>CAZSGN010000074.1:1916-12052 GCA_964606415.1 uncultured Bacteroidales bacterium
GGGTGGAAAAAGGAAAAACTGGAGAAACTGCGAAGCGGTCATGCTTCTTCCGTTTCCGAGTTCAATGACTTCAGCTATTTCTGTTAACACATCAATAACGCGGTAATCATCTTTATTCTGGATGCCCATCTGGTGATAATATCCAAACTCGACGGTTTCTCCTTTGATGATCTTTCCGGAATCGGCTTCTTCTTTGCCTGTAATAATATTTAGAAGCGTTGATTTTCCAACCCCGTTTTTTCCGACTATACCAATCTTTTCTCCTTTTTTAAACAGGTACTCAAAATTCCTGATTATTTCCAGTTCGCCGTATTTTTTGCTGATGTTTTTTAATTCGAGGATCTTATCTCCCATTCTTTTAGCATTCACCTCTAATTTTATTTCCTGATCATCTCTTTTTTGCGAGGCTTTTTCTTTGGTTTGGTAGAAGGCATCAATTCGTGATTTTGATTTATGTGTTCTTGCTTTAGGGCTCCTGTTAATCCAGTCCAGCTCTTTCTTCATCAGTTTTGTTGCCTTGTCCACCTCCATTTCCTGGTTGCTGATTCGTTCCGCTCGTTTTTCGAGGAAATAACTGTAATTGCCCTGGTAAGTGTAAAGATTGCCCTGATCCAGTTCGATGATTGTGTTACAGACGGTATCTAAAAAATACCTGTCATGAGTGACCATGAGCAATGTGGTATTGGCAGAGAGCAGGTAATTTTCAAGCCATTCGATCAGGTTAATGTCCAGGTGGTTGGTGGGCTCATCAAGCAACAGGATGTCCGGATTGTCGATCAGTACCAAAGCCATGGCGAGTCGTTTTTTTTGGCCGCCAGACAATGTTTTGATGGTTTGCTTCAGATCGGTGATGTGGAAATGGGTCAGAATAGATTTTAAGCGCTGTTCATAATCCCATGCACCTTTGCGGTCCATTTCACTGATCGCTTTTTCAAGCCTGTTTTGATTCGCTGTTGTGAAATCATCGCTTTGGGCTTTTAATGCGTCTTCGTATTGATCAATGACTGCCATTAATTCATCATTCCCTTTTTTAATCCGTTCTTCTATGGTTAAGTTTTCATTAAAAACGGGTTCTTGGGGCAGATAGCCGGTGCGAATACCTTTTCGGGTTACAACAATGCCTGAATCCGGCGTGTCATGCCCGGATAATATTTTAAGCAAGGTAGATTTACCTGTGCCGTTTTGTGCAATAAGGGCTGTTTTGTCTCCCTGGTTGAGCCCAAGATTTAGGTTTTCAAATAGAATCCGTTCTCCGTAGTTTTTAGACAGGTTCTCTGCAGATAAAAGGTTGATCATTGATAAATAGCATTGGTTGTATGCAAAATTATGCAAATATAAAAACTTATCACCTAATTTGAGCTGTTTTGCTTTTCCAATTGAGTAAATGTGAGGCTTGTAACTTTTCTTTTTCTGCACGTTTTAGGAAAGTGCTTTATTTTGCCACAACAAGTCCGGGTTTTGTCATTGGAATATGTTTATTTTTGCGTATCATTGAAAAAATGATTTAGGAACTAATTGTTGTTTTACATAATATTATAATCATGAAAATACGTGAGAACGCAATGGTAAATTTCAGGTTCATTACATTAATGATATTTTTGCTCTCTTTTGCCGGTTTATTGATTGCAAGTCCGCCCACCAGTAATCCGGTTCGTGCTTATTATGGCAATGGCTATTATCCGATATGGACAGATTCTGTTCAGTGGAGTAATGTAATAGATATGTCTGAGTATAATGATGGCGCTGATTGGTTTGAGAAGTTTGAAAATGCGCGTGATGATTTGCATGCGCAGGGGGGAGGTGTTATGTATTTCCCCGCAGGAGTATATGATTTTTCTTCGCCTATGTTTGATACGGCACAGGGTCGGGGATTAATGCTGAAATCCGGAGTTGTGATTCGTGGTGAGCGTCCCGGGCAAAACGAGCATGCTCTTGATGATACGTTGGGGAATCAGACAGTGTTTAAGTTTCCTTATACAGATAAAGGTGACGGAAATGAAATTCCTAAGGCCTGGAATTTTATAGGTTTGATGCCTTCAGAAGGGGAGGATTTAAAGGAGGTGGATCATGTTGGGGTGGTATGGGTTCGATTAGAAGGGGCGTCTGTTTATTTTGGCGGGCAGTGTGATTTTGGAAATACATGGGCTACAGCCGATGCCTGGTATAGTAGCAAAGCCGCTGTAGGACGTTGGGCAGATCGTGTTCCTGATGGAACCCACCCCATGGACATTTTCGCGGGGGCTCCTTTATCAGGATCATATCTGGGTGCTGGTTCCGGACGGTTGGTGATGGGGTGCGCCCTGGTTAATTCAACTGTGTCCAATGATAATCTGATTAATTATGCCAAGGAAAAATTTGATACCATAGATGATTTTTATTATATGTATAAATTTGGCGCCCGCATTGGGATTTATGGCGATGATGTTTTTGTTGCAAATAATTGGTTGCCGAAAAGTGATGATTGTTTTAAATATGGGCAAACGACGGCTGTTTATGGTACGGATAGTAACCATTGGAGCACCTTGCTTTTTGATTATGGAAAGATTTTTGGACTGGATATTAACAAAGGTTACTTGAATCCTTTTAATAATAATGTGATGGGATATAAGCATGAGAATGTTGTGGTCAGGGATAATTTTGTTTATAATCATGGTTCGAAAGGCTTTGAATTATCTGGGAAATGGTTGCTTGTACGGAATAATATTAATGAACGGGATTTTTTACAGGAAGGTGCCGATATTTATGGTTTGGGCTCGGGCTGGGAATTAACGCTTGATGGATTTAATGAATCACAACCTGGTGGTAGTGGCAAAGTCTCAGATAATTTATCACGTGCTTTTGATATGGCTGGTGCTTATGGCTGGATTGACAGTAATTATTATAATAATACAGGCTCTAATCCGGGAAATGATGGTGAAGGGATTTTGTGGCAGGCGCATGGAGGAATGAGTACTATTGAGTCTTTTAGTATTACCAGGAATGAAGGGTTGAGTGGTTATATGGCAGGTTATGATGTTTCCCAGTATGGTGCGTTGTGGGCATGGAATAAACCGGAGGCTGTTGGTAATTACAAGGCTGGTGATATGTACGATGTATCGATTGTTGAAAATAATGCTGCGCCTATTACAACGACAACGGAATATTCAGTGCTTGATAGTTGTCCTTCAGGAACTCTTGCTGCACCATCTGGTGTATCGGCGGATCTGTCTCCCGGAAAATCTTTTGTCGAAATATCATGGTCAGATAATAGTGACAGTGAAATAGGTTTTCGGCTGGAGAGGAAAGTGGGGGCATCAGGGAATTGGGAAACCATTTCTTACCGCCCGCGCCAAGACAATATTAATTCTTCTCCGGGGACCTATCATGAATTGCGCTGGCGGGATTATATGCCTGCCCGCGGTGTTGATAATTATTACCGGGTGGTTGCTGTTAATTGTGATGATGATGATGCAGGTGCCTCAAATGAGACTTCTGCTGTCTTTATTGATGATGAAGTGACATCAGTTAATAATACTAAAAAAGAGGAAAAGTTTTCCTGGAATTTACATGTTTACCCACTCCCGGCTAGTGAAATACTCAATATAGAATCGGACAGTGGTTTTAAGCTTGAATTACTGACGCTTGCAGGCCAAATTGTTACAGAGCAAATTAGCCAAATGGGCCAGTATCAATTAGATGTTTCAGGCTTTACTCCCGGTGTTTATATTTTGAGGGTTTTATCAGGCCAAAAGGTTCAGACGCGCAAAGTGCTTATTCGTTAAGTCAGTTTTTTTGTCGTATTATGTTTCCTTAATGTTTGATTATTTTAAAAACCTGTTTCCCTGCTTTAAGCAGGTAGAACCCATTTGTATAAGCACCCAGGTTAATGACTGTATTGCTGTTGGAAATGTTTTGATGCAGGAGAATTTCTCCTTTGAGTGTTAAAAGGGATATGGTTTCGTTTTGTGCATTAATAATATGAATCTGATCCTTGGTGACGAGGGGGTATACTTTAATTTCATCATCTGTTTTCTGATAAAGTTTTTCATTCTTCGTGATTATAACAGTATCAGTTGCTCCCGATTCATCATCTGCACAGTTAATGGCTATGGCCCGGTAAGTTAGGGTTTTGTTTTTTGGTGCCATGTAATCGATCCATTTTTGCTTGTTTAAATCGATTATTCCTTGTCCGCCACATATCGTTTTACCGTCAAAATCTTTCCCTGGGTATTCCCATTCACTTCCGCTCTCGTTCCTTGGTCGGTATGCTATTGTTTGCCAGTCGCCGTCAGCAATTTTTCTGTCTATCCGGAAACCAATTTCATTATTAGGGATCAGTGAAAGATTAGGGTGGATATTAAATGTTCAGAACTCCTGATCCCAGTTTTGTGAATCCATAACTTATTAAAATATAAAAACAATTTATAATGTCGTAAAATTGTATCGTTTTATCTTGAATCATTTATTCAATGATGATATTTTTTAAGCGACATTCCGGCATTCAGGGATTTTTTGTTACAAGTCAAGAAAACAGTTTTGCGGGTGGCACAAGCAAGCAATACAGTCGGGACTATTGAAAACTGGTAATTTGCCATTATCTTGTTTTTTCGTTTAGCAGAGGCGCTGCTATCTGTTGTGTTGCGTGAAAAAACTGTTTTCGTAGCACTTGTCAAAAAATACCTGACAGCCTTGATTTTTTGCTTCTTTTTCATTAAGTTTTATCTAAGTTATGCGGTATGAGTGAAACGAAATAGCGCTTTACTTAGATATAATCTCGCTTTTCAGCGGGGGAAAAAGAAGAAAGTTTATATAGTAATAACATGTTTAAAATTTAGAAAAGAAAGTTTAACTATTCTAAAAATATTTATTTACTCTGCAGGGCAAGGTTGTTTTGCAATTCTTTTGAGTAAAAGAATTCGATATTATCTCAAAATGTGTGTGTAAAAATATTGTCATGGCTCGGAACATTATTTTTTTTTTGATGTGTCCGGAAACTTATTGATCTGTCTTCACATTAAACTCTTTCGCATACACCAACGAATCATTTTTATCATACAACTGAAAATAATCTATCTCGCCATTACCGCTTATAAATTGGTGTATTGTAAATAAATAATCACCCCAGCTACTGTTGCACTCTTTATTGATGATTAATTGGTTGTCCCGGTATACTTTCACCTTATTAGGATTTTTAATAATCATCACATCTACCCATTCGGGGCTGTTGTACGAAAATAGCTCAGGGTATTGAATGACGGGGTAATAATAGCTATTGGTATCAATAAATACATATAACCCTTTTAGGCAGGACTTATGTCCCAAAGGAAATGACAGAAACCCTTTTTTCCCGGTAATCGAAAAATGAGACTTCAGGCAAGCATCATACCCATCTATGGGGACATAGCGATACCGTGTTTTTAATTTGAAATGATCCAATGGAAAAGCATGGTAAAAACCCGAAATATATTTCACATCTTTAAATCCCTCAAGTCTCACGTCTCCCATAAATTTTTTTTTCGGAAGGGTAAGGGTAGAGTCATTTAGTAGTTGGTTTTCTTTATAAAACCAGGTTGACTTATTATTAAAACGCACTTCCGCTGTCCACTTATCATGTACGGTATAAAATCTGATCGTTTTTAGTTTTATATCCTTTTGCCATAAGGATAAATCTTTAATGCCAATTTCACGAAAAAAGAAATAAAGAACCGTATCTTTATTGTCTAAATAAAAATCATGAGGAATTCGTTCGGGATGTGTGATCCGGAAGTTATCGCCTTTAAGATTCCTGATGTCAACCTTTAGTTTAAAGGAATGGGGTGCAATGCCGAAAGTGTCAGCTATCTCGAAGATAAATTTTTTGCCTATATTACGTTTTGCCGGGTTGTAAAAAAAAATCTATGGAAAAATAACTCCCAATAAGTAAAACGAGGGCAATAATAAAATAAGAGAGAATAGAGAATCTTTTCTTTTTACTTTTTTTTGATTTATTTTTATTAATGGGTATAGTGGATTCTTTTTTTTGCTGATAATCATACCAGCTTTTATATCCCAGGTAGATGCAAATAGCATCTAAAGAGCTGTGACGTGGGGTGCTATCACTGGCGATTTTTCCATATAATCTTTTTAGTGTGCTTATACTGATCGAAATGCCTGATTTTTTGTGTATAAAATTCGAAAGATTTTGATAATCATGATGCGTCCATGTCACCCTGTCTCCATTGTGATACTTGAATTCCAGTTCGTCTTTAAGTAGTTCTATAATATATTGCTCTTTATTCATGAACATGTTGATTTATTAGCAGGATTAAATTTATATAAAAATATGAATATATGAGAAATTGTTTCATTTTTTTGTTTTTAAACAAAATTATTGTATCGTTCCATTCTTCTTTTTCTGATCTTATTTTTTTTCAAACTGATCTTGTTTTAATTAAGGCTTATTGCAAAGTACTGGTTGTTAAAATCATAGAGAGTGTTAGCGCGTGTATTGTATATAGGAGTGAGCATATATAGTGTTGTTTTTTTTTTTAAATTACAGTATATTTGTTTCAAAGTTTTTAGATTTTTTAATAATAAAGAATACATAGTTATGAAGAATTATTACGCATATCTTTCCGTTGTTCCTTTTGTGCTTTTATCTTGTCAGGATTCAAAAGAGAAAAAAGAAACCAAGAAAATAGCCCCCAATATCATTTATATTATGGTTGATGATATGGGCTATGGCGATTTAGGCTGTTATGGACAGCAAGTTATTAAAACTCCCAACATAGATAAGATGGCACAAGAAGGGATGCGTTTTACGGAATGTTATTCCGGATCGCCGGTAAGTGCCCCTGCACGGAGTGCCTTAATGACAGGGCAACATACCGGGCACACCACGTTAAGAGGGAATAAAGCGCAAATACCTACTCCTTATGCCAATCCGAAAAGAGTTCCGTTGAATGAAAGTGATACTACCCTTGCTGAAATATTGAAAGGTAAAGATTACGTAACCGGAATGTTTGGCAAATGGGGCTTGGGCGAGAATCAAACTCCGGGTGAACCCAATAATCAGGGGTTTGATGAGTGGTTTGGATTTTTAAATCAAAAACGGGCACACTGGCATTTTCCGGAATATTTATGGGATAACCAGGATACATTTTGTTTAAAAGGTAATGAAAGGTGTTGTAAGGGGAAAACCACCACTTTTGAACATGACCTTTTAACCCAAAGAGCTTTAAACTTTATTGACAAGAATAAAGACACCAGTTTTTTTCTGTATGTTCCTTATACATTGCCACATGGTGGTTTTATTATTCCGGAAGAAGAATACGCTCAATTTGATGACAAAGACTGGAGTGACCAGCAGAAAGTTTATGCCGGGATGATTGAAAGAATTGATAAAGATATGGGCTTGTTGTTTGATGCATTAAAAGAATATGGGATTGATTCCAATACCTTGGTCTTTTTTTGTTCAGACAATGGTGCTGCCAATAGATATGAAGGGCTATTTAATAGTAGTGGAGCTTTGAAAGGTAGAAAGAGAGATATGTATGAGGGTGGGATTAGGGTCCCGATGATTGTCCGAATGCCCGGTTTAGTTCCCGCTGGCGAGGTGAGTGATCATCCTTGGTATTTTCCTGATGTTATGCCTACTTTGGCCGAGATAACAGGAGCATCACTGCCAGACAATATTGATGGAATTAGTATAGCGCCATTATTAAAAGGCGAAAATTTGCCATCAGGTAATCGTTTTATGTACTGGGAGTTTCATGAGGGACAATTTGCACAGGCTGCAAGATGGAAAAACTGGAAGGCGGTAAGATATGAAATGAGTGATACCCTGGAGTTATATAATTTATCAAAAGATCTTGCTGAAGATAATAACATTGCAAAAGATCATCCTGAGATTACAAAAAAAATGATTGAATATCTGAATACAGAAAGAACAGAGAGTAAATATTGGAAGCCGTAATCAGGGATGTGTGGTTGAAAATCTTTAATATTTCATTATAATACATAATAATAAACAATGACAGGATTTGTATTAATTACAGTTATTTGGTTTTGTGTGACGGATGTTTTTTCAACAACGTACAATGTGAAAGATTTTGGTGCAAAACCGGATACTGCATTTGATAGCCAGAAAGCTTTTCAGGATGCTATAGATAAAGCTAATGAAAACGGAGGAGGAACTGTTGTTGTTCCTGCCGGAAATTATCTGATCAGTGGGATAGAGATAAAAAGCAATATTCATTTTATTGTTGAAGGAGGGGCTACTGTTTTTGGTAGTAAAGATATGATGTCATACCCATCTCATAAGAGTTTTGATCAACATGGAAATGATATTACACGAAGATACCTGGTTTCTTTGCATGAAGCAGAAAATGTAATTATTTCAGGAAAAGGAGGGATTGATGGACAGGGTCTTTTTTACTGGGACAATAATCCAACGTTGCCACACTGGATCAGAGCGAAAAAAGAAAGGCCAAATGCTTTGCTTGAGGTGGCTGACTGTAAGAATATTAAAATCCGGGATATTACACTTATAAACAAATTCTCCGAATTGGACTTGTCATGTTTTGCATTCAGAAGATATTGTGATTGACGGGATAAAGATTAAGAACAGTCTCTTTGCTCCCAATGCAGACGGTATAGATATTACAGGATCCCGTTTCGTGCGCGTTTCGAACTGTGATATTACTACCTGTGATGATGCGATTGTGCTCAAAACATGGATGCATGGAAAATCCTGTGAAGATATTGTGGTTACCAATTGTACACTGGAAACGCTCTGTGCGGCATTGAAGCTTGGAACGGAGTCCTATGCTGATTTTAGGCGTATTGCTTTTAGTAACTGTGCTGTGAGGGCTGCGTCAAGATTATTTGCAATCTATATACGGGACGGTGCCACGGCAGAAGATGTCATAGTATCAAATATTGTTGGAACAACCAAAGCGCCACTGGTCTTAAACAGGCCTATTCAGTTGATGGTTACCAAACGCAACAAAAATTCTTCTCTTGGAGTAATTAAAAATGTTTTTGTTGATAATATGATTTGTAAAACGGATGGACGTTTGTTAATGACAGCTGATGAGGGTGGTACAATTGAGAATGTGAGGCTCGAGAATCTCCATCTGGAGTATCCTTTTATTGAAGATCCCGAGCCTGTTGGACAAGTAATAAAAAGTCAGCAATTTCCTCAGCAACACCCGGAAATGATCAAGGCAAGAGGCGCCATTGTTGCAAAAAATATGAAAGTTATAAGAATTAATAATTTAACCATTGCATGGCCGGGAGAGAATGTCCCGGAAGATTGGCAAATTCCTGTCAGAATAATCAATGGAGACTTTGACCTGAATTTTAAACATGACTATAGCAAAGCAAAACAAGCAGAATTTTCTGTTATTGTAGGAGAAAAGTTAACAGGTGGTTATATCGATTTAAGCCAGGTAAAAGCATCTGATGAAAAAACTGATTTGATAAAGTTAATGGATAGTAATATTGAAATAATAAAATAACCGTAAAAGTGATAAAAAGACTTAAAAATGCGTGTTTGATTTTAACTTTTATGGATCAAAAAATACATAACATAAAAAACATAACTCAAATAGTAGTAGTAATAAATTTTTTAGCAAGTTGCTCGCAAAAGGAAGAGTCACAAGAGAAATACACTTACCGCGGGTGGAATTTCCTTTCGAACAACAAAGAGCTAAACCTCGAAAAGCTCGATTCTGCTGCTGCCTGGGGTGTAAATCATATCGAACTTACGCATTACCAGCTTTGTCATGACCTGAAAGATATGAAAGATGAGAAGTGCCGCGAGGATGTTAATTATTTTACACAGGAAGCTCACAAACGGGGCATCGAAAATGTTTATGTATGGGATCATGCGTTTTACAATATGGATTATTATCCTGACAAATTTAAAGTCAAACCTCAGGAAGAGCAAAACCTTACACATCACACAACTAAGTTTGAAGGTGGTATTCATAAGCAGCTTGACTTAGATAATCCTGAGTTTTGGCAGTGGGTGTATAACGATTATGATAGTTTATTGGCATTGGTGCCCGAAATCGATGGCGTTGTGCTGACTTTTATTGAAACAGGATCATATGTCATTTATCAGCATTCGGAGAAGGCGCCAACACATGCCGACAAGATTGCTATGCTCGTTG
>CAZSGN010000075.1:0-12039 GCA_964606415.1 uncultured Bacteroidales bacterium
TTCCTGCCTCAAGGCCGGTAATGGACGTATCATTTTCAATAAGGCCTCCGCCGTCATTCGAATTCCATTGCAGGCTGAACGATTTGTCGGGGTCTTCCAGGCTTAAATGGATACTGCCGTCTGAATATCCATGACAAGTAATGTCTTCCAATTCTACATCTGTTATATTAATTCCAAAGTAGTTATCCGGCTCAGTGATGGTGTATTCTTTTGTGGCCTGGCAGCCGATATCATCAGTAGCGGTTACGTAATAGTTTCCGGCCGTGAGGCTGGAAATCGTGTTGGTGTTTGTCTGGTTATTTGACCATTCAGTATGATAAGGTTTTTTCCCTCCTGAGATGTCAATGCTTATCAGTCCGTTTTCTCCCCCTGTGCATGACACGTCTTCTATGCTTTCGGTTTCAATTTCAATAGGGGCAAATTCAGTAATAGTGATGGAAGATGTTGCCTGACATCCGTTTTCATCATTAGCGGTTACATTATAGCTTCCGGCTGGGAGCCCTGTTGCTTTGGCTGTTTTTTGTTGTTGGGGATCGTCCCATTGATAGCTAATGGCTCCTGTTCCTCCTTCTGATGTGGCAATGGAGAATGTTGACTCTTCGTAGCATACCATTGAGCGGTCCACATATGTTTCGATGGTAATTGGAGCTGGTTCATCAATGGTATAAAAAGCTGTAGCTTGATCACCTCCGGAGCCGGATACGGTTACATTGTAGTATCCTTTTTTTAGATTAGTTAGATTCTGGCTACTTGCACCATTGGACCAATTGTATGTGTAAGGGGATTCCCCTCCTGACACAGAAAGGCTTATGGCTCCATCTGCCTTTCCGTAACAACTTGCATCTTCAGTATTTGCATCAATGCTGATTTGTGAAAAAGTATAGATGGGTGTACAGCAAAATAAAATAATTAATGCCATACGATAATACAAAGGTATTTTTTTCATATTAAATAAAATTAGGGTCAACGTAACGTAAATTTTCTTCAAACAAGCTGTTTTCAGGTCAGGCAGCTTGTTTGTTAGTGTATTGAAACTCAGGGTCTTTATCCAATATGACAAATATATGTTATTGCGGTGTTAAATGCAAATTTTTTTAAGGGAAAAAACCGTAAAAAATGCGTTAATTTGCTATAGTTTGCATGGGGCACGGCTTTGCTTATTTAGAGATATTCTAAATATTTTCACAGATCAAAAAATAGCCGGGTAAATTTGCCCGGCTATTTTTTGGTTGCTTATTTTTTGATAATCACTTTTGTGTATCGCCGGTTGGATGTTTGAATATTTACCAGGTATGATCCGGGTTTTAGCTTCTTGAGATTAATTTCATGAGTTTCTGTCTGTTTTTCGGGAGCCGAAAAAAGCAATTGTTTCCCTTCCTGGTTGGTAACATTTATGGTTTTAATCTTTTCAATTTTATTATTGACCTGGATAGTTAATATATTATTGACCGGCACAGGATAAACCTTAATATCTTCCCTGTTTATCCGGATATCATCAATGCTGCTTAAACCAATGCTGATATTGTTGGTGTCAAGGATGCAGCTGTTTTGGTCGAGTAGCCTGATATTGTAATCGCCTGTCCCAAGTTCTTCAAATGTGCCAGTGGTATTCGTGTCATTTTGATTGAGGATGTATTTCAATGATCCTGTCCCACCACCAGCAAAAATATTAATAGATCCATCTGCTGCTCCGCTTGATTCTTTTGTCTTTATAGAATCGATAGAGATCGGTGATGGTGTGGTTATATGTTGACTGTCTGTTTTGAAAGGTCCGCAATCATTGGCATCAGTTACTTCTATCACGTATTTATCTCCGGGAAGGTTGTGAAATATACCGGAATCATTTGCTGGTAATACCGCTGGCTCAAGTGTATAACTTAAATTTCCGCTTCCTCCTGATGCATCAACGGAGATCATGCCGTTTTCATTATACCAGCATCCGGTGACATTGTTCTTGTCTACCTGGTTAATGGTTATTTCAGCAGGTTCTGCAATGGAGTAGGAGCCGTTTTTTTTGCAATTGTTATCATCAGTTACCGTAAGGTTGTAAGTTGCTTCTTCAAGGTTGGTCAGGTCTGGGTCGGTGGCAAACAAACTCCCGTCTTTGCTCCACTGGTAAGTAAAAGGAGAGTTGCCTCCTTCCACTGAAGTAAAGATAATCCCGTCTGTTTCACCGAAGCAGCTGATTTGTTGTACGGATGCATTAATGACAAGGGCGTCCGGCTCGCTCAGGTTGATGGTGGTACTCACATTACATTCGGCCGCATCGGTAACGGTAACGGTATATTGGCCGGCATACAGTTCGGACGCTCTTTTGGTTACCTGGCTTTTGGGGTCATTCCACCTGTAACTTTTTGTGCCTGTTCCGCCACTTGCATTCACTTCAATAATGCCATTGTTTAGGCCGTTACAAGATATTTCCTGTAAAATGGTGTCCGTAAGTGTAATAGCAGATGGCTCATTAATGGATGCGAAGGTATCCAACTGGCAGCCATAGTCATCTGTTAGTGTAAGGTAAAAAGTACCCTCATCCATGCCTGTTAAATCTTCTGTGGATGATCCGTTTGACCAGTTATAGGAATAAGGTTTTTGGCCGCCTGAGGCCTGGATTTCTATTAACCCATCGCCATCACCAAAACAATCGATATCAATGGTTTGCACCTGGTCGATTTTTAATGATGAACCAGCTTCCAGGATGGTTAAGGATGCATAGGCTGAATCATCCAGTGTTTGGTCTGCCACGGTGATATAATATTTCCCCGCTGCCAGATCATTGACTGATGGGGTGTTTGCAATCGAATCCCCATTGTTGTTTTCCCATTTGTATTGGAGGGTGCCTTCATCATTTAATATAGCCAGCGATGCATATCCGTTGCTGTCGCCTTTGCAAGTCACATGCTGAAGGCCATCTACATAGGCGATCAGGATGGCCGAATCATTGACCACGAATGATGTGTCGTAGGTGCATCCTGTCGAATCAGTTAATGTCAGGTCATAAACGCCTCCGTCAAGGTTTTCAATATCCTGTGTTGATGCTGTAAAAGTTAAGGGTGATTGTGCATCCCAATCGTATGTCCACTGTGTGGTATCTCCCTGTCCTCCTGTTGGTGTAATATCAATGGCTCCGTTTGATGATCCGGGAGGGTCAACTGGCGTGACAAGTGTATTAATAAGCTGAATAGGTTCCGGGGCATCTATGGTAAAAGAGGCTGTATTGGTGCATTCGTTTTGGTCGGTGACTGTAACGGTAAATACACCACTTCCCAGTCCGCTTTGATCCTGGGCATAAGACACAATGCCTGATCCCGGTCCATCCCAGGTATAGGAGAAATCACCTGCGCCACCGCTGACGTCAATACTTATGGCGCCGTCATGGTCATCATAACAGTCCAGGTCAGACACAGCAACGGTGTCAATAATAATCTCGTCCGGCTCGGTAAGTGATATATTACGGACCACGGTATTTTCAAGAGCATCGGTAATTGTTACTGTGTAGTTGTCCGGTGGAAGGTTGAATATCCGGTTGGTGGTATCCCCGGTATTCCATTCATAATGATAAGGGGGAATGCCAAAATAAGCCTCGGCAGTCAGCGCCCCATCCTGTGCTCCAAAACAGGATATGTCTTGCTGCTCGGTAAAAGTAGCAGAGAGAGATGGATCATAGCGGGCGACGAAGGAGTTAAAATTCGACCCCGAAGGTTTAATATATGTAGAATCATCAAGAGCAATAGTATCAGAGGAAAATGTACCACTGACATATATGAATCCTTCTTGAGTTGTTGAGATAAATTTTCCCGATTCATTTCCAGTGCCAGATTTCGTTAAAGGAATAGCGCCCAGTTCATCTCCATTTGAATTAATTAGGCCAAAATAAAAGTTATAGTCTGTACTGTTTGATGAATAAAGGGAGTCATCTCCAAAAACTAATTGTTTGCCGAAATGTCCTGTGATATAAATGAAATTATCCTGAACGACAATGCTACGTCCTCGATCTTCTCCGTCTTCTCCATAATTATTGATCCATTGTAAATGCCCTGACTCATTAAGTTTGATTAAAAAAATATCGCTTAAGCCATTATTTACAATGTATGTTTTAATGTTTGCATCGTTCGTATTGGTGTCAAGGAATAAAGTATCGCTTTCAAAATATCCTGATAGATAAATATTATTGTATTCATCATAAGTAAATGTTCCTGCGCCGCTTGCCCCGTCCCCATATGATCTCCTGATCCATTCTATGTTTTCAAAATTTGAATTAGTTTTGAAGACGAATAAGTCCTGGCTTGAAGAATAAATACTGTCTTGATTTAAAAATAATTTACCGCTAAATTGACCACTGACATAATATTTCCCCTCAATTGATTTAATGGCCTCAAATCTTGAAGAATTAGAGGAGGGATAGTTTTTAACTTTATTGATACTGCCGTCGGGTTTAACTTTAACAATAGCATTATTTTTTATACCGCTGTTGTATGTTTCATAAATCGTGTCATTAATTGACAATGTATCTTGATATTCAATAAGGCATAGTAAATTGTTGTCTTGGTCTTTTTCAATGTAATAGGGTGCCTCATAATAATTGCTATGGCCAATGCTTGTTACCCATTTGAAGTTCCCGTCTGAATCATAATTTGCAATAAAAGCATCAAAATGACCTTGGTTAGCTAATCCATCTGTTGAACTAAATGATGTTGAGTCATTGAATGCACCGGCAATATATAAATTGTTATTGTTATAAACGATTGTTGGTTTAGCTTGTACTTTTGGGCCAGTGATTTTTTTAACCCATGCAATCTTTAAATTGCTATCCAGTTTGGCTATAAAAATATCAATAAAATTGCTGGTAAGTGTGTCATTATTATAAAAGATATCACTATTAAAAGTTCCGGTAACATAAATATCATTTGTTTCCGGATCAATAACAGATTGAGAAATGTTTGATAAAAGGGAGGATTCAAAATGATAAGAATGATTCCAGTTTTGTGCGGAAATGTAGATGAAATTAGACAGACATAGGCCTAAAATGATTAATTGTTTCATATTATGAATTTTTAGGTATAAACTTAGGGTTTTTAAATCATTTCATTATTCAGAAAATTCTGACGTAGGTTTTTCGGTGCCAGTTACATATCCCGATTCTGTATTAGAAATATTGATGTTAATAATCCGAGGTGTGGTCCACTTTTTAAGGTCTTTTTGTTTTGTTGTCTTCTTATTATTCATTACTTTGTTGGTTTAAATTCTTTTAATATTTATTTTAGAATGACAAAGTTAGGGATTTTTTTAGTCAAAGTCAACTGCTTTAATTAATGGATGTTATTGGTGGTATCATATATTACTGTGACAGAAGTTTGTCTCAGCTCCCCGGCAAGGTGTCAGGCGCACTTCATGTGATTAAAAGGGATAGCATTACTGTCTTTATGAGTGATGCTTTAATGAAAGACAAGTCAACTCATCTTAATATTGAAGAAAATTCCATTGCAGGCGGTAAATGGAGAATGGATCGTTCACCTGCATTGTTAAATAAACAAATGAATGCGCAGGATTTTCTTGATGTGTGGCAAAAAAATGGGGATGAAGGAATCAATGATTTTTATGGCGATTTTATTTTTTTTTATTTTGATATTAAAACAAAATCACTTTCCCTGTGCCGGGATCAAATTGGTGTTATTCCGCTTTACTTTTACCGGTCCCCTGATTATATGGTTTTCAGTAATTCTTTAAAAGCAGTAAAAGATATTGTTGGGGAACAATATTTAGATGAGGATAAATTTTGGTGGCCAACACATTTTTTAAGTTATCAAACTGATTTATCCGGAACTTATTATGAACAAATTCGCATGATAGCGCCCGGGGAAATTGGCCTTTTCACTCCTGTTCACCAGGAACTAAGAAGTTATTATTCATTAAAGAATAAACCTAAGCATCTTTATACCAAAGAATCTGATTATTATGAACGTTTTCATGAATTATTATCCCGGGCGGTAATAAATCGCATGGATTCAAACGGACCTACAGGAGTGGAGCTGAGTGGTGGGCTTGATTCTTCATCTATTGCAGCGATTGCTTCAAAACACCAAAATATTTATTCTTTTTCGAATGTTTTTTCTCCGGAAGATAAGGAGATTTATGGACAAAGGTTGCATGATGAAAGTCAGCATATTAATAAGGTCGTGGATTTTTTAGTATTAAAAAATCATCATTCGGTTTATGCCAGGGGCCGTGGTTTTCTGGATTCCCTTAAAAGAGCAAAGGATTTATATGGGGCGCCATTGCATGATTCTTATGTTGTTTTTTCAGATGTTCTTTTGGAAATGGCGCAGGAGAATGGGGTAAATGTTGTATTGTCCGGGATTGGTGGTGACCAAATGGTTTCTGCCGGTTACCGGAATGTTTTTCTTGATTGGTTTGTCAAGGGCCAATGGAGCCATTTGAAAAAGGAGATTGCTTTATATTTTAAGTTTCAAAATCAAAAAAAACGGGTGCCTTTTATTGGTGGTATTTTATTAAAGGGACTTTTCCCTTATTCTGTCTGGAGCCGTTTTTCAAGCATGGCGAAATCTTTGAACTGGGATCATATACCCCTGGAGCCAGGCTTTAAAGATAGCCTTCCTGATGCCATGGATTCTTCTATCCACCATAAATCTTACGAAGGATTATTGATGGAGCGCTTTTTCCATTTATTAATTTTCAGAAGGGTAGAAGAATTGGCTGCTGTTACACCGGCTTATGGCATTGAATATCGCTATCCTTTATTGGACCGCGAATTAATTGAATTTTACTTGCAGGTGCCGCTTGAATTGAAAGTGCGGAATGGCTGGGGCAGAAACCTTATAAGACATGCCATGGATGGTCTTTTGCCTCATGATATACAATGGCGAAAGGATAAATCCGGCCTTTTAAATCCTTCTTTTTTAAGCAGGTATGATCAAGAAGAGGAACAAATATTTAACTTGTTTAAAAGCATAAAAAATCATTCATGTTTCGACCGGGAGGCATTGATTAATCATTTTCATGAAGCTTCAGCTTCACATAAAAGCAAGGCCATGGTTATGAAAGCATTATTGTATCTGGCCGGAAGTGAGCGGGACTAAAAATGAATGATTTCTTATGAAGTTCCCCTCAAGTAATTTCAGAACTCCTGATCCGCAATTAATATTTTAATGTCGCATTTTAATGTCGGGAATACAGTTAACTAATAAGGCAAAACATAAGGGATCAATATGATAGGTTTGCGTCAATGATATACTTGCTCATTATGCAACTGGTTTGATCATATAGTTCTTATTCATTAAATCAGCTGCAAATTGAAGACATGCCTTGATATCTTCTTTTTCAAGTCCTGGATACTGTTTTAGAATTTCTTTTTCTGAATCACCAGAACTTAAGAAATTAAGAATTGTGTTAACGGTAATTCTTTTGCCTCTAATCGTAGGTTTACCATTACATATCTTTTCATCGATTGTTATTCTATCTCTTAAATATTCCATAATCATTGTTTTTTAACAAATTGATTGAAAATTTTATCATTTACATTTTATTTGATCACTTTTGTAATTACATATCCATTTCCCTTATCCCTTAAATATCTATCTCCACATTGCAGCCATGCATGCAGGTCATATTCCTCTCCTTTCTTCTTGATACCTAAGAAGAGGGTAGAGGGAATCTTTTTTTTATTTAGTATTTGTTTGGCCACCAGCCCCTGCTCCAGGCATTTCATTCGCCAGGGGACCCGGTGGTGGCTGCGGTAAATACTGCGGCGTACGGCCTGGAAGTAATCTTGTTCATCCTGGTTTAGTGGGCG
Organism: uncultured Bacteroidales bacterium; assembly: GCA_964606415.1. Taxonomy (GTDB): domain Bacteria; phylum Bacteroidota; class Bacteroidia; order Bacteroidales; family JBBRXJ01; genus CAZSGN01. Next base: position 7,808 of record CAZSGN010000075.1, read on the forward strand.
GTCTTGCTGCGAACTTGATGTTTTGGACAGAATGGTTTTAATGGGAATGAATTTGGTGTAAAAACGAATCTTTGCTGATAAAAAGAGCGTGTATGTCAGCAGTAAAAACTCTTTTACCGGTATTTTGGCGATTTTACTGATCATCAAGAATGATTAGTTTTTGTTCCAGGGCTTCTTTAAGAAAAGCACTTACATCTTGAATGCATTGTTCCCGGCTAATATCATATTCTTTAAGCAATGCATCGATTAAAGCCTCAAAAGACAAAGGTTCTTCAATCAGCTCCCAAATGCGTGCTGCTACCGGGTTGGTGCCAATGTACCGGCCGCTCTCCATATCCATCATTACATAATCTTCATCCAGTTTACTGGCAAGAATATCCGGATTTCTTTGGATGATGCTGTCGCTATTCATTTTTTTTTAATTGGGTCTAATAATCAAATTTTTTCATGGTTGCTGCAAATTTATTCCTTATTTGTTTGATTTGCTCATGACTCAGCAAATTTTTCCATTCGCCTGGTTGGCCTTTCCGGAAGAAGGCGGTCGATTTGGGTGATTTTTCCCTGAATCCTTTTTCTTGTTCCTGTTTTTGAAGATTCTCCAGCGAGCTGAGGCGAATAGCTTCTTCTATTTTTTTATCATCTGTGTCAAGATTAAGAAAGGAAAGCGCATCTTTTATACTTTTCCGGATGTCGGCAACCATGTCTTCATACCGGATTACCTTAACAGGAATGTTTTCCTGTTCGGTCCATGACCGGACATGTTGCTCCCATGTTAATAGCTTTTGCTCTAGTTGGTTGTGTAGTTTGTTGGGATTTCTGCAAAGGCCATATTCATTGTCCAGCATTTTTTCAATCATTTTCCCGATTTCCATATCGGAGTGGTGTGCGAAAGAGATGGCTACGTCAAGGGGGTTTCGGATCAGGTATATGGCGCCCCTTGTTTTGTAATTTGGGAAAAGGGGCTGTCCTTCTTTGGTATAGGTATAAGCATCATGGGTTTTGACGAAAATGGTTTTTTGTTGATTGTCCGCGAAATATTTGTATACCTCGGGCCGAAGTGCTTCAACTTCATTAAATGACAGGTCGGATGCTTCGATGCCTGTTAGTTGGTCAAAAATATTCCTGTTGCTTGAGATGGTTGATGAAGGAATGTCGTTAATAGAAACAGGGTCTTCTTTATCATTAAAGAGATTGCCCATCAGCACCCTAAACCAGGTATTTCCTGATTTGGGGTAAGAAACCAGCCATATAATATGGTCATCTTTGTTCTTATGTTTGACCATCTTGTTCTAAATATGTGGTGATTTTTTCATAACTCTCCTCCGGAGCTTTTTTGTTCCCGTGAGGCCTTTCAATTAGGCTCATGGGTGTTGCCCCTGCCAGGCGGGTTCCTGTTTTGAAATGTGTTTCGGTTAATTGAAATCCCTCAATGAAACGCATCCGGAAGGTATTTTTTTTGAGCTCTTCAAACTTCTTTATTCCTTGTAATTTACTTAGTTTAAAAATCTCCTTGTTATGTCTTTTCAGGATAAATATGTGGGAGATTGGCACGGGATCAGGAGAAAAACTGCCTGCCATATTGATGTAGTACTTATTCATCTCCGGATGGAAGGTTTCTTTTTGTTGATCAAATTCCGGGAAATAATGGAGTATGTCTTTCCATAATTTTATTTTCGGGAAAGAGGGGATAATAAAGGCTTGTTGATTGTGCCATATTACCGCACTCAAATCATCAGCAATAACCGGAAAGCCTTTTTGGTTAAATGCGGCAGCAATGGTTGATTTGCCATGGCCGGAATGTCCGCAGAATAAAATGGCTTTGCCTTTATATAAAACAGCACTGCCATGTAGCGTAAGTATCTTTCTTTGTTGTATAAGGGCGGTGATCAGGATGGTCGAAATGAAATTATTAATATTTTGGGAACTGGCTTTTTTACTTTTTTGGATGATTATGCGATTACCGTCTTTGACTAACGCATTACCAATATTAGGGTGGTGAAATAAAAATTCATTTGGTGAAGCTTCGAAACATACGCCTTTTGAAACAGGATTGGATAGTGTTGCTGGCACCTTGCCACTGGTGACCATGGCATCGGCTTCCTCTTTGGGGCAGGTTGAGAATGCGGGAATGTCAAAACAACTTGATATTGTAAGTCCAAAGGCTTTGTAATAATGTAATGCAGCCATTATTTTTGCCGTTTATTTGCAATATTAACCATTTTATCTGTGACTTCTGCTTTGTTATTTTTAAAAATTAAACGTATTTTTAAGTCAAAAATGATTAAATGCCCAGGAAATCAGAATCTCATAATATAAAGCAATTGTTTTATCATAAGGGCCCATTCGATGGTGTTAAACGAGATCAGGTACTTGAACAAATAGATGCTGAATCAAAAAAATATCAGCTCCCGGAAATCATGTCGAAGAAGTTATATACTGTTGTGGAAGAATTGCTTGGAAATGTTTTCCGGCATGGCGTTGTTTTAGAAAGCCTTGAAAGTGATTACTTGCCTTTTATCACCGTTTTATCAAATAACGATCAGTTAACTGTTAAGTCTGGGAATATTATTGAGCATGGACGTGTGGGTTTTCTTAAGAATCATATTGATCATATTAATGGGATGCGCAGGAGTCAGTTGAAAGATTATTATAAGGAGCAGGTAAAAGCGGCGGTTATATCGCAACGAGGCGGAGCAGGGTTAGGATTGATAACCATTGCTAAAATCATTAAGACTAAGATTGATTATCAGTTTAAAAAGCTAAATAAGGATTATTCATTTTTCATTGCTTCGGCAACTATTGCTGCCGGATAATTTTAATGATTACAAATACTATGGCATTAATCAAAACGAATGCAACAGACAAAACCCCGGGAATCTTGCTGGATGGGGATAAGCATGTTTTCGAGATCGAAGGAAATTCAAGGCCGGAGAATGTCAGGGATTTTTACGTGCCTGTCGTGCAGTCTCTTAATGATTTTTTTGAACAACGGATTTCGGAAAATAAAATTGATGAATTCAAGGATTATCCTTTTAGGTTAAATTTTAAACTGGGTTATTTTAATTCTTCTTCTGCCAAATTCCTGGCTGATATATTAATAGATGTTGTTGCTTATATGCAAAAAGGGGTTATGGCAAAGGTGTATTGGTATTACGATGAAGGTGATGAGGATATGAGAGAAGCCGGGGAAGATTTTTCTGAAATGATTGATTTACCTTTTAATTATGTGATGATTAGTAAGCGTTAGATTCAAATTGCTTATTTTATTTTGAGATTGTTTTTTTTGATGTAACTTGTTAGTTTATTGCTTTTTTTACTTTTAAGGTTTATTAGGGTTGGTTTTGGTAGAAGCTGGCTTTTTGAGCTAATTTTTTTTCTTTGTTTTTTAAAAAATCTTTTATTTTCGATTATTGAATATTCATATAGGGTCCATGAAAAGAATACTTGTTATCACTTCACTTTTGTTTTTGCTGGGGGGAGAATTCTTAGTCAGGGGACAGGAAGAGACATCTGGGTTGCTTGCTTTTGATCAGCGGGATAAGTATGATTCTTTATTGAATATGTCAATGGAGGATTTGATGAATATTCAGGTTGTAACGGCTTCTAAAAATACTGAAAAAATTGATGAAGCTCCCAATGTGATGTATGTGATTACCAAAGAACAAATCCGGTCTAGAGGATATCGTTCTTTAAAGGATGCGTTGGTTACTATTCCGGGTTTCAATGTTTTTCACCGTGATTTGCAATTTGTCGGACAGATTCGTGGGATAGCGCCAAATGGAAATGAGAAAATAACATTTATGCTCAATGGGCATATCATTAACCAGGTTACAGAGACAGAGATCCTGGATGGGCCTGTCAGTCTTGATAATATTGAACGTATTGAGGTGATTATCGGTCCGGGTTCTGTGATGTATGGTCCGGAGACTTTGACCAGCATTGTTAACATGATTACTTCTAAAGGAGAGCAAAGTGAATTAACGCTTTCTGCCGGTAATTACCGGAAATATGCAGGTAGCTTAAAAATGGGAAAACAATGGGCGGATGATCAGTACATTAATGTTTCTCTCTCTGGCATGACAAAAGATGGTTGGAATGCTTTTGATTCACTTAATTATGGTGAAAAGCATGTAGGAAAGCGTTATCCCAGTTACAATATAATGGCTTCCGGTCAGTGGGAACAGTGGAATATGCAGTTTTTTTCTTATAATTCTGTTATGCCGGGACTGGAT